>DAHVFG010000081.1:0-12968 GCA_027317125.1 Chloroflexota bacterium | reverse complement strand
CTCTCCCCTTGTGGGAGAGGGGAATGGGGTGAGGGCCGGTGGCGGCGCACAGTTACCCCAAGAAGGTTGCTCCACCCTAAATCTGAACACTTACCCTTTGCTGGTAACTGTTCAGAGTTGGGGTGAGGGAGAAGGAGCTAGCCCCCTTCTCCCTTGATGGGAGATATACTCCCCAGCAACAAAGCCCCCTCTCCCACAAGGGGAGAAGGGCAGAGGGTGAGGACAGGTACGCTTCCACAGCTACTCTAAGAAGATTGCTCCACCCTTACTCTGAACATTTACATTTGAAAACCATCTTGACGGCTCGTTCGTTAATATGGTATAGTCGCACTAACAATTGAATAATAGAACAGACTGCGAACAGAACGAGTAGGCGCGGAAGCGGGGTACAGAGAGCCGGGGGAGGTGTGAGCCGGCACCAGCGCATGTGTTGAATGGATCTGGGAGTTGCTCACCGAAAGAGCAGAAAATGCTTGAGTAGACTGCGCCGGAGACTCCACCGTTATATGGGAGCTGGGTATCGGCAGATGGTCAGTATCGTAGGAATAGACTGGCCGACTAGGTACTCGTGAGAGTGCGGCACTACTGTGCCGAATGAGGGTGGCACCACGACAGCTTTATGCTCTCGTCCCTTTGTGGGACGTGGGCTTTTTTGTTTCCCGCTCCTCTCACGACACAATAGGAGTCAACAATGATCGTAGAAGCTATAGACAAACTGGTACGAAGCGAATCGCTCACCGACGATGAAGCCGCAGGCTCAATGGAAGAGATCATGGACGGTGTGGCAACGCCCGCCCAGATAGGCGCATTCCTCATCGCTTTGCGCATGAAGGGCGAGACAGTAGACGAGCTAACGGGCCTCGCCAGGATCATGCGCAGCCGCGCCACACCTGTAGAGCTGGACGATGTAGAAGTGGTGGACACTTGCGGTACGGGTGGCGACCGCTCTGGTACCTTCAACATATCCACTGCCGCCGCTATCGTGGCTGCTGCTGCCGGGGTGCACGTGGCGAAGCATGGCAACCGTGCCATGAGCAGCCGATGCGGCAGCGCCGATGTGCTGGAGGCGCTGGGCGTGCAGATCAACCTCGACGCTGAAGAGGTGGCGCGCTGTGTGCGGCACGTTGGCATAGGCTTCATGTTCGCGCCACTCTTCCACCCCGCGATGAAGTACGCCGCTCCCGTCCGGCGCGAGCTTGGCACCCGCACAGTCTTCAACATACTCGGTCCTCTCACCAACCCTGCCGGAGCGCGCACCCAGGTGCTGGGCGTAGCCGACCCTGATCTCGCGCCAAAGATGGCGGGGGTGCTGGAGCGTCTCGGCTCGCAGCATGCGCTGGTGGTGCATGGGCACGGCGGCCTGGATGAACTTAGCATCACCGGACCTTCTGTGATTTACAGAGTATGCGCGGGCCAACCAACCGAGCGGAGCGAGATAAGACCTGGCGACTTGGGCTTGGAGGTCGCGCCGTTGCAGGAGATCATTGGCGGCACCGCCGAAGAAAATGCCGTTATGGTACGTGCTGTACTCTCCGGTGAGCGTGGCCCGAAGCGTGACGTGGTGCTGCTCAATGCGGCGGCGGCGCTCTTCGCTGCCAGGCTTGTTGATACTCTGCGGGAGGGCGTGGCGCGTGCGTCTCAGGCCATTGACAACGGGGCGGCTTCAGAAACGCTCGACAAACTTGCGGCCTTCAGCAGAAATCCAGTGCTTACCGGTGGCCCACCTGAAGAGACTATGGGCACGGACGAAGGGGCGCAGCCGGAGCCTTCGACGCAGCCTTCGGTGGTGGCGGCGTGACTATCCTTGAGGCCATAGTTGCCCACAAGCGGGTCGAAATAGCTGCACGCAAGGAGATACACTCACTCTCCAGCGTGATGGCGAGCGTGCAGCATGGCGCGCCTATACGCGATTTCCGCGCCGCATTGGTGTCGGCTCCTCGCCCCGCGCCTCGTGTCATAGCTGAGATCAAGCGCCGCAGTCCGTCCAAAGGATTGTTGCGCCCGGACCTCGACCCCGCTGGGGTAGCGCGCATCTACGAGGCGAATGGCGCGACAGCCATTTCGGTGCTTACAGATAGCCATTTCTTCGGTGGCTGTCTCGAAGATTTGTCGGCAGCGCGGCGGGCTGTTTCGCTGCCTGTGCTTTGCAAAGAGTTCATTATAGACCCGTACCAGATCTATGAGGCGCGCGCGGCGGGAGCCGATGCCCTGCTGCTAATTGCTGCTATCCTTGACGCTGAGCACCTTAGATTTTACAGGGATTTGTCCGCTGGGCTTGGGATGGCTGTGCTAGTGGAGGTGCATAACGCCGCCGAGTTGGAGGCGGCTCTTGCATCAGGTGCTTCAATCCTGGGGATCAACAACAGGGATCTACACACCTTTGAGGTCAGCCTGGAGACTACTCGCGCTCTCCTTTCGCAAGCGCCGCCAGGGGTGGTCACAGTGAGCGAGAGCGGCATCCAGAGCGGCGCAGATCGCGAGTATATGTCAGCACTTGGGGTGGATGCGCTGCTGGTCGGTGAGGGGCTTATCACCGCAGATGATGTAGCCGCCGCTACGTGCGAGATCTGTGGCTTGCCCACCCGGGAAAGTATGGGTGTGTGATGCTTACCTGTAGCTACAAGAGTTTTCTGTATATATCCGGCTCCGGCGCTCCAGTAGTGAAGATCTGCGGCGTCATGCAGCCTGAGCAAGCTCTTTGCGCCGCCGCAGCCGGGGCAGATATGATCGGCTTGGTCTTCGCACACAGCCGTAGACAGCTTTCTGTTGAGCAGGCTGTGGCTGTTCGCTCTGCCCTTGACGGCCTGGCAGGAAGGCCGGTGGTGGTTGGCGTCTTCGTCAACGAGACACAGGACCGGATAGATGATATTGCGCGCCGTGTAAGGCTGGATGCGATACAGCTAAGTGGCGATGAGACCCCTGAAGAAGTTGCGGCTTGCACCCGGTTCTATCCTGTTATCAAAGCGCTTCGCTTCTTGCCCGGCTCTAACTCAGAAGAGGCGATCTCTGTGCTGGCAAGCTACAGAGCCATAGCGCCAACAGATAGGCTGAAGCTATTAGTAGACACTCACCACCCTGGCGTATATGGCGGCACAGGGGAGACCTCTGATTGGGCCTTAGCCGCAAAGCTGGCTGCTCGTGAAGAGCTAATAGTCGCCGGCGGCCTCAACCCTGGCAATATCACCGAAGCGATAGCGATGGTAGCACCCTGGGGCGTAGACGTGAGCAGTGGTGTAGAGAGCGCCGGGGTGAAAGACCCCACGCTAATCCGCTCTTTCATCAAAGCGGTCCACCCTGGCGATAATAGCAATTGGATATAACTGTGGTGAGGCTTCACCGTTGAGAAAGGATGAGAGAGATGGTCGCGATTAGGAAAGCTCCTATAGAGGACGCACAAAGATACAACCTGCCCGACGCGCAAGGGCACTTTGGGCAATTTGGCGGCAAGTACGCGCCGGAAGTGCTGATGCCTGCTCTTGAGGAGCTTGAGAAGGTTTACGCTGAGTGCAAAGTCGACTCGGCGTTTCAAGCCGAGTTGCGCCACCTTGAGCGTCACTATGTTGGCCGTCCCACGCCCCTCTACTTCGCGGCGGGCATGACCCGTGAGATGGGCGGCGCGCGTATATACCTCAAGCGTGAAGACCTGGCGCACACCGGCGCTCACAAGATCAACAATGCCCTGGGGCAGGCGCTGATGGCGCGGCGCATGGGCAAGCCTCGCGTCATAGCCGAAACGGGCGCTGGGCAGCACGGCGTGGCTACAGCTACGGTTTGCGCCATGCTGGGGCTTGAATGCGTTGTCTACATGGGCGAGGTAGACATAGAGCGGCAGGCGCTCAACGTCTTTCGAATGAAGCTGCTCGGCGCGGAGGTGCGCCCTGTCTCCTCAGGGAGCCGTACTCTCAAAGACGCCATCAATGAAGCAGTGCGCGATTGGGTGAGTAATGTCTCCACTACTCACTACCTGATCGGCTCGGCTGTGGGTATGCACCCTTACCCGATGATTGTGCGCGACTTCCAGAGCGTGATAGGCCGAGAGGCTCGCCAGCAATCGTTTGAGCAGACGGATCAGCTCCCGGATTACGTTGTCGCTTGCGTGGGAGGGGGGAGCAACAGCATCGGCATATTCTATCCATTCATAGATGACCTATCTGTGAAGCTGGTGGGGGTAGAGGCAGCAGGCAGAGGCATAGAAAGTGGCAAGCACGCCTCCACTCTGGTGGCAGGCAGCATAGGCGTGCTGCACGGCTCGCGCTCTTATCTCTTACAGGACAAAGGCGGTCAGGTAAGTGAAACGCACAGCATATCGGCGGGCCTTGACTACCCGGGTGTCGGCCCGGAGCACAGCTACCTCAAAGAGACGGGACGCGCTGAATACAGAGGCGTTACGGACGCGGAGGCGCTTGAGGGCTTCAAGCTGCTTTGCCGCACCGAAGGCATTATCCCTGCGCTGGAGTCGGCGCACGCTATCTACTACGCGGGAAAGCTGGCAGCCTCCTTGCCGCCCGACAAGATGGTTGTGGTGAACTTATCAGGCCGAGGAGACAAGGATATGAATACAGTAGCCGAGGAGCTCGGTGTGACGCTGAAGGCGGTAGAGGCTTCTCACTGATGGGCCGTATAGCATCTGCCTTCAAGCGGCTGGGGAAGGTGAACGAATGCGCACTTGTGCCTTACCTGACGGTCGGCTACCCGTCGCTTGCAGTCACCAGGCAGCTAGTGCCCGTGATAGCCAGGCAGGGCGCTGACTTGATAGAGCTTGGGGTGCCATTCAGCGACCCGATGGCCGACGGGGCAACTGTGCAACGCGCCTCACATGCTGCCCTCGAAAATGGCGTATCGCTCCAGGATTGCTTGAGCGTGGCAGCCGAAGCCCGGCGGGCCAATGAGGTTCCATTACTCTTTATGAGCTACTACAACCCCATATTCAGGTATGGTGTTGAAAAGCTGGCGGTTGATTGCGCCTCGTCGGGCGTTGACGGCTTGATCGTGCCTGACCTCCCTCCTGAAGAAGCAGGCGACCTGAAAGCTGCTTGCGAAGCGGCAGGTATAGACCTCATCTTCCTGATCGCGCCCACCAGCACAGATGGCCGCATCAAGAAGGTGGCTGAAATGGCAAGCGGCTTTATCTACTGCGTGTCGCTGACTGGCGTAACAGGCGCTCGTTCTCTCCTTAGCGAAGATGTAGACAGCTTGATTGCCCGCGTGCGCCGCTACAGCCACTTGCCGTTAGTCGTGGGCTTCGGCATAAGCACTCCTGAGCAAGTGGCCCAGGTAATCAAGTCGGCAGACGGCGCGGTAGTGGGCAGCGCCCTGATCAACCTAATCGAGAGTCTCCCCGAAGATGAAATAATAGGTGGCGTGGGCGAATATGTGCGCGGCCTGAAAGAGGCTACGGTGAAGCAAGGAGCAGAGGATTAGTAACTGATCCAGATTACTGGCCTTTTCCCCTGTGTTATACTGGGGCATGCCTGATGCGTAAGAAGGCAAGCGCGCGTATGAGATAATGATCTATCCTGGTTCCGAGAGCATCTGTGAGCTAAGGCTCAGGAATCACAGGAATCAGGTGTACGTAGATCTGCTTCCTTTAACCTCTAACTCGCCGGGCATACCTTGTGCACCACGCACTACGATCCAGGAGGAAGTAATGCGCGCCAAAGGCGAAAGCTTTACCGACCCTGCTGACATAAATACTATACTCGACATGCATAGCATTGCTGTTGTAGGGTTGTCGTCTGATCCGTGGCGGCCCAGCTATGGCGTAGCGCGATACTTGCAAAGCCAGGGCTACGAGATCATCCCTGTGAACCCTTCTGAGGGTGAAGTGTTGGGCGTGAAGGCTTATGGCAGCCTCTCAGAGTTGCCGGAGCCTCCTGATGTAGTGGATGTCTTTCGCCGTCCTGAGTATGTGGACGACATAGTTGACGAGGCGATAAAGGTGGGGGCAAAAGCAATCTGGCTACAAGATGGCGTAATCAACTACAAGGCGGCTCATCGCGCCCGCGAAGCCGGCCTCATCACAGTGATGAACACCTGCACCTTTAGAGAGCACGCTCGAAGGCGCAGGCGTAGTACATAGTGCGTGTTGCGTAATGGATTTAGGGTAAAGATATTCTATCGATAATCCCTTGCGTGATACACGTTACGCGTCTCCACTAACCTGAAAAAGAGAGCAACAAGAGATGCAAACAGGTGTAATTGGCATCATAGGAGGCTCAGGCTTCTACAATATAGAAGGGATGACCGATCTGCGTGCTGTGGAGGTAGAGACACCTTTTGGCAAGCCTAGCGACCCTCCTCTGCTTGGCAAGATCGCAGGGCGAGATGTGGCCTTTATCGCTCGACATGGTAAGGGCCACAGGCTCGATCCTACCCATGTGCCTGCTCGCGCTAACGTCTTCGCCCTCAAGACCCTGGGGGTAACGCACCTCATCTCGATCAGCGCGGTTGGCAGCATGAAGGAAGAGATCGAGCCGCTACATATGGTAGTGCCAGACCAGCTATACGACCGGACGGTGCTGCGCCCTCGCACCTTCTTCGATGATGGAGTGGTTGTGCATGTAGGCATGGCCGACCCCTATTGCCCTCAATTGCGCGCCACCCTTATTGCCTCCGCGACCGAAACAGGGACCACAGTACACTCTGGCGGCACCTATATTTGCGTAGAAGGGCCACAGTTCTCAACACGCGCCGAGTCGCTTGTTTATCGCAGCTGGGGGATGTCGGTGATCGGCATGACTTCTATGCCCGAAGCCCGCCTCGCCAGGGAAGCTGAGATCTGCTATTCCACCCTTGCTATGGTGACCGACTATGACACGTGGCACCCGGGCCATGATAACGTTACCGTTGAGTTAGTAGTCCACAACCTCGGCCTCAACGTGCAGCGCGCCAGAGACGCCATCTCTGCGCTCATTCCGCGCATCGCCAGCAGCCGCCACTGTCACTGCGGAGAGGCCCTTCAAGGAGCGATAATGACTGCGCCCGATTTTATAACGAAGCGCCGTTTACAGCCGCTGTTGGGCAAATACGTTGATTAGGCTATACTAGATATATGTGTGCGAAACCGGCGCCCACTTCTTATAGCGCAACCCCCGCAAGTGTGAAGGCCATGCCACGTGGGGGGTTGGCGCGCCCCACCTTCTGGAACAGGATTCGGGGGCTGCGCTGGACCGAGTTTCGCCTGCTGCTGATTCCCTCCATACTCAGCATCGTCGGCATGCTGATGGTGATTCTCGTGCCCACCGGCGGGGTGCGCTGGGAGTGGAAAGACCTCTGGATGAGCTTCCTCTTCATCGGACTACTCTACGGCCTGCACATCTGGCTCAATATCACAAGGCCCCGGGCAGACCAGGCTCTCCTCCCCATTGTGGCTGTGATCATGGTGCTTGGCCTCGTGATGATAGAGAGGTTAGAGCCTTCGCTTGTCGCCAAAAGCCCCGACTTTGGCGGCATTGCGCGCAAGCAGGTGATATGGATTACTATCGGGGTGCTAGCTCTCTGGGCAACGCTTGCCTTCGTGCGCGACCTCAATCTCCTCCGGCGCTATAAATACACTTTCGCCATCATAGGCATAGCTCTGGTGGCGGCGACGCTCGTCTTCGGAAGCGATGCGGGGAGCGGCAGCGGCGTCAAGCTCTGGTTCAACTTCGGCTTCTTTCAGTTCCAGCCCTCCGAGCTGCTCAAGGTGCTGCTAGTGATCTTCCTGGCAGGCTATCTTGACGACAAGCGCGAGTTGCTTGCTTCCCCCTACAAGGTGGGGCCGATCAACTTACCACCCCTCCCATATCTCGCTCCTTTACTCCTTTTATGGGCGTTGGCGTTGGTGCTTTTCGTAGTGCAGAAAGACCTGGGGAGTGCGCTTCTCTTTTTCGGCATTTTCCTCTCCATGTTGTATGCCGCGAGTGGGCGGGCGTTTTACGTTGCCAGCGGGTTAGCGCTTTTCTTCGCCGCCTCCTATATGCTGAACCTTTTCTTTGCTACACAGTTCGCCCACATACAGGAGCGTGTTGACATCTGGCTCAATCCCTGGCCGGTAGGCAATAACCAGGGCTACCAGATCGTGCAGTCGCTTTTTGCTCTCGCCACCGGCGGTGTTATGGGCAGCGGCATTGGCTTCGGCTCGCCTGGGGTGATCCCCGCTGTGCAAACCGACATGGTGATCTCGGCTATAGGCGAAGAACTGGGATTGATGGGCACACTGGCGGTAATCGCCCTTTTTATGCTGCTCGTCTACAGGGGGCTGCACATCGCCCTTACCGCTCACTCCGGTTATGAGCAGCTTCTGGCGGTTGGTTTCACCACGATACTTGGCCTGCAAGCTATCATTATTATAGGCGGGGCGATCAAGATGATACCTCTTACAGGTATTACCCTGCCCTTCATCAGCTATGGTGGCTCATCGCTGATTACAAACTTCGTGATTATCGGGCTGCTCCTTCGTATATCGTCGCCTCGCGGTAAGAGCGGCACGCAACGCCTGGATCGCTAATGATATGAGAATTGCACTTCGTAATCTCCTGCGCACCCTCTCTCTTCTGGCCGCCGTTGGCATACTGCTTTACGGCATGTTGAGCGACGCGGTACCTGCTTCGCCAACCGCCCCGCCGAATGATACTCGCTGGCTCCTTAGTCTGGCCGCGGCTTTTCCTCTCCTGGTGATCTATGCATGGCTTACGGTCTCAGGCGATCCTCGGCGTGAGAAGCGCACTCCTGACGCCAGGTTCCACCACAATGTGCAGCAGCTTGGCGGCTTCTTGCTGGTAGGCTTCGGACTGCTCAGTCTTCACCTGTTGCGCGAGCAAGTTGTAGCTGCCGTCTCGATAAAAGATGCCACTGTGGTGACCACTTCGGGCGTGGTAATACAGGACCCCCGCAAAGTGCCCGCCGAGCTACAGGTGCGGCGTGGCACAATTTACGCAGGAGACAAAGTAGTGGCCGCCAGCGAGGTAATCACCCCATCGCGCTTTGTTAACCGTCTTTACCCCGATCCAAACATCTCTTACCTGGCGGGTTACTACAATCCTACCATTTATGGCTCATCAGGTTTGGAGGCCTCCTTCGACCGCTATCTGTCGGGCAACGAAGTGCTCAACCCTCTGACTGAACAGCAGCGCAAGCTCTTGCACCGCCCTGTAGTGGGCAACGACCTCTATCTCACGATTGATCCCGCGATGCAGGCGCTGGCGCAAAAGACACTGGGCGAGCGCAAAGGTGCCATAGTGCTGCTCGACGCGCAGAGTGGGGCTATTCTCGCTATGGCGTCATGGCCGCACATTGACCCCCAGCAGATGTCCTTTAACCCTTACGCAGACGACTGGGGCGCTGAGAACAAGCGGATCATCACCTACTACAATTCTGTGCTGAACGATCCCAACCGCCCCCTTTTGTTGAGCGCAAGCCAGGGTCTATACCCCCCAGGCTCGACCTTCAAGACGGTCACATCGGGGGCGGCGATTGACACCAACACCGCGCAGCCCACCGCCACTTTTACCGATACTAACGGCACCGTCAAGGTAGAAGCAGGCGCTTATCTTCACCGCGATTGTTCTACCTGCCGTCCGGCGAAGCACGGCCCTACCTTCACGATGGTAGAGGGATACAAGTGGTCGCTGAATGTGGTTTTTGCCGAGCTTTCGATCCGGCTGGGAGCCAACAGGTTGATCGAATACGCGCAGCGCTTCGGGCTGGGCACTCGCTACGACATCGGCATACCTGTAGAGATCAGCAGATTAGCCCCCGACCTTGCGGACCTCAACAGCCCGAACACGCTGGCGGCTACGGGCTACGGCCAGGGCGAAGTCCAGACTACGCCGTTGCAGATGGCCCTGGTGGCGGCTACTGTCGCGCATGGCGGGCAGCTGCCTGCACCCTACCTTGTGGCTTCGGTGAAAGACAGTGAGACAGGGGATACGGTCTGGCAGTTCCAGCCGCACACAATAAATCAGGTGCTCTCACCTCAAAGCAACGACACCCTTAAAGGGATGATGGTTGCGTCTGTTCAGTCAGGCTGGGCCAGCGGAGCGGCGATACCTGGCTACGTAGTAGGGGGCAAAACAGGCACCGCCGAGACGGGCAAAGGCACCTCTCACTCCTGGTTCATCGGCTGGGCAGGCAAAGACCCCAACCGCCCACAGTATGCTATCAGCGCGTTTGTAGACGAAGGTGGCGAAGGCACAAGGGTAGCGCTCCCCATGGCCCGCACAGTGCTGTCGGCGGCGTTGGGGAGGAAGTAACATGAGCGTCAATCCCTACCCCAGATCAAAATCAACGGCTCTGAGGCGTTCAGCGAGATCATCTAACAGCGCAGTCAAGGCTTCATAGCGGGCAAAAAGGGCGTGACATCGTATCTCAGGCCTTGCGTGTTGGTAGACACCAACCCATCAATGTAGCTGGGGTCATGCGGCCTTCAGTAAGCCTTACCTGCTCTGCGGCTGGTCTATATCTATCTTGGGGCCGAGGAAGCGGGGCTGGTCGTTGGTCAGGAAGCGGAAGGCTGTGTTGGCAAGAGCAATATACTCGCGCACTTCATTGCTCACGGTGTGGTAAGGCTGGCGGTCGGCTATCACCCCCACAGATTTCACTCCTAGCTGGTTGCAGGTGTAGATAGCCCGCGGCAGGTGAAACTGCTGGGTCACCAATGTAGCTTCGGAGAGGTTGAAGACCTCTCGCGCTCGATAGCAGCTATCCCAGGTGCTGAAGCCGGCGTAGTCGAGGACGATGTCGCTGTCGTCAACCCCTAGCTCAACAGCCGTCTTGCGCATCGCCTCTACCTCGTTGTGGTCAACTGTGCTGTTGTCGCCCGTCATCAGCAGCTTTTGCACCTTGCCTTTATCATAGAGGTCAGCGGCTGTAGCCACCCGGTCGTAGAGCATAGGTGACGGCTCGCCATCGCTGTTGAGGCCCGCCCCGAAGACCATCGCCACATGTTGCTGCGGCAATGCCGGGCTATCTACGTTGTAAATCAGCTTCTCTGTTTGCGAGTTAACCCATAATTTATACCCGAGGATAGCAAAGCCACCGATGAGTAGTAGCAGAAGAAGTGCAACCGCAGATCGCTTTAGCACCGTGCCCAGTGTGCTGCGGGCGCGTACCGGCTGGTGGTAAGCCCAACGGCGCGGTCCCAGTTTGCGTGTGGGAGTCACAGGCATGGGGCGGGCCGCTATATATTTGTGGTGCGTCTTGCTCATGTGATGCCGGGCTGCTTCTTTACTCTGCCCCAGACTTTGTCCATCGCTTCTACGCTCATGCCGCGCAGCTTGCCGCCGCCTCGTACGATCTCTTCTTCCATCGCGGTGAAACGCCCTAGAAACTTGTCATCGGCCCGGCGCAAGGCTTCCTCCGCATTGATCCCCATCCACTGCGCCAGGTTTACAAGGGCAAAGAAGAGGTCGCCCAATTCTTCGGTGCGACGCTCTTTGCCTTCTTCGGCCTGAAGCTCGGCAAGCTCCTCGCGCACCTTATCGAACACTCCCTCAATGCTCGCCCAATCGAAGCCGATGCGTGCCGCCCTTACCTGTAGCTGCTGGGCACGCTCCAGCGCAGGCATGGCGCGCGGCACGCTCAGCAGGAGGCCTGTGCCTTCCAGACCTTGCTCTGCCGCCTGCGCCGACTCAAAGTTGCGCCCCGCCTTTGCTTTGGCCTCGCGCTCACCCGCCTTGATGACCTCCCAGTTCTTCAGCACGTGCTCCGCGCCTGTTACCTCTACAGCCCCGAAGACATGCGGATGCCGTCGTATCAGCTTGGAAACAATGTGCCCTATGACGTCGGAGAGGGTAAACTCGTCTGCCGAGAGAGCCAGCTGCGAATGGAAGACCACCTGCAAGAGCAAATCGCCCAGCTCCTCCGCCAGCATGTCAGGGTCGCCTGCGTCCATCGCATCAACCACTTCGTAGGCTTCTTCGAGGAGGTGGTGTTTTATCGAATCGTGGGTCTGCTCGCGGTCCCAGGGGCAGCCGCCCGGCCCCCGCAGCCTTCCCATAATATAAACGAGCGAATCGAAGTCGCGTGGCAGCAAAAGCGGCTCAATAGAAGGCAGATACACGCAAGCCAGATGGTTTATACCGTGCCCGCGATCCATGTCCGCGAGGGTGGTTTGTATGACCGCCTCCCGGCCCGGCACGCCCGCGTTGAGCACAACTGTCACCGGGTGTTCGTCAGGATAGCGCTCCATTAGCATCAGCTTGCAGGCCGAGGCCACACGGTCGTTATATACCTGGCAAAGAAGCACCGGGTACATAGGCGAAAGTCCAGCTAGGGCGGGGAAGGAGGCAGGCTCGATGGGCAAAGAGTAGGGGCTAAAGAGAAAATGTTCGTCTGCCTCTGCTGACTCAGCGGCTGGGCCGCTCTGCTCGCCATAACCCGCCAGCTCCGTACCGTCCACGATCTGGAGGCCATGCTCCAGAGGGTCAATGCTGAGGGCTGTACAAACCGGCTCGATGAAAGAGAGTCCTGCCACGAGCTTGATTTCTACTGCACGCTCACGGCCCATGGCGCGCAAGTATCGCACCGATGCCTCGCCTACCGCCGGGTGGCCCGGCACGCAGTAGATTATGGGCTTGGCTTCATCTGATGCGGCGAGTCGCAGCAGCTCTTCTGCTATCTGCCGGTAGATCTCCTCGAAGCGCGTCTCACGCTCGTAAAGGTAGTCAAATGTGCGTACGTCGAGGTGTTGTGGCAGGTGGTCTGCCGTGGGGTGCGTCAGGGTGCGGAGGTAAACAGTAGAAGCGTTATCGAGTAATGCCTTTACTTCGAGGGTAACTTGCTCCCAGGCTCCCGGCCCTAAACCCGCGACGATTATTGGTGACATAGATTTCGCTCTTTCTGGGGTAGAAAATACCTTGCCCTGCATGAGGGTGTCCTTTATATTACCACATATTACCAGGCTCGCTCGACAGAGGCAATTGAGGGTAACTGTTCAGACTTAGGGTGGAGCAATCTTGAAGGAGTAGCTGTGGAGGCGTACCCTCACC
>DAHVFG010000080.1:0-13141 GCA_027317125.1 Chloroflexota bacterium | reverse complement strand
CTTGTTATTAGCCGCCTGGACCGTCTGGCGCGTTCAACGCTTCACCTATGCCAGATTGCCGAACAGCTCGCACGCAAGGGGGTTCAGTTGCAGGTGCTGGATCAGCAAATCGATACCAACGATGCCACCGGACGGCTACTGTTTAATATGTTGGGAGCTATTAGCCAATTTGAGACGGAGATCCGTGCAGAACGCCAAATGGATGGCATCGCGAAGGCCAAAGCGCGAGGCGTGCCGTTTGGCCGTCGCAAGACCTTGAAGACGCAGCAGATTGCCGATATGCAAGCCAAACGGCAGCAGGGGACGACGATCCGAACCCTGATGAAGGAATATGGCGTCTCCAAAGCGACGGTTTATCGCTACCTCCAGGACACCATGCCCTCCAAGACACCATGAACTCTAGAATGCACCGTTCTGGGGGGATATGCAAAAACCCCAGTTTGCAGCCAATGCGGCCTGACTTCACCAAACCGGGAATATAGAAACCCCGATGGACTTCAATCTGCCCCCGGTTTTGAATGGCCTCCAGAGTCACGCAGATGGATGTGACCACCAACAGCCGGCCCACGTAACCTGTCCGTCCGGTATGCACTACTACCAACTGGCCTATGTACCCCGCCCTTATTTCTGCCAGGAACCCTGACAAAGGTGTTTGGGAACTGTTGACCGTGCCGGCGGTTGCCGATGTGTCATGTGTAACGACATACATATCCATAGTTTCTTATCGTATCAGCCCAGTTAGTAGCTAGAGACGCTGAGCTCTTCCATTTTGCCGGTCGTGAGAAATACGACGCGTTCGCAGATATTCGTGACCCGGTCGGCTATCCTCTCCAGATTATGTGAAACCCACAGCAGGTGCGTGGCGCGGTTGATCGTGCCGGGATCCGCCATCATAAAGGTCAGTAGCTCGCGGTAAACCTGCTCATACAATTGATCAACAATGTCATCTTCTGCCGCGATCTTGCGAGCGCTCTCAGCATCACGGTTCATAAAGGCGTCCATGCTGCGCTGCAACATAGACCTGGCCTGCTCCTCCATACGGGGAATGTCTATTAAAGGCTTCAGCGGTGGTTCGTCACCGGTCAGGATCGCGATCTTCGCTATACCCTCGGCGTGGTCGCCCATACGCTCAAGGTCCGTGATGATGTTGAGCACTGCGGCCAGTACCCGCAAGTCCGAGGCTATCGGTTGCTGAGTAGCAATCAAGAGAAGACATTCTTCCTCTATACCGAACCGCTGCCGGTTGATCTTGCTGTCTTCGTTGACAACTTCCTGAGCAAGCTTCAGGTCCCGCGTTCTAAGTGCAGTTACCGACCGCCCTATTGCTTTCTCCACCATGCTGGCCAGGACCAGCATATCTTCCTGCACCCTTTGTAGTTCCTTCTGGAAAACTTCTCTTGGCATAACATGCTTCCTTTCAGTAAACCTCAGCATTGAGGTATAGTGGGTAACCCGCCCGACCCTGGCTTTGCCCGTGCTCTGTTCTGTGCCTAACCGATGCGACCTGTAATGTAAGCCTCGGTGCGAGGGTCCTGAGGGGTAGTAAACACCTGCGTTCTGGAGCCTACCTCGACCAGTTCGCCCGCTTTGTCTTCCCCCATCATGAGCACCGCCACCTGATCCGAGGCGCGCGCCGCTTGCTGCATATTGTGGGTCACGATAACAATCGTCACCGTTTCTTTAAGCTCCTGCATCAAGTCCTCGATTTTAAGGGTGGAGATGGGGTCAAGAGCGGAAGCGGGTTCGTCCAGGAGGAGCACGTCAGGCTGTACCGCGAGCGCTCTCGCTATGCAGAGACGCTGCTGCTGCCCACCGGAGAGTGAGGTAGCCGGATCGTCTAGCTTGTCCTTGACTTCCTCCCAAATAGCAGCTCTACGAAGTGCGCTTTCCACTTGCTCCCTCAATTCTTTCCCCTTACCCATCCGTGCTATTGAAAGACCCACAGCCACGTTGTCGTAGATGCTTTTGGTCGCCAACGGGTTAGGGCGCTGGAACACCATGCCGACGGCCCTGCGTACTTCCCCTGCGTTCGCCTCGCGGTATATGTCCGTGCCTTCTAGCAGCACCATATCTGAAACCCGCGCTCCAGGTATGGTCTCGTGTATCCTGTTGATGCACCGTAACACGGTGGATTTACCAGAGCCGGAAGGCCCGATCAGTGCCGTTATTTTATGGCGCGGTACTTCAAGGCTGACATCTCTCACAGCGTGAAACTTTCCATACCATGCATTCAGACCTTGCAAGCTGAGCGCGCTGCCTTCTGTTTGTCTAAGTGGTGGCGGTTCAACCGGCGCTGCTGTTTGTGCGTCGCGCACAGTTACATTCATATATTGCTCCCTTAGTTCTCTATACCTCTTCATGCAGTGACTCGCACTTGCACTGCGCTTCCCGCAATTACAGTATCGTTGCTCGATTAGCCGAACCGCCCGGTTATGAAGTCCTCGGTCTCTCTTTGCCCGGGGGTGAGGAACATTTGCATGGTAGGTCCCATTTCCTTGATCGTGCCCTGGAGAAAGAAGGCGCAGTACTCGGAGACACGCGCGGCTTGTTGCAGGTTGTGCGTTACGATAGCGATCGTGTACCGCTTCTTCAGCTCGTTAATCAAGTCCTCTATCTTGCCCGTCGAGATGGGGTCAAGCGCGGCGGCAGGCTCGTCCATCAGAAGCAGTTCCGGGCGCAGAGCAACTGCGCGTGCTATGCATAGGCGCTGCTGTTGTCCACCCGACAGGGCGAAGGCGGACTTTTTCAGCTTGTCCTTCACATCCTCCCACAGAGCCGCCTCCCTGAGGCTTTGCTCCACGCGGTCCGCGATCGCGCCCTTCGGATATTTATGCACTCGCAGGGCGTAAGCTACGTTCTCGAATATAGACTTGGGGAACGGGTTGGGGCGCTGAAAGACCATACCCACCCGCAGCCGCAGCTTCACCACGTCTATATTGTTGCCAAGCACTTCCTGACCATCTAGCGTAAGGCTGCCTTCGGCCCGTGCTGACGGTACCACGTCGTTCATCCTGTTGATCGTGCGCAAGAATGTCGTCTTCCCGGAGCCGGAAGGTCCGATAAGCGCCGTTACCTGCTTCTCCCGTATGTCCAGATTGATGTCATACAGAGCTTGCTGGGTTTCATAGTAGAAGTTGAGATGCCGGCTGCTTACTTTCACGGTTGCGTTGGAATTTGCCTCGTAAATGGGACGCAACCCCGTCAACAACGACCTGGCCGCCACACCTCCGTTTAGCGTGTCCCCCCCACCGTTCTTGCTCATGGCTGTTGTGCTGCTCATGTTTTGTAAACACCTTTCTTGCGCGTCTTCTTTAATCTACCTTGTGCCTTCTGTTGCACCGGCTTTCGTGACTTTTCAGTGCTACGGTGCCATTATGCTATAGTGACTTACTGTATCCTGGTACCTCGCCCCCGCGTCGTCAGCCTCAGCAACAGCGCGCCGAGGGCCACCCCCACCACCAGCACTAGAGCCGCACCATACGCCTGCTCGTGCCATACATCGTAAGGCCCGCGGGCATACTTGAGTATTCTCAAGGTCACCTCGTCTGTGGGCTGCCACAGGCTTGCGAGCCAATCGGTTGGCATGAACTCGTTGCCCAGGGCGGTCAGTATGAGTGGCGCCGTCTCGCCCGCTACGCGAGCCACGGCCAGCACGCCGCCCGTGATTATCCCGGCCCGTGCTGCCGGCAGCACCAGCCCAACCGTTACGCGCCATGTGGGTATGCCGAGGGCAAGACCTGCTTCGCGTATGCTGCCCGGCACCAGCCGCATAACGTCTTCGGATGTGCGGGCGATGATCGGCATCATGATGATGGCAAGCGCGATACCACCCGCGACCGCCGAGAAGTTGCCCATCGGCTTCACAACCGTTATGTAGACGAAGATGCCGACGATGATTGAAGGGATGCCTGTAAAGGTGTTGACTGCGATCCGTGCTATGTTCGCAAATCTGCTGCCCGCAGCCGCTTGCTCCGACAGGTAAGTACCAATCATGATACCCACCGGCACTCCCAGCAACGATGCGATTGTCACAATCGTGAAAGTGCCCAGTAGCGATGTAACTATCCCGCCGCCCGCCTCACCGACCGCACCGGGCGGCTTGGTCAGGAAGTCCCAGTTCACAGCGCCAAAGCCTTTTATGAGCAAGAACACCAGCAGGTACACGAGCAAACTCAGCGCCAGGAGCGCCGCAAGTCCAGTTACGACATTAGCCACAACATTGATACCGTTACGGCGTGCCCTGGCGCTTGCGCCTATGCGCCCTCGTAGGTTTCTGCCGGATTTCATACTTTGCGTGCTGTTCATTTGTCCGATTACTCCGTAAGGTTGTATGGTCCAAACACCCTAGGCTTTTTTACGCGCCACTGTTCTGTGCAGCCTGTTCATGCGCTGAAGTATGAAGTATCCCGCAACGTTCACAAGGGCGGTGATCACGAACAGGATCAGACCGGCTTCGACAAGCGAGGATAGGTAGAGATCAGATGAGACCTCGTTGAACTCGTTGGCGATAATGCTGGCGAGGGTGTAGCCCTGGTCGAAAACGGTCTTTGGGAACTGGAAGCCACCGCCTATGGTCATAGCGACCGCCATCGTCTCACCGAGCGCGCGGCCCAGCGACAGCGTGATAGCTCCGAAGATGCCACCACGCGCATAGGGTAACACCGCGTGCCGCAGCACTTCCCACCTTGTGGCGCCGAGCGCGAGCATAGCCTCTCGTTGGCTATCGGGCACCAGGAGCAGGGCTTCCCTGGAAAGTGACACGATAAGAGGCAGGAGCATTATCGAGAGGATGAGCGATGCGGCCATGATGCCCACGCCATAGGGCGCGCCGTTGAAGATAGGTATATCACCAAGGTGCTGCTGGATCCAGGGTTGCACATTCTGCTGGAGCCAAGGCGACATTACAAGCAAACCCCACAGGCCGTAAACAACGCTGGGAATAAACGCCAGCAGCTCGATAAGGAAAGCTACAGGCTCACGCAGCCAGCGTGGAGCGTACTCCACCAGGTAGATAACAGCCGCCAGGCCGATAGTACCCGCAAGCAGCATAGCTACTGCCGCCACAATAACGGTATCCACGATGAAGGGCGCGGCGCCGAACTTCAAGTTAACGGGGTCCCAGGCCTCCTGTGTAAAGAACGAGAGCCCCGAGTACTGGATCGAGGGCATGGCCTGAGCAACCAGCACAACCACGATGCCCGCGAGGATCGCCAGGAACAGCCAGACCGCGCCGCGCAGCGCCCCGCCAAACAACAGGTCTCCCATATTGCGCGAGCGTCCGGGGGGAACGACCGCTGAAGCACCCGCAGTATCTATTACTGTGGCCCGCTCAAGCCCCACCATGGGCGCGCCTTCTGTGCGCTCCTGGAGCGGCTCGGCCTCCGCTTCGTCCTTCTGTTTTTCGTCTACTATTTCTTTCATCAAGCCTGCTCTCCAGGATTTCCTTTATGTTCTCTTATGAGCCTGATCCTCAAATCGGTGAACCAGGCTCATGTAGAAGTACCCACATGAACCTGGCCGGTAGCTATCGAGGAGAGAATGGGGACCTGAGATAGCTCAAGACGCCAGGTCCCCTCTAGTAGCCGGTTTATGTTACGGGAAGCAGTTGCCCCCGCCGCACTTCAACTTGGCAATTTGGGCCTCAACACGCTGCTGAATAGAGCGAGGCAAAGGTGAGTACGAGAGTTGCTCTGAGTACTGCTGCCCATCATGCGAGGCCCACCAGAGGAAGTAGGCCAGGATCTTACCTTTGTTCGCGTCGGGCTGATTGGTATAGGCAAGTATCCAGGTGGTACCCGCGATGGGGTAAGCATCCGCGCCTGGCGCATTCGTGATCGAGTAGCGAAGGTCCGCCGGGATCGATGTATTGATAAGGCTGTCGGCCGCGTCTGCTACATTGCTCGCCGTGGCGTCAACAAACTTGCCCGACTGGTTCTTGAGCAGCGCATAGGGGAGATTGTTGCTCTTGGCATAGCCAAGCTCAATATAGCCAATGCCGCCTTTGGTAAGCTTGATCTGGTTGGTCACACCTTCGTTACCTTGCGCGCCGATGCCGCCCGGCCACTGCACCGAGGTGCCGCGACCTACTTTGCTTTTCCAGTCAGGGCTTACCTTGTTCAGGTAATCAGTGAAGATGTCGGTTGTGCCCGAACCATCTGAGCGGTGTACTACCGCTATTGGCTGGTTGGGCAGGGTCACGCCAGGGTTGAGCGCGGCGATTGCCGGATCGTTCCAACTCTTGATGTTCAAGAGGTAGATATTCGCGATGGTCGTCCCATCCAGCTTCAACTGAGTTGCCACCTCTGGCAGGTTGTACGCCAAGACGACGCCACCCATGGCTATCGGTATATGGAGGGCGTTAGCTTCACCACCCGCCTGGCTGAACTGGTCGTTCGTGAGAGGTGCGTCGGTCGCGCCGAAATCCACGGTTTTTGCAAGGAACTGCTGGCGACCACCACCGGAGCCGATGGATTGGTAATTAAGCTTCACACCGGAGTAGAGCTTGTTGTACTGCTGGGTCCACTTGGACATGAGGGGGTTAATGAAAGTAGACCCCGCCCCGGTGAGATTGGCACTTCCACCCGGATAGCCGGGGCTACCGCCGGACGCCATTGACCCCGATGGTGTACCTCCCGGTGTATTTACTGTTGTTCCACTGGCAGTGTTGGTAATGGTGGCTGTGCCTTGCGTGCTAAAGACGGGGGTGGCCGCCGTTATGGAAGTGGTGGACGTCGTGGCTGTTGCGGCTCCCGTTGGCGTAGTCGCCGTGGGTTGTGCCGCTCCCGAGTCACAGGCGCTGATGGGTACAAGTGCCAGTACTCCGAGCGCTGCTAACAAACGTAATCTCATGCTTGATATGTCCTTTCTAACAATCGTTTGCATTCTTTTGCATTGACATTCTCTGTATACCTGTCGTGGTTATTTGCTTCTCGAGCCTAGTTTGTGCTTACTATGTCCGTGCCTCTTGCACATCTGTAGCAGGCACGGCAAAGCCCCAGGGACGTGCGCCTATAGCGCCGCGTTCGGGGCTGTGCTGGAGGAAGTAGATCAAGGCCTCCGCCGACGCTCTATTGGTGGCGAGAGGTATCTCTTTGGTGTCACACATGTGGAGCAGGTCTGTGAAGTCCGGCTCGTATGGCCCTGCGGAAAGGGGGTCGCGGAAGAAAAAGACGGCCTGTACTTCGCTCGAAGCGGCAAGAGCGCCTATCTGACGGTCACCACCTCTGGGGCCGTGTTCCAGTAGGTGCATGTTCAGTCCTGTGCTCTTATGCACTATGCTTCCGGTGCCCTTTGTGGCGACCAGGTGAAAACGCTTCAGGGCCTCTCTGTGTTCAAACGCGAAGTCGGCCAGATCCTCTTTCATACGGTCGTGGGCAATCAGTGCCACTGTAAACTTGTAAGTCAATCCTTTCCTTCTCTCCCCCGCATGTGCCTTCTTCCTACGATACAGGCTCCATACCTGCACAGGGCGCACCTATATACCCCTGCAACTCTATGTCTCAAGTAGAGTATAGGGAACGGATGTTATCCTGGGTTTAACGATCCTGGGGAAGTTGTTAAGAGATTGTTAAATTTTCTCGGGAGGATGTTGAGGGGCCATGGGTAGGGTAAAAAAGAAGGTAGTACCGCGGCCAAGGTCACTCGTTGCCCATATTTGGCCGCCGTGGGCCTGAACGATGTGCTTGGTGATCGAGAGGCCGAGGCCCGTGCCGCCTTCGCGCGTATCTCCAGAGGTACGTGCTTTATCTACTTTATAGAATCGCTCGAATATTCGTGGCAGGTCGTCGGGTGGGATCCCAACACCGGTATCCTCTACGCTGATAAGCACACTGCTATCATGCGGAACCGCCTTGAGCGTTATACGGCCACCAGGCTCGGTGAACTTGACAGCGTTGTGTAGCAGGTTGACCAGCACCTGTTCCACTCGGCCCGGGTCGGCATTCGCAGGGGGTATCGAAGAGGCGATCTGCACATCGAGGTTTACCCCTGCCTGTTCGCTTTGGGTACGCAGTCTGCCGGCGGCTCTCTCCAGCAGTCCAGACACCTCTACCGGTTGAAGGTTCAGCTGTACCTGGCCCGACTCGATTCTCGACAGTTCAAGTAGCTCGCGCACAAGTTGGGTTAGACCGTCCACCTCTACGTCTATCCGGTGGAGGAAGCCTTGTGCGGCTTCTGGATCATCCTTGACAGCTATGTTGAGGGTTTCCACCAGCAACTTGATGGAAGCCAGGGGGGTGCGAAGCTCATGGCCGATGTTAGCAACGAAGTCGCGGCGAGCGCGCTCCAACCTGTGTAGTTCGGTTACGTCCTGCACCACCACCAATCCAGCGTAGCTCCGGACTTCCGCTACTTCCCCGACTTCCCCAACTTCCTGGCTTTCCTGGCCGGGGCCGGGGCCGGGCGTAGCAGCGGGCATAGGCACTACCGTGAGCACAGCCGCCAGCTTGCGCCCCCCTGCATCGATTTGCAACCTCCGGCGGTCTGTGCCGGGCTGCAGCAGCGCCGTTTGCATCGCCTGGTGCAACTCGTGGCTGCGTGTAACTTCAATGAGCGACCGGCCCGCTGCTTTTGCCTCTGTAGTGCCGAATAGTTGGGCGGCGGCAGCGTTCATAGCTTCGAGATGGCCCTGCGCGTCTGTAATAAGGATACCGTCGTGCATGTGGGAGAGCACCGCGGCCATCTGGTTACGCTCAACAGTGCGCCTGTGAATAGTATCGCTCAGTCGTTCAGCCATCGTGTTGAACTCTCGGCTCAACTCGCCAATCTCCCCTCCTGAGGTTAGAGAGCGCACCGACAGGTCGCCTTTGCCAAAGCGGTAGGCAGTCCCCATCAATATCGTGAGTGGACCCACTATCGACCGGGCTAACAATGCACCCAACAGGGCAGCAGGTAAGCTCACGAGTAATACGGCCAGGGCTAGGTTGCCCCACAAAGTGTCACGCACCTGCTCGACCGCTGTCATTGGATACGCGACGCGCGCCACTCCGATGATGTGTGACGGGGCAGAAGGGTCCTCTACCCCTACAGCTACATAGAGCAGCCTGCGATGCACCGTGGCACTTAGGCGGCTGCTTATCCCAACGACGGAACTTGATGCGGGGGAGGGATTTGCCAGTACCTGGGCCACTTCCGGACGGCCGGCATGGTTCTCCATACGCGTTGGGTCTTCCTCCGAGTCGCCCACTACGGAGCCATCCGGTCGGATAAATGTGACCCTCGTGCCGAAGAGCGCGCCCAGGTTGTGGGCCAGAGAGTTCGTAGCCGTCATAGGCACTCCGGCCCTGAACAGCGGAGTGGCATTGTAGGCGGCTGCGCGTGCCTGATCCGTCAGGCGGGTGCGTAGTGCCTCTTCTTCACGGGCCTCGGACTCACCACCCAGAAGAGATGCCAGCACCCCCGCCGTAAGGAGCACCAGCGCCGCATAGCTAATGGCGATGCGTACCCAGGTCCGAGAGAACCCTGGATAAGTATATTTGGGCATCAGATCTCAAGCCCGCAATTAAAGTTGCTGACCACTGTTCTCACTGTCTCGATAAAGCTATCATGCCTGGACACTGGGCGGCGGTTGCAGCTTATAGCCGATACTGTGAACCGTTTGTATGATTACGGGGTTCGCGGGGTCTTGCTCAAGCTTCAAGCGGAGCCAGCGTACATGGACGTCAACCGTGCGGGTGCTCCCCGCAAAGTCGTAGCCCCAAACTCGCTCAAGGAGAGTTTCACGGGAGAATACGTGACCTGGGTGCTGGGCCATGAAAGTCAGTAGGTCAAACTCTTTCGGTTTTAACTCTATAGTCTGGCTGGAAACGGTGACAGCGCGACGCGCCGGGTCTATAGAGAGACCTCCGATTACCAGTGGGCCCGGTTCCTGCTGCTCGTGCCAGGATTGGGCGTGGTTAGCCAACTGCGTTGGTTCACCGGCTTGATTTGCTTCGGCCGCTGAATGGTGCTCCATTCGAGGCTGCACTATTTCCGCTCTACGCAGCATGGCACGTACGCGAGCCAGCAACTCCCGCAGGCCAAAGGGCTTGGTCATGTAGTCGTCAGCGCCCAGTTCCAGGCCGAGTACTTTATCTATCTCTTCTTCTCGGGCCGACAGCATCAGGATGGGCACGGTTAGCTGCTTACGCACAGCACGGCATACATCCAGCCCGCTCATGCCGGGCAGCATAACGTCCAAAATTATCAGATCGGGTCGCTCTGCAAATGCCAGGCTAATGGCTTTATTCCCATCTGATGCGTCCAACACCTTGTATCCCTCGCGGCGCAGATTGTACCCTAACGTTTCCAGCAGGGTCTGGTCATCATCTACCAGGAGAATTGTTGCTTGGGCACCCTCTGGGGATTTGTTTATCTCGGTCATAGCTTTCGTGCCAGAATTAATCGGAACAGTATAGTAGACATCACCCAGTTATACCACGCCCTAACGGAAGTGTCAGAACTCAGCGGAGCAGTTGGCGTAGAAGCCGTCCATCGGTTATGCTTGGCAAGATCTTATCATCTCGTCAAGGAACAGCCATGAAGTGTCCACATTGTGCCTCTGCTGCAACCACTCAACTGTCAGGCAAAAGATCTCTTGGCTATACCACTTTTAGATGCAACACCTGCTCGCGGAGGTTCAACGAGCGCACCGGCACCCCGTACAACCATTTACAGTTCCCAACGGACATAGTGCTGCTAGTCGTCTTGTGGCGTGTCAGATACACGCTCAGCCTCCGCGACCTGTCTGAGATGTTCCTGGTGCGAGGGTTCGAGTTCAACAAGGAAACTCTATGCGATCAATGCAGTCAGAGATTGGGAAGCCCGACTTTGCTCCGCTTATCACGCAGCACCTTCGATCCAGGCGCAAGGGCAACGCTTGCCGTTCGTGGTATACGGATGAGACATATGTGCGTGTGAGCGGCAAATGGTGCTACCTGTACCGAGCCATTGATAAAGACGGCAGTAGCGATGCTACTGACAGCCAGGTAATGACGGGTCTATAGTCAGGTCTGGCATTACCTGGCTATGCTGTGATTCGCTTGCCGTGCATACGTGCGATTTAGAATGTCTCCCCTGTTGTGTTGGCTACCATGAGCATCCGTGCGTAAAACGTTGTCTGGGACAGCTTCTCGACTCCTATCAAACTGGCCAGTTCAATGCTTCTCATTGGCATAACCATAGACTAAACGATTAGAATCAAGGTGCTGCATTCGCCCAACATTCTTGGTGAAGGAGAAGTATCGTAATTTGATCTGGTTTATTGAGTTCCTCGTGTTGTTCCTGATCCCTGCATTCGGGCGTGGTGTTGTTAGCTGGCTGTGGCGCAAGCCAGCAGGTAACTCCCTCGCCGCTGGTGCCGTGCTCGATCTTTGTCGCAGTAAGCAGCAACTCCTGCTGGAGAACGCTCTACTTCGCCAGCAACTCATCGTACTGCGCCGTCAGGTCAACCGTCCTCAGTTCACCAAAGCCGATCGTGCCATATTGGTGGTGCTCGCGAGTAGGCTCCGAACGTGGAAGAGTGCCTTGTTTGCCGTCCAACCCGATACCTTGCTTCAATGGCACAGGAAGGGCTTTCGCCTGTTCTGGAAGAGAAAGTCCAAGACTGCTTCTCGCCAACCGAAGATACCCATTGAAACGGTAGAGTTGATCAGGCAGATGGCTCAAGAGAACAGATTGTGGGGTGCTGAGAGAATAAGAGGAGAGCTGCTCAAGCTCGGTATTCGGGTTTGTAAGCGTACAGTTCAGAAATACATGCGGCGAGCCCGCAAATCAGGCACGCCAGAGGGCAAGTCCAACCAGAACTGGTCTACATTTCTGCATAACCACGCTAATCAGGTATGGGCCTGCGATTTCCTACAACTGTACGATCTGTTCTTCAAGCCGCTCTTCGTCTTCTTTATCATCCAACTAGACTCTCGGCGTATTGTGCATTTCAACGTGACCCGCTGTCCAACCGATGAATGGACAGCGCAGCAACTCCGAGAGGTAACCCCATTCGGAGAGGTGCCGAGGTTCTTGATACGAGACAACGACAGCAAGTACGCAGAGAAGTTCACCCAAGTTGCTAAGGTAAGCGGTATAGAAGTCCTGCGGACTCCCTTCAAAGCACCTAAAGCGAATGCCTATTGTGAGGGGTTTCTAGGGAGTGTGAGGCGAGAATGTTTAGACCATGTCCTGATCCTTGGCGAGAGGCATCTGCACCGAGCGGTCAAAGAATACGTCCGGTACTACAACTCGGCTCGCCCGCACCAAGGTATCAGGCAATGTATCCCGCAAGAGGCAGGGCAACCCGGAGCATCCGGGCATGAAAGATCACTTGGTGGTAGCGTTACGGCCGGAAAAGTGATCAGCTTCCCTGTGTTGGGCGGCTTGCATCATGATTACAGAAGGGCCGCATAGGCTGGCATGAGTCATGAGACCTTGACAACGTGCCTGAGTAGCGCTGGATGACCCAAGTAGCCACCACAGGCGTACTCGGAGTTGAATATGGACGGCGAGGCCAGCCACAGGCAGGTCGCACAGAGATCGCTGATAGTGGCTGTGGACATTGCTGGAAGGTAGTTGGCAAAGCGGGCAGCTTGCTTGAGGAGTGGTAGTGGAGATATGCAGGCTAAGGTCGGAAGCAGAATAGCTGAGTTCATCAAGAGACAGGCACTGGTCGTGGTCGGACCAGAGGATATCGAGCATGGTAGCCTCCTCATAAGGTGTAGCGTACAGCAGCCAATGTTGTGGCTATTAGTATACCGCCGCGCTTGAGGGTACTACACGCGAGCTAACCTCCAGTTCACCAACTTTGCGGATGACCCGTTTCCATACCGTAATTTACACCCCTCACGTCGTAAGCAAACTGAGTGGTGAGCAGGCTGCTCTGCACAGCGCTCCCCTGCCTCAGAGAAGTTAGCTCTCCCCACTCATTGTACTGCGTGTCGTACACAGGATTGGGATTACTCCCCACGTTAGAGCTCAGGCTGGCGGGTAGTCTTATCCCGTTCACCTAAAGTGATGAAGAGTCACTTTTATCGGGTCATTGTAGGCGTCACCTGATTCAACTCATACAATGTGCTCCCATGCCAATCGCTGCCACCAGCAAACATCTGGATACTGACGAGGGTACTGCGCGCTGTTACTCTGTGCAGGGAAATCTTCACGGCGTACCTTGGAG
>DAHVFG010000007.1:0-49184 GCA_027317125.1 Chloroflexota bacterium | reverse complement strand
CCCCAACGACCCTTGCCATTCAGGCTGGTTTGCGCAGTGTCATACAATCCACGCAGCTGACTGGCCCAACCCAGCACCTCCTCATCGTCTTTGTGCCCCTCTTTCAGTTCATGCAAGTCTCTCAGCAGATGTACCCAACAGCGTTGATGCTCACAAGGCAGGTTGTTGTATGCTGCATAGAAGTCGGTGACCAGCGTACCCCTGAACTCTGAGCCGAGAATCCGTTTAGCCACAGCCCCCGCTCGTGAGTGGTCGTACTCGTAGTAGCGCTCACCATCAGGTGTGCAGAAACACCAGATGTAGCCGTTCTGACCACCCTCTCGCCACCCTGTCTCATCTCCATGCACGATAGCGCTTTTGCGCACCCGCTCCTTGACAGCTTCGGCAGCCTCTTGCACCTTTTCAGCCTGGGTCATACGGTGCAGCAAGTCCACTATCTCGCCTGTGGAGATTGACAGGTTGTGCATCGTTTGGAGGTACTCCCTGATTAGGCGCACCGGCATTCTCAATGTCGTACGCAGGTAAGCTATCAGAGAAGCAACACGCACTCCCATTCTGCTTTGTCCCATTACTTGAGTGCTCAGGTCCACGTGTGCTTGGTGCCACTTAGAGCAGCGAGGGCACCAACTCTTGTACAACTGGTACTCGGTGACCTCTACCGACGCAGGAGGGGGTAACTCTATCACCTGCCGACGTTGGGCAAGCTGAGGGTGTTGCAGAGGGTAAGCACAGATGGGGCACTGCTCCACTTTGTGCTGTATCGTTTGGGTGGGTGTCTGCTCCCGGCGACGAGCACCATTTTGGTCTTTGGCCCTTTTGCGCCGAGGCGTGTTCTCGGGGTTATCTTTATCTTTGGATTTGAGAGTGTTGGGCTTGACGAAGGAGGGAGGCTGCATTTTCTTGGCTCGTAGTTGCTCAAGCTCCTTTTGCAACTGCGCTATGAGTACCAGTGCTTGGGCTAACTGCTCTCGTAGCTGCTGGTTCTCTGCTCGCAGCCTAACTATTTCTTCTTCTAGGTCCTCTTTCGTCATGCATCTAGCATATAGTGGAAATTGCTCCACCTCAACTCTGAACGCTTACAGACTGCCGTGGCGTATCTCACAGGCTCCAGTCTGTGGTATACTCAAGCACGGTTTGCTCTCAACAGCCATAAAAGGCATTTTGCTAAGTGTCTATATAAACGATGAGATCTGGTACCGTCTGTACATCTCGGAGTAGACTTTGGCGTACCCACTCTTGTCCCCCTGGGAGGCCAATCGTTGGCCGATGTTCTTGACGGCCAGTGCTATCTCAGTGGCCTGAGCCTCGCTGACGGTCGCACCTGTACTCAGGTGCAACTCAAGGTTTTGCAGCCGCCCCTCAGTGCGTTGGATGAAGCCTTTCAGATACTGAGCCATTACCTCTTGCCGCCCGGCTACATCGCCCAGACGTGATTCCATGTCGAGCTGCTGCCGGGCGAGGTGTTGCATGGCCGTTGCGATCTCAAGGGCGAGCGCCGCGCCCGACAGGTCCTTCTGCGGAGGTGTAGTTGGCAACACGTCACCCTTAAAGGCTTCCCACAGCACTCTGAAAGCTTCAGCGCGATACCGGCGTAGCTTTTCTGCAAGCTCTGGCCTCACTCTTGTGGGCTGTAACCCAAAGAGCCAGCCCGGCAGCAGGTCCAGCGGTAAGCAGAGCATCCCGACCCTCTTCCCATCGGAGCGAGCCATCGTGACGGTGCGTGCTCGCTCGGACAACACTTCGTCCCTGCGCACCCTCAGAGTTTGTGAGCCGAAGGCCAAGCCGAGAAAGTCCGTGAGCGGTCGCAGCGGCACATATATCTCACCGTCAGGCGTTTGCGCAACGGGGATGTTATCTCCGTAGAACTGCACTACCTGCTCTCGTGCCGGCACCAGAGCAGTTGTTTGCTTGTCGGCTGAAGTCTCTTGCCCCGCTACCCCATCCACCTCCTCGGCGTCCTCCTCTTCAGCATGTTCCCCAAGTGTGATATCTTCTCGGTCCAATAGTGTGCTCCCCTGGTCCGCAATTCCGTAAGAAGTCATAATCTGTTGGTTGCTGGTAGTTCACCTGAATATTTGCTCACCGACCGAGCGCAAACTCGGCTCAGTGAGCAAGAATTCGCGTAAAGGATTTTACCTGAATGTTTGCGTGAATGCGTAGTTCGCAGGATTTCGGGTGATTAGTCTCGTCATCGAGACTGGCGGCCAACCCAGGTCGTGCGTGACGAGCACCCATCGGGTGTAATAGCAAAACTTCGAGCAAAAGTGGACACATATTCGGGTGAACTACCAGTTGCGCCCTGTAGCTCGGGTTTGGCCCTAGGGTTTTCATTATGAAAACCCTAGAAACTTGCCCTACGCACGACACTCCCGATAGATGACAATTTTGGCTCTTCTGCTTATCCCTGTTCTTACTCCTCTTGAGCTTCCTGGCCACCCAAGTTCATCTCATGCAGGTCAATCCGCAACCTTGCACTGGCACCCTCTATCTCCTGGATATAGCCCTCGAGTAAGGTCCTCTCGGCAACGGTCATATCGGGCAGGGCCTTGTGCCAGCGTACCAGGATCACACGCATAGTGCCCATTTCACGCCGCAGGGATGCTGCCGCTCTCCTGGCTTCCTTTACCCCTTTCGCTCTCAGCGCCGACTCGACAGCCGAACCTGGCTGCTTTCCGGGCCCATCCTCTTTCCACACAGGTATAGTGACAGGCACACCATCCACACTCACAACACGGCTAACAACAGCCTCTTCTGCTAAGTCACCTTGGGCATCTTCTTGCTGGGCCATGGCAGTAGAGGACGCTTGCCCGGCTATGCTAGTCTGGGCAGGCGCAGGGCTGGTTACCGCCCGAACGATACTGCGCACGTCTTCAGTGTTGACCTGACCAGCCATCACCCCTTCGATCAGGGGCCTCCGCTCCTCGGGTGTGGGGAGTTTGGCTATCTCCCTCGCTATGCGTAGTGCATCGGGGCGCTGCTCGATCATCCGCTGCACGTCTTCCGGGGTGCGCAAGAGCGCGAGCCGGTCCTCGACATAGCTCTTGTCTTTACCGATGCGCTCGGCCAGGCGGCGTATCGAGTAGTTGCGCTGCTCTATAAACAGCCGGAAGGCCCTCGCTTCGTCGAGGGGCTCAAGGTCCCGCCGCTGTATATTCTCGGCCAGCCCTATTTCGAGCAGTTCATCGTCGGTGTGCTCTGCTACCTCGCAGGGCACTTCCGTGAGACCAGCAAGCCTAGCGGCCCGCAGCCGGCGCTCACCGTATGCCAGTTGGAAGTAGCCGCTCTGGTCAGGGTTGGGCCGGACACGCAAGCGCGTGATGAAGCCCTGCGCCTGTATCGCCGCGCTCAACTCCTCCAGGTTGGTGAGCTGCTGGCGGGCCTGGAAGGGATTGGGCAGGATGCGCTCGACCGGCAGATCCTGCACTACCATACGGCGGGTAGGAAGCAGAGCAGCCACCTCACGCTGGCGGGCCTCCTCGTCTTCGCGAGCCGGTGCCTCTGCAAAGAAACCCTTGCGCTTGGTGCTGGATTTCGTGCTAGACTGTGGCATTGAGCACCTCCGCGGCAAGCGCCCGATAAGCCCGCGCTCCCTCACCCTGAGGCTCGTGCCCCAGTATGCTCTGATGGGTGGCCTGCGACTCCGGGAAGCGAACCGAACGCTTGATTACAGTATCGAAGATACGGACCTGGTGCCCAAATGTCTTACGGACATATTCGGCGGCCTCCCGGTTGATCACCGTTCTTTTGTCGACCATCGTGAGCAAAATGCCTGTGACCGACAGATCGGGGTTGAGCCCGGCGCGCCTCATAAGCTGGACCTGATCCAGGATCAGGGCAACCGACTCGGTGGCAAGGTACTCGGCCTGAAGCGGGATCAGGATTTCATGTGCCGCTACCAGTGCGTTCATCACCAGCACCCCCAGGTAAGGGAGGGTGTCAATCAGGATCACGTCGTAGCGGTTGGCGACGGGCGCAAGCAGCTTCTGCAGCACAAATTCACGCTGGATCGCCACGGCCAGCTCGTCGTTCGCCAGGTTGAGCCGCGCGCTCGTCGGTACAAGGTCCATACCCGCCGCTGTCTTGTGGATAGCCAGTTCCAGTTGTGGCTCGTAGCGGGTGAGGAAATATTTGATGGCGCTGTAAATAGTGTGCTCAAGCTGGCTGGGTCGCAGTCCCAAGGACTGGGTGAGATTGCCCTGGGGGTCGAAGTCTACAAGCAGCACCCGTTGCCCCTGCTCGGCCAGCGCAGCACCGAGGTTGAGCGTGGTGGTGGTCTTGCCCGTACCTCCTTTTGGCACGGCGACGGCGATGATGCGGGCCATAGTTTCTCCTTTGCGTGCTGCTTGTACTGGGGCGCCCGCGCTACCTGATCTGTGGCGGCCTTCCCGCAGAAACCGTTCGACCTCAACGGGAGGCACCAACCACTGGTTGCCAACAAGCCTCGCGGCCAGGCGGCCGTCCCACGCGGCACGGCGCAAACGCGTTGCCTTTACTCCAAACTGCCTTGCTGCCTCCTGAAGAGGTATCGAGTCTTCCACTTAGCACTCCTAGACTACGGCCTGGTAGTTGCCGGTGACTCTACCGACTATATCACAGTCTCACGATGCTGTGAAATTGTGGAAAACTCCCATCCACCTGTAAACCGTCGACTGTCCAATAACTGTCTGTATATACAGACACTCCACACACGCCGCAACGGGGCTTTGCTCTAGCGCGCGACTCATAGCGAGATGCGGATGAACAGGTGTCTGTATATACAGACACCTGATATCCAAACTGCCGAGGATGCTTGCTCGCTCTAGCCTTTGACTGCGCCGCGTGCTTACACTAAGCACGCCTAACAGAACCTTCGCGTAAGCAGCCAAGGAAGCAGAATAGGAGTCATGGAGGAGGGTGCCATGACGAAGGAACTGTTGCCTGACGCGTTGTGGGCGCGGATCGCGCCGCTGCTCCCGCCAGAGCCGCCGAAGCCCAGGGGCGGACGGCCCCGAGTGTCGGACCGGGCGGCGCTGGACTCCGCCAACTCGCGAGAATGGTCGGCCTGGACCCTGGACCGCCGCGCACGGCCTCTGCTATACTAGAGACATGGTTATCAAGAGATTGGACAACATCCTCATCGTCGTCGACGACCTCGAAGCCGTGAAGGCCTTCTTTCTCGAACTCGGACTCGAGTTGGTGGGTGAGACGACCGTCGAGGGCCCCTCCGTAGATCGACTCATTGGGCTTCAGGATGTCCACGCTACCCTCACGTTTTTGCGCACACCGGACGGCCACGGACTGATCGAGCTGGACAAGTTCCACACGCCGGAAGCGATCAGAAACGGGGCCGAGAACGCTGCGGTGAACGAGCTCGGAATGCGCCGCATCATGTTCGCCGTCGACGACATTGACGGCATCGTCGCGCGCCTGATTGCCCACGGCGCCGAACTGGTCGGCGAGGTAGTGCAATACGAGGACACGGATCGGCTCGCCTACCTCCGCGGCCCCGAGGGCATTATCGTTGGGTTGGCCGAGAAACTCTCCTGAAGCGTTCAGCACCTTCGAAGAAACCGGTGGCGCCCCAGGAGCCAGGCGCTCCTTCTACTCGATTCCATGGCACACAACCATCCTGCTTTCTCTCCTACGTGCGCCGCGATTTTGTTAGGTGCACTAAGTCCTAGGATTTTCTCCTATTAAGTCGCGAAGGGTCGCGAAATAGTAAGCCATCTTATTGTTCATAGCATCCCAGGTCGGGCGGCTCTGGTACTTGCGTGTGAGCTTTCGGGCTTCCTGCATTAGGTCGACGAATTCTTGTTCGCTGAGGCCTGAACTCTGCCAGAGATTTAGAGCCTGTTTCATGTTGGAGGCTTCATGTATCGCGTCTCCAAGCTCGCGAGAGAAATCTGCTGCAACTGCAGCTATATATGGTGAATAGCCTGGGATACTCGACCTTGCTTGCGTGGTCACCTTCGTTCTTGTAGCAACTTTTCTGGAGTGCTGATTCGAATCATCTTCTTGTTTTGATTCTTCTTTTAATGGTTCTATTTCGTGTGCGGCACGCGTTACTAGCCCCCTTCCGCTACCCGTTACCGTACCTGGTTGCATCTGCCGACTAGCCTCTATACTGTAACCGTTACTAGCCCCTATACGGTCTGCGTGACTAGGGCCTATCCTCTGTGCGTTACTACCCCCTATCCTCTCTTTGTTACTAGGCTCTATAGCGTTACTGTTACCAGGGGCTATCCGGTTCTTGTTACCAGGGCTCCTACGCACTTTGCTTGTTGCAGGTGCCGCAACCTGCTCGTTAGAGATGGCCTTGCGACCCCGGCGAGGTGCTGCTCCACGTGGCAGGTACTGGAAATCTTCCTCCTGTTCAGCCTGCGCACTACCCTTTCCCTTGCGCCCCGTCTTGCCGTCGTTCGCATCCGAGTCTGCATCTTCGTCCGTGGGCGCTGCCGAACTCGCCGCCGGCTGAAGAACCTGGCGAACTGCATCGAGCAGGCCGCTGAAGTCGTAGGCGTTAGTGTCCTGTCCACCGTCGCCATTCGACCTGTTGATCAGGGTCAAGTATCCCATCTGGACCAGCTCAACCTTTATCTCGTGGATGCGCGACAGGCTGTACCCCGTGAGGCCAGACATCTTCACGAGGCTCGGATACGGTAGACCCGTATCCCACTGGAAGGAGAAAATATAGGTGATCAACCACACGTGGTATGGAGACAGCCCAAGCTGGGCCTGGTGCGTATATACAGCCCACGGCACGGTCGCCACGCCCCGCCGTATGATCACGCGCCCGAAGCGGGCTACAAAGCTTGGGTCCATGTCCGCAAGCTCCACCACGTCTGGTGCCGGACCCTCCTCCCTGATGGGGTTTGGGGGAGGCGTGTCTTCGCTTATAAACTTCTCAAGGCGAGCGAAGAGCGGCGAGAAATCATAAGCGCTTGTATCCAGCCCTCCGTTTTGGCTGGTGCGCCGCACTACCTTCAGATAGTGCATCTCGCATAGTCTGCTCTTGATACGCTGCAGATTGACGTACGACATGCCGGTGCAGAGCGCCATTTTGTGGAGGCTGGGGTAGGGAAGATCGGAGTCCCACTTATGCGTCAGGATGTAGGAGATGAACCATGTCTGCACAACCGACAGGTCCAGCTCGCCCTGGTAGTGGTAGAGCGCCGAAGGCAGTGCTGCCACGCCGTGTTGCAGTATAATCCTGCCGAAACGGGCTGCGAAGCTGGACCCTGGCCTGCTCTGCCGGGCCGCCCTGCCGATGGGGTCAGTCTGTGCTGTTGTTTGATTGCCTGCCGGCGTGTGCCGTGCCTCGTTTCGGGGCCTCCGGCTTTGTCGTTGTTCACCAGGTGGCCGGTTCCCTGGCGTATTGTCGTAAATTCGTGGCATGAAATAGCCCTCCACCCCTTGACAACTCGTGGAGGGCTGTGCTACAATATGCCTGCCAAAGCAAATTGAGCTGGTGGCCCTCCCGCCAAGAGGTTCATCTAGCAACCGAGACTTCCGAAACCTGATTGTTCAAGCAATCGGGTTTTTTGTTTGTCTGCGACTGCCTTATATTTCTGTAAAGGCGTACGCGCTATGCGTTCTTAGTTTCTGCTTACAGTTGCTCCTGTTGTAAGGTGGCCTGGTAGCGAGGTGCCACCCCCGTTTCCAGGCATACGCCATATGACCATCCCTGCCGAGGATGGTTGGTGCATCCATCTTATAGCACATCCTTTCGGGCAATTACAATAGGCTTGTACACATCCTTATGTCTACCTCTGTAGATTCTGCTCTCCTTTTGATGTATCGCTACCTGCCTTGTCGCAGTCCACGTATGCATTTTCCTTTGCATTTCTCCCATCTATCTCATGCCTGCGCAGTCAGCTCTGCCACCTATCATCGAGCCAGACCTGCCGTATCGTCCGCGCGTATCTGCTTTTGCTCCAGGGCTTCGGGTCCGAACAGAATGCCTGGCCCGCCCTGATGGCTGCGGTATTACCAACACAGTGCTCGCTCGTTGCGCTGGCGCGTAAGCCATAAGGCTCTTGACTGCACGTGGTACAAGACCCTTATGGCCAGCATTCCAGCGATCAATGCGATCCCGTATTCTCGAAGGGAGGGGAGCCGTGCCACCCGTGCGACTCACGCACCTGATATAATGACACTGCAGGTGACCAATCGGGGTTACGGCTTCAGCAGGAGAAATCGGCAACTTATAGAAAACGTGAAGGAGGTCTGCATGAAATACCGGCAGTCACCAAGCGGGATAATATGCTCTTTCTGCGGCCAGGATCAAGAAGCAGGACGACGGATGGTTAGCGGACCAGACGTTTATATTTGTAACGAGTGCGTGCGCCTGTGCAATGAGATACTTTCTGACGAGCCACCCTTGCAAGGCGAGGCATCCACCACGTCTCGCTCATGTGCTAGGCGAGGGGGCGGTTGGTGGAGACGCTTGCTACCAGGGGAGCATAGCGTCATCCACACAGCAGCCGCTTCCAGGTAATCGGCCTTTACGCCCCTACCGTCAACTGCAACCTGTCAATGAAGAACGCCCAGGGGTTCCGCAGTTTTGCCTTGTTACCCTCTGCTCTAAATCGATCCCGCGCCTCGTACAGCGCCTCGGCGAACACTTCGATAGACAGCCCGCTGCGGCGCCGTATCTGCGCGAGCTGATGGGCCGTGGCGCCCTTCTCGGCCTGGTCCCCAGGGATTTCCAACGCAAAATCTTGAATAAAGATCTTCCATTGCTCAAGTTCCGCGGAGTCGGGCAATCCTGCCGGAATACTTGTAAACTTGTTTTCCCTATCTCGACTCGATTCGTCTCCCTCGGTTAAAGAGCTTAATACGGATGGATGATTAATCGAGTCGACGTAGGGTAATCTTGTATTCATGTTTACAGGATTACCTGTATTCTTGTTTTCCTGTATACCCGTAGGATCATCGCCGGGATCATCGAATTGCAGGGCGCGCTCGCTGCCGCTAACAGGCGACAACAGATCACGGAGTATATCTGACATCATTCCACGGGCCAGGATGTCGCGGGCCGCGTACCGCAGAGCCCACTCCGCGATATCGTCCCTTGTGAGCTTGTAACCGGCTCGACGCTGTACTACCGTCGCAGCATCGCCAACCAGATCGTGCGTTTCGGCATCGATCCGATAGGTCCGGTTAGACCGCCGCTCCCAGTGGATCTTGCCCGGCAGCGGCTGCAGGCTGCCGCGCCTACCGCGTATCGGCATATCGGGCCACACGGCCATATTACTTGTATTCTTGTATTCTTGAATACCTGCATTACCTAGATTACCTGGTTCCACGCCTGGCTGGATACTTGCAGACAAGTTTACAGTTATACCTGTTTGCATGTTTTCCGGTAAACTTGTTTGCGGGTATTCTTGTATGTTTGTAATCTTGTTTTCTTGAATACCTGTTTGCATGTTTACAGGAATACCTGTATTTTCGTCTAGCTCCCCCAACTCACGAGCCGTCCCGATCTCCTCGGCCTCATGGAAGGGTAGGGGGGTCTCTGGAGGCTCCTCAATAGTGTCTACGTCCACAGTGTCCACAGCGTCAACGGTGTCAACGAGGTCTACAACGTCGAGGTCTTCGAGATACGACAATCCCTCGAGCGCCGAATCGTCCCCGGTGGAAAGCGCCTTGAGGTTGCTGTTACCGTTGCCTCGCTTGCCCAGGGCACGGATCGCGTCCTGGTCAAGGGATAGCAATGGGGCGTAGATAAGCGGCTCAGGAGGCCGCCTGGCTCTGCTGGCTCTGCTCTGGCGTGCCAAGTAGAATCTCCTCTGCAACTAGCATATATGCTCTGGATACCGCATGATCCGGGTCACTGAGCAGGAGTGGGCGGCCACCGAGCGGCACGCCCTGGGCGGCGGTACGGGAGGGGACATACCCGGGATAGACGCGCAAGCCGTTTTGGTCCGCAAACGCCGCAATACTGTCAGCAACACTCTGGCTGTTGGTCGTATTGGCGTACTTGGTGATTAGAAAGCCCTCGATTTGCAACCCCGGATTGAGCTTTTCTTTCACCCGCGCCATGCGTGAGAGCAGGAGCTGGACACCGCGTAGCGACATATATTCCGCGCTAACCGGCAGCAGCACCGAGTGGGCAGCGGTGAGAGCCATGAGAGTGAGGATGCCAAGCGATGGGGGAGTGTCGATCACTATTACGTCGTACTCGGACCGAACCGGCTCCAGTCGGTTCTTGAGCTGGTGCTCGGCGTTGAGTTCCTGTCTCAGCGAGAACTCTTCGGCCATCAGGTCAATATTCGCGGGCACAAGGTCGAATCCGTGCCTGGTGCGCATGATGACTTTGCGCATAGGAAGCGGATCGGGCTTGCCATCGCCACCCTCGCGAAGGACGTCTCGGACCGTCCGGCTCAGCTCGTCGGCGTTGATGCCGATCGCATTTGAGCAGCCACCCTGCGGATCTAAATCTACCAGCAATGTCCGTTTCCCAAGCACACCGAAGGCAGCGGACAGCGATATCGCGCTGGTGGTTTTGCCGACACCACCCTTCTGGTTGGCGACAACAAGGATCTGTGCCCCATCCTGTGACGCCGCTGCGGGCCCCGCGCCAATGAACCTGGCCGCATCGCTCTCTCTGATACGGTACACAGTGCCGACCTTGACCGCCGGCAGCCGGCCGCTCTTGATGTGGGCCAATATCGTGTTCTTGTGCACCTTCAGGCGCTCCGCCAGGTCCTGGACTGTGTAAAAGTTATCCATTGCACCCCCGACACTCACAATGCGTACATTCTTACCTACCGACATCACATTATAGTTATGGCCACACGCGGCCAATTCAGTTTTGCACATCCTGATACAGATCATTCCGCACGATATCAATGCGCCAGGTGCCCGTCCAAAGGTACCTCATGGGTCCGGTGCTTCTGTGCCTTGCGCTTGCTCTCGACCGCAGACGTGCCTCCGGGAGTAGCGGACGACGTACGGCGTATTCGGTGCGTCGGTGCGCAAGTTCAGAAGGGCCATGGGTCGCTCTGGGCTTGGCAGCGGGCATAGCTACTATAGCTGCTGTGTAGAGAGCGCTTCTGTCTGGTGAGCATCGAGGGGTGACACCTGCGTGACGCAAATGGCAATATGATTGATGCTAGCTGGTTTCAGGAGCGCGAGTGACAAGGTAGCATGGTAGGTAGGCTCGATAGGTTCACCTGGTGACGGCGAGTGACGGCGGGTGACAGCTGAACATGAGGCTGATAGTTCGAAAGGGAGGATCTATGGCTCGCAATGTCCCGGTCGAAGCAGACGACTCGCTCATGACGAAAGGCGACGAGGCTGATAGGGTCGATAGGATTAAGTGTCTAACTCTTTTACAACCCTGGGCATCACTGGTAGCACTCAATGCGAGAAAAATCGAAACCAGATCGTGGCGAACATGGTACCGTGGTCCTCTTCTGATTCACGCCGCGAGAGCTTTCCCGAGATGGGCGCGCGATGCGTGTAAGCAGGAGCCTTTCGCAAAGGTATTAGCCGAAGCAGGCTATACGCATCCCACGTCCGGACAGGTGGATCCTGCTCAGCTGCCGTTGGGGATGATCCTCGCGGTATGCAACCTGAAGCATTGCGTGCGGATTGGCACTCCAGGCATTGACCTGCCCCCTTCAGAGCAAGAGCGCTCGTTCGGGGACTACAGTGCCGGTCGTTACGCATGGGTGTTGAGCGATGTGCAACCTTTGCCTAAGCCGATTGCCGCCCATGGTTCGATGGGTCTGTGGGAGCCTGATGAAAACGTACTGGCACTTCTGCAGCTCGGCAGCACTCAGCAAGATTCTTCATATCAGTTATTTCATCACACGCAGGCTTGACGTTTGGCATGGTAGCGCTTAGGATATCGCTGATATATTGACATAACGTTGCCGTAATTTCCTGTTCACAGCATGAGTCGAGCCGGTCAGTCGGCAGGCGCGCAGATGGTAGGAAAGGGAATGGGCATAAGATCGCCTCAAATCGTCGGAGCTAGAAGCGGGCGAACTCCGAGACACCTGGCAGGAGAGATCGCCCTGATGATTCTGCGTACTGCTTTATGGATTGGTTTTACGGCTCTGGGCACAGCGCTCAACATGTGGGGAGCGGTCGTGCTGCTCTTGCTGATCACGCCAGGGAATTTCTGGGGCTATCTTGGCACAATATTAGGCGCAGTCATGATAGGCTGCATCGGCGGCATGATCATCGGCTTCGGCCAGGTGCTGGCTCTGCGACGGTGGCTGGATGGCGCGGCGTCATTGGGTAGCTTCTTCAGCACCGTGTTGGCTTCATCTTCGGCTCTTGCTGCAGGCACCGCAGCAGGCTGGTGGGTACATACCGTGGCAGGTGACCTGATTGGAGCCCTGGCGGGTCTGGTCATCTACGGCTGCGTCTTCGGCTTCATCCAAAGGCCGATGGTAGACTACATGGCCCGGCATTCGCTGCTGTGGGTGGTCGTAAACGCCGCCGCTTCGGTGCTGGCCGCTATGGCGATGCTGGCGGCGTTCGACATATCCGGCGGCAGACGCGACATGCTGCAGTTCAGATATGCCGGTATCGTGTACTCCCTCGTCGCCGGGGCAGCCTTCCTCTGGATGACGCGCCGGACCCGGAGGGTTATGGCTGACCGCCGCACGGTCAATGGCGATGCCACTGCCCGTTACACCGACAACACCCGCTACACTCGTGACAGCGCGCCGGTACAAACGGTACGCGGTGGACCTGGCATCGCAAATCAGCCCGGCGACGATGTAAGCAATGCGGGTTTTGAGACCGGCGTGTTGGAGGTCCACGAGCATCGCATCTATCGGGTATACCCAGCGTACCGCTCACATGGAGACCACGATGCCGGGCATGGTGGTTACAGCGACACTCCCGGTCACCGCTCCGAGGATGGCGACATTTCCAACTCCGGGGATGGGCCCGAGGTGATAGACGCCACATACAGGGTAATACCCTGAGGTAGCTCTCCTGGGAAGAGCAATTCATCTTCGTTGCTATGGTTGCGGGTTGGGGCAGACTACTCGTACCCGGCTACCGTTATCTTCTGTCTCTACAGCCTCTTGCTATGCTTCGGTGTGGCCGATGTCACTCCGCATATCCCGGTGTCCCGCCCAAATAGCAACCAACCTCGGGCCAGGATTCTTACACCTTCAGCATATCCGGCCTGTCTGCCGCTAATCATGATGAGACGCGCCGCGCGACTGGTGACAATTATGAGACCCTGCCCCGGCTACAATAGGCTCGTCCCTGCTGTATGGGAGTCAAGGCACTATTTGAGAGGGAAATAAGAGGGGGAGAGACCAAGGGCATGACCGGCAAGACGCACATGGCGATTTCGGCAGCCACCGTGGCGGCGGTGCTGGCTGCGGGCCAGGCCGCGGGCGCGAAGGGAATCCCATACCTGCTAATGCCCGAACGTGGCATACCCGACCCCGGTCCGTACGCGATAGCAGGTTTACTGCTGCTAGGCATTGTGGCCGGTCTGTTCCCCGACCTGGATGCTCCCGATTCGGAACTTCAGCACCTGCCACGCAGGACAGCCGACCGGCTGGGGTGGTATGTCACAGCGTGGATGCCCCGACCGCTCAGAAGGCCCGGAATACGTGGGAAACGCGGAATGCGTGGCTATGCGCTACCGGTCAGGCTGCTGCAAGGGGCTACACACCTGGCTGTGCTCCCATTTACCCTCCTGGTAAGTGCTGTCGGCGCCGGGTTGCGCGCCTGCACTGGCCATCGGGGCTTCACACATACGCTGCTGGGTGCCCTGGTCTTCACGTGCGTAACTGCTGGCACTGCCCTTATCATCACGGCTAGCGTGGATTGGTCACTGGCGGTGGGGGCCGTGTGGTTCTCAGGCTACGCCAGCCATCTGGCTGCCGATGCCTGCACTCCGTCGGGTATACCTCTATTCATGGTTCCGGCGGCACTGAAGCGCCCGGGGCGTGCATCCACATCCGCGTCCGCATCGGTAACCGCTTCTTTGACCGGCGACCTCTCCAACAGGCCCGCCCGTTGGAGTGCTTCGAGAAGGCCCGTTGGAGGAGGTGCCGGGCGGGGTGAGCAGGGTCGGCACGGCGTGTGGGTGTACAGGGCGGACGCACCTTCCCGACGTGCCACGCACCATACCGATTACCCCGGTTCTCCCGGTTCTCCCGGCCATCGCGGTTATAGGGGTGCTCCTACGTTTCACCTCCTTCCGAAGCGCATGAGAGTACGCACCGGCACGATAGCCGACACATTACTGATCCGGTGGACTGCCTGGACGGTGTGCGCCGTGGCGGTGATCCGCATGTTCGTGGCCTGATCGGGAGCGCATGGTGGTAGCGGGATTGCCGGTTGTGCCCCCGAAGGCCGCTGAAGTGCCCCGCCGTAAGTGAAACAGAGATGAAAGCAGACCCTTACAACTCAGGTCATGGCAACTCGGTTGACCCAGACCCAAATTCTCACAGGCCCGTGAAGGCGGGCGGCGTGCTTGCACGTACTCACGCCAACGGTGAGCCCTGCAAACGCGGTAAAACCGTTAGAGCCGGTGGACCCGGTAGCTTTGCCGGACACTACGGTCATCTGATCCTAACCGACGGAATCGCTCCGATCCCCAGGGCACTGTACCTGTATCAGGGGGCTCTCAACCTTTCCCCTCAGCAAGTATGGTTCGTCTCGTGCGTGCTGGCTCACAAGTGGGATGATGGTCTGCCCCATCCGCGCCTCCAGGAGCTTGCTCGACATGCGACCCTGAGTCTCCGCCAGATCAAGAATATCAAGAACAGCCTGCTGGAGGCAGGGCTACTCCAGGTAACGCCGAGGTATGGTGCGGAGGGCGAGCAGGACGCCAACAGCTATGACTTCGGAATGCTATTCGACAGGCTGGAAGAGTTGCTCCTGGCCGCTCCCAATGCTCCGGGTGCTCCTGGTGCCCTCGCCGGTAGCGACATGCCGGAGGACGAACTGGCCGAACACTCATCTGAACCCGGCAGTGAGGAAGCCGAGGGACAGAAATACAGTTACGGTTCAGAGGAAGGTCGCATGGAGGCTAGTGCAGAGATTACAACCGCCGGGACCGATAGGCCCGATGTGACCAATGGAAGCGTTGCAACTACGGAAGCAGCCCGAAGAGATTACAGCTTCGCCGCGCGTTATGGGCGCATCGTGTTGCGCCGCGGGGTGACCGCCATGCCCAGAGCTCTCTTCACCTACCAGGCCGACCTGGGTCTCTCACCGCAGCACCTGTGGTTTATAGGCTATATCCTGTCATTCCAGTGGAGCACCGAGCTGCCATATCCGAGCCTTCGCAAGATGGCGGACAATACGGGCTATAGCGAGCGGCAGATACACAGGATCAAAGATGATCTGGTCCGTGCTGGCTGGCTGCGCGTGATCGAGCGCCGGGGAGCCGACGGCAGGGACACCACCAGTGCCTACGACTTCGGTGAACTGCTGAAGACCCTGAATACGCTGATCCGCAGGCACGACTCAGATGCCGGCGGGAACTCATCGACGGCGGGGACGGCGGGGCCAGAAACTATAAAGCGAGACAATCGGGTGAAAGCGGAGACGAGGCATCCGGAGAATGATCGCCAGAGTTCACTCCGCGAGACCTCGCCCGCATTGCCGTACCAACTGTCGCCAGGGCTGCCGCCGGCGCCGCCGGCCTCTATCCAAACAGGGGGTGAAACTGGTGTCAGTGGGGGGGTGAAGTCCACGTCAGTGGAGCGTGAACCTCATGTCAGTGGGCGGGTGAACCCCACGTCAGAAGGGGGGGTGAAGCCGGTGTCAGTGGGGGGGGTGAAGCCAGCGTCATACGAATTAGAATCAGTTAAAGAAGAATCAGATAAAGAAGAAGAACATCAACAACAGCCGCCGGCAGAAATTGACGAAGCACAAGGAGAGCGTGAGAACGCCTACTATACACTTGTTGATGTTGGTGTGATTCCCGATACAGCTTTAGATCTTGTGACCCAACTCCCGCCCGATCATATTCTGGGCTGGGTGCACTATTACCTCTCGGTGCTCTCCAGGCAGAAGAGCCTCGACAACCCCCTGGGTGTTCTGGTCAAGCGGTTACGCTCCGGAGATGAGCCTCCCTGCGTACCCTCGCAGGGCGATTTGTATACTCTTCGGCTTCGGATGAGCTGGTTCAACCACTGATATGTGCCGAAATCTCTTCTACACGATAGACAGCGACCGTATGCAGGCCTGGCTCTCCGGCCGGGCACACCCTGGCAGCCCGTGCCCGGAGGCTATACCTCAAGGTGAATTCTTCCAGTCCGAAAACACCCTCGATGTAGCCGGTGATCGAGATGTGTGGGGCTTCCTTACGGACCCTGAGCGCGAGGATGTTATGCGCGGCTGGGCCAGAGGGACGATGAGGCATCCTCCGAAGCACCCTTTGGGCGAAACGGCAGCATGGATCCCGCCACGTCACGTTGTGAGCCTGCACACCCAGGTGACGGTAGAGGTGCAGACTTGCCTGCTGACGAGGGGACATGTAATACGGGGTGGACCAGGTGGAACTGGCGGATCGGGCGGATCGGGCAAAACTGCGCCGATCCAGGCGGCCGAGCGAGCCTTCCTGGATAGCCTGAAGCCCCTTCTGGGCATCTGGTATGGCCGGCTCTTGCTGTTGCGCGCGGCTGGGGGTCCCTGGCTGATAGCGCAGGTGGAGGCTCGCGCCTGGACTTCGTGGCTTGGAGGTGAGGTAGGCCGCGGTGAGAACAGTGAGCTCTTGACGTTCCCGACACCCGGCAGTGTGCTTTGGGGAGGTGGAGACGTGGTGGAGATGTTCGGAGCGGGGTGTAACGATAGATGCTGTTGCTCACTGGTGGAAAGTCCGGCAGACCCGGAGGTGGACGCTCTGGAGGTCGACTTCCTGGATGCCCTGGGGTTAGCAGTGAGCAGTAGCTCGGAGGGCACGCTCCTTATAGACATAGACGCCGACTATGCCGAGCCGGTGTAACTAGCCGCCATGACCTCCGGTGCATAGGCAGTCTGGTGCCACCGGAGGACACGGGAGGCACATGCGGCGGACATTGCGAGGGCGTACCCAGGGGCGTACCGGGGTGGGAAGAGTAAGCATTGTGACCTCCTCGGAGCGGAGCAGGGAAGGACGGCTAAGTTGAAAAAGGAGGACACGTGAGCAACGCAACGACCGGCCAGGGGCATATGGCAGGCGAGGATGCCGCCCAGGATAACATCAAGGATAGCGTCACACCGTCGGGCGCGCCCGCAATGCAGGGACGGCCGGTGCTGAAGCAAATTCCTCTCTCCCTTATAGTGACAGTGCGTAACCCTCGCCATACGCGCCGTAGCCCCCATACCCGCCGCGCCTCGTATCCTGCCCGTTCGGCGCCTACCGGCCACGGAGCAACCAATAACACAGCGTCTCCCGGAAATCCGGAGTCTGCAAGCGCGAGTACCAGTGTGGGGATGGGTACCGGGGCGGGTACAGGTACAGATACAGGCACCGATGCCGATCTCGAGGGGTTAGCTCGCAGTCTCGGCTCAGAGGACGAGCCACGTCTCGCCGAACCACCGGTGGTGGAGGAGATGCCGGACGGCAGCTATCGCCTCTGTGCGGGCGAACGTCGGGTTGAGGCCGCCCGGCTCGCTGGGTGGACTCACATCCTCTGCCTGGTCTACCCTCCGATGGATCCGGCCCGCGCCCATGTTCTGGGCCTGGTAGAGAACATGCACCGCCTCCCCATGCACCCTCTAGAGGAGATATCGGCGCTGTGCATAAGCCGCCTGCTCGCGAACGCCGACGCTCGTGGCGTCGGTGACGTAGCACGGCGTCTATTAGAGGAAGCCTGGGAGCAGGGAACTTCCAGCTACAACATCATTCAGGCCCTCGAGGGAGTGCTCCGGGACTCCGGCTGGGTGCCGGAGCGGCCGGATGTAACCTGGAAGACCCACCTGGACGACCTGGGTATAAGCATGGCGCCCTGGGAGCGCAAGCGCAAGCTGCGGATGCTCAACATTGAGCCCGCATTACAGGAACGCCTCAGGCAGCTTGACATAACAGAAGCGGCTCTGCGCTCACTGGGCACGCTCGAGCCGGAGGACCAGAAGAGGGTAGTGGAGGCGCTCGCGGCCAACCCATCGTTGGCACGCAAGGTCCGTCGCGTCGCCCGGGCGCGGCGCGATGGGTTCTATGACACTATCGAAGATGCCCTGGCGGAAGTACAGGGTCTGCAAGGTTTGCAAGGTTTGCAAGGTTTGCACGGTTGGTCACGTTCGGAGCCTTCATTTGCAACGGCTCTACCTACCGGCACGGAACCCGTGACGGCTCTAACGCCTTCACTCCAACAGGCCAACGGGCAGGAGCACTTCCCTGGCGTTGCCGGGAACCCTCAGTTCCTCGAAGGCTCTGCATCTCCCTCAACCCAGGTGGAGAGCCGGGTTGGGCAGGTGCCCCAGGCTCAGGTGCCACCCGACGTCCAGGACGCGGTGCTCCAGCTATTGGAGTGCGCCGACAGGTTCTCGGCGGCGATGAATAGCCTCGAAGGATACGGTGGGGGAGTCGCCCTGCCGGAGCCATGGGGTACATGGTCACGCGACGCGCTCGATTTCATCGGGAGGCTGTTACCGGCGCGGGCCAACACAGAAGCTGATCCTGGTTAGGTAGCAGGGGCGCTCCCTCAGGTGCGCAAAATGCGTGACGCGGGGGTGACGTTGCAGCCCATATGATCTGTGAAGGGACGAAGATGGCTTACCCTGAGTGGGGCTTGCGGAGCTTGAATGCGCGGACCACTCTTGCGGCAGCCGGCAGTGGGCACCAGGGGCGTACCAGGGGTATCGAAGGAGCGATTCATGTCGTGCGAAGAGAACCGGATCCGATACTTTGAAAGGGTCGCTGTGTCAGGCGGCGCCCTGGCCGGCGCGCTTGGAGGGGAAACCGAAACCCGGGTAGTGCTTGAGCAGATATTCAACACGGCCCGCAACGACGGTGCAGCCATAAGGTCTCCACTCCAACAGCACAAAGCAGCAGGGCGTACGCTCCAGCTGTTTGAAGAGATGGAGAAGGCTCACGGGCTTTCCCGGCCTACGCACTCCAGGCAGGGGATGCGTTTGCCTCGGCGCGACGCACAGTTCGGCTACCAGGCGGTGTACGATACCATCGAAGCGGCGCGTACCGGAAAGGCACTCCCCGACGTGGCGGTTCGCGTGCTGCAGCAACGGCAACTGCGCCGCACCGTCAGCTCGCTTCGGGTGGACGACCACGGCTATTACCGCTGCTCCAACTGCGGGCAGTTTGCTTCTCGTACACGAGGCCACGTGTGCCCGTTCACGGCCACGGCAGGTGACCTGGAGCGGGCTCTGCAGCGGCGGCTCGGTACTCCCAGAGGTGCATATACTTGCATCAACCCTGCGGGCCATCGGGTCGATGGTCTGCAGGAATTGATAGATGCCGCCCGCGCAACGCCGGGCGGGACGGTGCGCATGATCCACTGCCTGACGGGCGAGGAGGCTGGCGTCACTCTCGATGGCGCGATACCGGCGCTCAGCCAGGGCTTTGTCCCCGGCATGTGGATAGGCAGATCGGGTCTGCGCCACGTCGAACTGCCCGACAGGCGCGTGGTCGCCGTACTGGATGCGAGCGGCCTGAACGCCATAGATCCTGCATCAGTGCTCGGGGACCCCACGAGCCTGATCGACATAGCTGAAAGTACGGCCCACCTGCAAGCAGATACCCGTGTGGGTGCGACAGGCGCGACAGGGGCCACAGGCACGATGGGCGCAGTGCAGGCCGCAGCCGCCGCCTACGGCACAATCCTGCCGCCCGGCACGCCGATCCATTCTTTGGGTTCCCAGGGGGCACCGCATGCTTCTGCTACTTCTCCTGCCTCGCTGGCCCGCTCAGGAGTGGGCCCCAATCCACCAGGCACGCCAGGCAAGCCCGTACTCCTGAGGCCCACGACTCTGCAAGGTGGCGTCAGCTATGACTGGGGGCATTTTACCGGCACTGAATACCGCAAGGGGGGTTGGCAGGGGGTGCCCGTCGAGGCCTGCGGGCGCACCTACAAGGTGGGTGACAGGAGCTCAGACCGCAACGACTGGGCACAGGCCAGGCGCACGGGGGCCGAGCCTGCACCCAAAGGTGGGGTAGCAGTTGGGCGTACTCTTGTAACTGCCGCCGACCTGCTCAGCAGAGGTCAGGTCGTGGCTACCGAGCATGGTGTGCAGCTATATAACTCCGACGGCAGCGAACTGATAGCCGTCTATAATCCAGACACGCATACCGCCGGCGACACGAACGGCACCCCGAACGCTTCCCCGGAGCAGATGGCCGCGGTGATCGCACACTGGGAGCAGCTCGGGCGGGCACGACCCGATACCGCGCCCACTGCCTTACGATCCCTGGTGTCAGATTTGGAGGCACTGCGACGGGGAAGCGGTTCGCCGTTGGCGGTCGCCGACAGCGCCTACCTGACGATGCGTGATGAACTGGCTGGCGGGTCTGCCCTCACGCTGGGAGCGCAGGTGAATACTCCGCGCTGCCCCGACTGCGGGCGTTGGATGGGAGATGTCCACAACTGCCCTGTTCGCGCGCAGGCTCCTGCGCATATGGACGCACAGCCTCAGGCTGCCGTGCCGGTTCCTACCATTCCCGCCAGTCCCATTGCCCCGGCTACCGCCCCTGCTACTCTGCCGCCTGTGGGTTCTGAGACATCCGAGCCTGAAGCAGCAGACGTCGGAGATGCAACAAGGTCTGACACCCAGCCATCACCAGCGTTTGCCCAGGTCCTGACCGACGCGTTTGACAGGTTAGGCGATCGGCTGGGAGAGAAGCTAGGGGAGAAGCTGGGTAACGTGCTGGGGGAGAGGCTAGGGGGGAGAATCGGCGAACGGGCGGGAAGCCTCCAGCCAGTGCAATCTACTGCCTCACTTCCCTCACAACTAGTCGCATCACCGGCGGATGAGCGGATGGCCTCTGCTTTGGATCGTCTGGCCACGATCCTGCAGGAGTCGGCTCTACATTCCCTGCACCATACAACTGAGGAAGAGGTGTTCACTGATGCTCCTGCCGAAATTGCTGATACTCCTGATACTTCTAATGCTTCGGCAGGCACCGGCGGGAAACGGCGTGCTTCATCTCGTGATCCCCGGCTAATATCGCCGAAACCGGCACCGCCTCCGACACCGCCGGCGCGACCACCGCTCGAGGTTCTGCCTCTCACTCCCCAGGAGCACATCCTCAAGCACGTCAAACCTCCCGAGTTGCCCGACCCGTACCTGAGCCGCCTGGCTCCCAGCCTGGGCGGCCACCGCGCGCAGCCGTTGCCTCTGCACTATGAGGAGATAGATCCGACTTACGATGTCAGCGCGGGCGCAGAGAAGGCATTACGGATAGTCTCTTCGTCGTTGCAGATCGCCTGGGACCCTAACCGCAAGAAGCCATTGAAAGGCACGCACATGCGGGTGTTCGGCTTCGCGGGCACAGCGGGTACCGGTAAGAACACCACTGCTCGCCAGATAGCCGCCTCACTGGGGCTGCCATATTACGAGACCACTCTCCACAGAGACACCTCCTTGCAGGAAGAGATCGGCCACACCGTGCTGCAAGACGGCACCAGCATGCCCAAGCTCGGGCCGCTGGGCCAGGCCGCGGCTGCGGGCGGGGTGATCTGCATCAACGAGCTGGTCAAGGCGAACCCCGGTACTCTGGGCGCGCTCCAACGGATGATGGAGGATGGAGTGTTCGAGGTGCAAGGCACAGAGGCCGGCATGGCTGCCAAGGAGATACCCGTCCACCCCTCCACAGTCTTCATTTGCACCTGGAACCCCGGTTACGACGGCTCCTCTGACCGTCCTGACGGCGCGCTCCTCTCGCGCATCCCGACCGTCAGGATGGACGCTCCCGACATCAAAGATGAGACCCGGCGACTGGTGGGTTCGCTCGGGGCGCTCTTCGGGATAGAGGACGGGAAGGGGAACTCCGACGGCGGAGACGGCAAGGCAACCCAGCAGAAGCAGGAACGCCTGCAGGAGATACTGGGCCGAGACTATTCGGTCAGGATGTCGCCACCAAGCGCCGAGAGGGTGGAGATAGCGGTGCGCTTCGTGCGCGACCTCCGCAATCTGGCGCAGACGCGTCAGATCGGAGCTTCTTCCCGGCACCTGCTGGAGCCGACTCCGCGCGAAGCCCTGCACTTTGCTGCAATGTGTGAGGCTACAGGCGACCCGCTGCTGGCGCTCGAGCAATTCAAGATCTACTGCGATTCGGGCGAAGGATACGACGAGCAGTTCAAGCTTGTCCAGCAGATCTTCAAGCGGTACTACGGCGAGGACGGGCAGGCGCTCAACCGCCGCGCCAGCGGTGAGGGCCCGCAACAGAGTTGATTTCGACTCGGACCCCCTGTATGTAAAGGAGAGAGATAGAGTGTCGTGCGAATACAGGCGTCGCAAATTCCTGGGGCTACTCGTCAGCGGTGGCGTGAGCGGTGGCCCGGCGCCCGGCGCGCCATCCGAAGGAGCGGCCGCACAGGTGAGCGCGCTGGAGCGCATTTACCAGCAGGCATATGATGCCGCCCGCGCCCGACGGGAAGAAGAGCAGCTTTGGACGCGCACTCAGGGGCCAACCCGGACGACGAGCCAGGAACTGGAGAACAGGCGCAAGATGCAACTGCTCTTCGGGCATATGCTTCGACTGGGAGTGCCTCTGCCTGTGCATTCCTCTTCGGGCCTTCCGAAACCTGAAGCCCAGGCCGGTTACGCTGCCCTCTGGGATGCTCTCAAGACGCGCATCGCAGAGGACGGCCATCGGTCACCATCCGCCGACATATCCCGCCCTTCTCGCTCTACCCGTGGAGCCAACACCACAAACACCGGCGCAGTGGCTGCCGCTCCGATCATGCGCCAACTGAGCACCGGAGACAGCGTCCTAGCGACCACCACTTCGACCTCAGGTCCGGGCGATACGCAGTCCAAAGGTTGGGTTGGGCCGTGGCTGGAAGTAGATGGTGACGGGACTAATGGACCTTCCTATGATCAGGATGGCTATGACAGGGAAGGTTATGATCGCCAGGGCTACGATCGCGCAGGCCGCGATCGCTACGGCTGTGACCGATCCGGGTTCAACATCGATGGTTACGATCGCTCCGGATACGACGCCACTGGCCGGGACCGGCACGGATACGACAGAGAAGGTTACGATCGTGACGGCTACAACCGCCGAGGTTTCGACAAGGAAGGGAGAGATCGCTGGGGCTATGACTGGATGGGCTTCGACCGGGCGGGGTTTGACCGCTCCGGGTACAACAAGTACGGCTACAACCGGCAGGGCTTCGACAAAGCCGGCTATGACAAAGAGGGCTACAACAAAAAAGGGTTCAACCGCCGCGGCTACAATCGCCAGGGTCTGAACGCAAATGGCGTGGATCGATTTGGCTATGATGCCCAGGGCACGAAGGGCGGCTTCGACAAGCAGGGTTACGACTCTGCAGGCTTCGATACTGACAGCTATGACCGTGATGCCTATGGCAAAGACAGTTACGATCGGGCCGGCTATGACCGCAGAGGACGTGACCGCTCCGGGAATGTACATCCGTGGTGGGTGCCCGACGCCGATGGCTACTACGGCGACGGGTTTGACCAGTATGGCTTCGACCGCGACGGGTACGATGCCGATGGGCGCGACCGGTGGGGCTTCAACCGCCAGGGTCTGAATGAGCGCGACCGGGACCGCAACGGGTACAACCGCGAAGGCTACGATGCCTCCTTCATGGACCGGGAGAAATACAACCAGGCGGGGTACGACGGTCAAGGATATGACCGGCTCGGCTACAACATGCACGGACGAGACCGCACTGGCTACTCGCTCACGGGTTATGACAAGGATGGATACGACAGCAAGGGCGTAGATCGCTGGGGCCGCGACCGCAACAACCGAGATGCCCGCACCGGCAGACAATACAAGAACCCGCCATACAACAAGAGCGGTTTCGACAAAGAGGGCTATGACCGCTGGGGCTTCCACCGGGACACCGGCCTTACCGCCGACGGGCGCAACTACGCCGGGTGGGTATACAACCCCAAAACCAAACGTTGCCACGATCCCAACGACTCCTCTCGCTCCATGCCTCACAGCCACTACCAGGACGGACGGGGAGTGCAGTGGCAGCGCCCCAAGTGGCAGACGCGGGTAGAGTGGGACCCCTCCGTCGCTCCCAAATGGGATCCTCGCGCGCCGATGACCTGGGAAGAGTATGCGAGGGTCAACAGCACTCACGAATCTGTTAGACGCTCTTACGAAGCGCGCCTCAACCCGCAACCGAACGTGGAGCAACGGTGGCAGACCGCCAGGGCCAACTACGACCCAACGGCCACGTCGGGCGGCGTGCCGATGCGATGCCCGCAGTGTGGGCAGTTCACTGGATACAAAGCACACCAATGCCCAAGCTTCGGCAATCGAGCTGTAACTGTGTACCGATCCGGATTGGCCAGACGCGAAGGATGGGCCGACTACTTTCGCCCGGGCGAAGACTACAGCGACAAGGGAGTACATGCCGACACCCGCCAGACCATGGACGGATCTTATCCCACACCCAATGCCTATGGACCTTTCGCCAACGGGAGGAGTGATGCCAATCCCCGCCGGGCTGCTGGTGTCGAGGAGCGCGACCCCGCCTATTCAACCGGCGGATATGATCGCTGGGGCTACGACGAGGAGGGCTTCGATCGGTTCGGTCGCGATCGCCGCGGACGCGATGAGGAGGGCTACGACAAAGACGGCTACGACTGGCTTGGACGAGATCGCGACGGCTACGACAGGCACGGACACGATCGCAATGGCTACAACCGGGCAGGTATAAAGCGTCCACGTTCCCTGCACGACCTGGCCGGCGACTACGCCACGCCCGGTATGGACGGAGATATCCTGGCGAACGAAGGCGTGCGCCGACTCTACTCACAAGTTGCCTCTTCACTGGCGGGCACGCCGCGCCAGGTGGTCTTCCGAGAGGGCGGCGGTTTTGCAACGGACATGCAAGGAACCATATATCTCGACCCGTATCCACTGGGTAGAGAGGCGCCCCTGGTCTACAACGCCGCAGTGGTGATGGAAGGACTGCAGCACGAGATGGGGCACGAGCTGGAGACGCCGCTGGACACCTTCAAGCGCATCCTGGAAATCAGCAACAGCCCACGCCCAGTAGAAGGTCTGGATGCCGGCCGATCTCTGGTGAAGGATATCTACAACATCATCGAAGACGGTCGTATGGAAAGGCGCATCAGCCAGTTACCCGGTGTTGCCGAGTATCTGGCAGTCGGCTGTAAGCTCCAACCTCGCTGGGATGAGCAGGTGGGTGAGGGTGTGCCCCTGGCGCACGAGGTGCAGGGCGCTCTGCTATATGAGGCGCTGCCATATAATCAAGTACGCGCTGAGGTCCTCGACGCTATGACCCCAAAGGGACGCGCGCTCTTCGAAGAGCTGAGGCCAGTTGTTCATCGTGGGGTGTTCGGTAGCCCTGAGGACGCTTATGAAGCAAGCATAGAGATAGCCCGACGCCTTCAAGAGGAAGGTATCACCGCGCCTGATGAGCAACTTCGCATACCTGTGCCCGCCTTCTTCTTTTTCGCCGGTGGGGCCGAGGGCGGGGGGCAAAGTAGTGGAAGCGCAGGTCAGGGAGGCGTACTGGTGGTCGTACCTGATGCGCAGACTGGTGGCTCAAGTGGCTTCGGGCAAGCAGGATCCGAAGGGCAAGGACCATCTGGATCGCAAGCGTCATCCACTGCATCTTCCGCGAGCACCGTGACTGCAAGTGCAGCCGGCGGCAGTGGAGCAGGTGGGGGCGCGGGTACCATAGCAGGTACGGGAGCAGTCAACGGGCGAAGCGGCAGCGAGAACGCAGGCGATAGGTCCGCAGCTTCGGCCAATGCAGGCACATCAGGGTCCCCACAGGGGGCTGAAGCTGGCGTGGATCGAGACTCTCCTTCGGGACAGCAGGGTCAACAAACTAGCGGTCTTGCACCTGGACAGGAAGGGAGAGACAAGCAGTCGGCGCCTGGCCAACAAGGCCAGCAAGGAACAACTAGCAGCCCCTCCGACAGGGACGGTGCCGCGGATAGCCGCGATGGGCAGGCACAATCCCAGACACAGAAGGCGCACACCAACCAGACACATACGCCCGCGTCCGCTGGAACCAGCACGCCGGGAACGGGTACTGCTGGGCTGCGCGACCCTGACAGGCCGTTCAGCGATACCGAAGCCAGGAGAGTACTGGACGAGCTGGAGCGCGACCTCGCCGATGCGGTCGAGTCGGATATACGCCGCCAATCTCGCGTGGAGGTGCTGGGGCGCAATCTCCACAAGCCGATCGCAGCAAGGCAGGAGGCAGAGCAGGTGTACCGCGACGCCCAGGGTCGGGTGCGGACTGCCGCAGTGCAGTTCCCGAGCCTGCCCGACGGCGATGGCGCGCTGGCAAGGGTGCAAAAAAGGCGCTCGACGCAGCGGACTGTTGCCCGGCAAATGGCTCGCTACCTTGAGAACGTGCAGGATGTGGCTGAGGAGACGCTCAACTTTCAGTCCAGAGGAAAGATAGACCGGCACAGGTTCACGGCGGCGATGAAGGATGCCCCTGATGTTTACAAACGTCGGGTTGAGGTGGAGGGGCCGGGTTTCGCGCTCAGCGTAGCCGTGGACGTATCAGGGAGCATGAGCAAAGAGATGAGATCGGGCTCGCTGTGCGACGCGGCAATGGTGCTGAGCGATGCGTGTGAGGAGATGTCTATGCCTTACGAGGTGCGTGCCTTCTCCGGGCGCACCTATCAGTACAAAGCAATGGACGATCCTGCTTTCTCTCTGGACCGAGCGGCAATGCTCATCAACGGCGAGGGAGGCGGCACTAACATGGCGCAGACCGCCGGCCTGGCCGCTACCTCCTTGCTGGCCCGCCCGGAGCGCAACAAGCTCTTCGTGTCGCTCACCGACGGCGATCTCGGGGACCACGACAGCACGATGCGTCAGATGGAACAGGCACGCCGGGATGGCGTGCTCACCTTCGGTATCTTCCTCTCCCGAGGCGGCTACGTCAACAGGGATCGCATGGACCAGATCTACGGCAAGGCGAATTGGACGGTGATCAACTCCATACAGGAGATGCCCAGGGCGGTAGGCCAACGCATAGCCCTGCTCATGCGCCGGGCGCGTTAGAGACCTGAACTGCGCCACCCTTTAGATCGGCTAGATCAGCGTTTGATGATGCCAGGGACGCGCAGGTTAAGTGCAAACGAGAGCGAGAAGGAGATGGTGATGGCGAACGCAGAAACCGAAACGGATGTAAGCGCACCGGCTGTAGCCGAACAACTGAGAGAAGCGGAGAATAAGCATCCAGCCGGGCAATCCAGCCGCGAACTTATGGCTCCCGGACACCTGTACAATCCGAGGACCGGCACAGGCATCGAATGGCTCCGCCCTGACTCGGAAACAGGAGAGCCGGGCAGGGTACGCCTGTGGTCGCGCCGGTGGAATGGAAAGGCCGCCGTTCTGGCCGAAGCCGAGCATCACGCCGGCAGCCCATGGAAGTACTGGTACAACCTGGAGTTTGCCGACTCCTTCCCGCAGGTGAGCCACTGGTGGTTCGGCGATGCCTGGACGGGGATTGTGCGAATATGGGAACCCCAGGCAGCCGGACGTGACTCTGAGAGCGGTGCGCCCATGTTGAGCGGGTGGATGCGCTTCGGCCTTGCCGATACGGCCTATACGGGTAAAGCCGATGCTGATCCCGCTAGCGTAGACGGCGCTCCCGCACTCCCCTGGACGGTGGTGCTCACCAACCCTCCACGCGTGAGCATACCCCAACCCCCCATGTGCGTCAGCCCGGTCAACCTCCCTCTGCAATTCCTCCTGGCGGATCGGGTTATGGAACTGCTCGGTATGCTCGTCGATCGCAACGGCTATCAGAACGGCATGCTTGGCGACGCTTTTCTTGACGTAGAGGTGGCGCTCACCAGCCTGGTGCGCCGTGAGGACCTGCATAGGGCTTTCCCTACCGAATTCGGTCCCTGGCGGCTCGACAGCCTGCCCGGCCTGACTCCGCGCGAGGCGCTTTGCCGCGTGCAGGGTCTCGCGCCGGAACCGCAACTGCCGTGACCAGCCCTCACTCTATGAGCAAGTAGATCAACCTTTTAATTGGCGAAGGAGGAAGCGAAATGGGGTACTCAGAAGCACTTGAACAACACCTGGCGGCCTTGCGATTTGTCGAGTCACCAAGCAGCCTGGAATGGTTTAGAACGCTTGCTCAGGGTTCCGGGCTGAAGCGTCGGAGTGAGGGGTCGGGTGGTAAGGTATCCGCTGAAGAAGAGGCTGCCTCGATGCGTGACTTCCTGGCCGGCGCGCTGCGCTACGGCGAAACCTATTGGTGGGCACCTGAGTTTTGCGATGTTCTGGATCATGCAGCAGCCACGATGCCCGATTGGACACTCAGAGCAGAGAGTATGCCCTCTGAAGCCGGCTTTGCCTGGTTTTCTAAGCCCATTATAGCCGCGCAAAACGAACACACGTCTGTCCGGATCCTCGCGGTTGCCTGGGTAACAGCGGGCGACCCCGGTGCGCTGGACCCGAATTCCCTGTACATGATGTTCTACGCCGATGTCGTGGGTCGAAATCCTCTACCGCCTGGCCCAGCCGGAAACTTCATATGGGATTTCGGTCTCAGCCGACACGAGGCAGTCAGGCGTGCAGTTGCTGAGAAGGCAAACCTGGCAGACGCAGCAGACGAAGCAGACGTAGCAAACGGCGATGGTCGCACCGAGCCATATGTCGAGCAATTAACGGCTGCTTATGATAATCGACTCAGGGTGCTGGGTGCCATGTTCGAGTTTCAGAATCAGCATATTCTGGTCGCAGAACCGAAAACGGCTGAGCGGGCAACCAGGCGGCGCTTCGAACGTGCTCATGCGCCTCTGTCCCCGGTCGTGCGTGTCATCCGACTGAGAAAGCGGGAATATGCCCACAGTAGGAATGATGAGCATGCTCCGCGAGAGTGGTCCTGCCAGTGGATAGTGCGTGGACACTGGCGGCAGCAATTCTATCCTGGTGACGGTTCCCACAGGCCGAAGTGGATCTTGCCGTACGTGAAAGGCGACCCTTCTAAGCCCCTGCGACCTCCTCGTGCGACAGTCTTCGCTGTTACGCGATGAACACTATATTTCGCCTTCGCTCAGGAGGTGCAAAATGGCCGGGAAGAACTTGAAGAAAAACGTTCGTAAGGGGATGCCCCCGCGGTATGGGCGGATCGTGGATGAGGTTTGCCGACAGGATCGCCTCTATTTCGAAGAGCACCCCCACGAGAGGGTGCGCTGGCGTAAGTACGTCGAGGGAGAGTTCTGGCCCGCTTTCCCGGCAGAGGATTCCTGGGTGCGTGTCACATGCGTTGGCCCCGGTCTCCGGATACGCGAACCCTTTGAGCGTCCGTCCATATAGTAGCTAGCGGAATGGAAGAACCCTCTGACAAATGCAGCCATGGTAAGAACCCTCAGGCATCGCCAATGGAGACAACACGTGCTGTAGAGGCGGGAGATTGGGGTAGCTTACACCAGGGCGATTGCCTGGCGATCCTGCAAACCATGCCGGAAAACAGCGTGGATGCAATCGTCACCGATCCACCGGCCGGCATCGCGTTCCTCGATTCGGCGTGGGACAACCCCTGGGAATACGGGACATCCGGGCATGGTTACACCGACGGCGCAAGGCGTGTAAACACCCCGGTCGTGTCTTCATCTCGCAACCCCATGTGCCGAAAATGCAGGCGGCACAGGCGAGGTTGGAAAGACGTGCCGGGGTGCGAGTGCCCGGCGCCCGACTTCGACGAAGCCGACCGCCGACTGACCGCCGCCCGGATCTTTGTGGATCGGATGGCGGCCATATTCCACGAGTGCCTGCGCGTGCTCAAGCCTGGGGGCTTTGCCGCTATTTGGTCACTGCCTCGCACCAGCCACTGGACCGGCACGGCCATCGAACTTTCAGGCTTCGAGATCCAGAACTGTATTTACCACATCTTTGGCCAGGGCCTGCCCAAGGGCCTTAACCTCGCCATACAGTTCGAGAAGCGGCTCTGCCGGCAGGTAGAGAGGAAATGGCGCTACGTCAATACGGGAGAGGAGATGCGTCGCATCCCTCCGTTCCGCGATGCCGAGGCGAACCGGTGGGCCGGATGGAACACGGCCCTCAAGCCTGCTGCAGAGTGCTGGTGGTTGGCCAGGAAACCGGTTACGGAGAGTAACATAGCCGGTAATGTCTTGCGCTGGGGAGTCGGCGGTCTGAACATAGGCGCCTGTCGAGTGGGCCGAGGTAGTGACCAGTGCAATGACCAGTCCAATGAGCAGTTTCGCGCCGTACAGCCCAGGGGCGCACATAGGGAGGCGGATGCACATAATGGCATCGGGATGGTCAGCGACGCATGGGGAGCGACCGACCCCGAGAGCGGACGTTGGCCTTCGAATCTGGTTTTCTCTCACTCTCCGGAGTGCCGGAAGGCAGGTATCAGGCGCATTCGGAACAGGTCAGGCAGCGTGGCAGCTTCCGCGCCGAGTGCTCCCGCACGGCACACTTACGGCGAATATAAGCGTCGTGCTTTCAAGCGCCACGGTGATGCGGATGGGTACGAGACGATCGAGGAGTGGACCTGTGTTGAGTGGTGTCCCGTGCGACAACTGGATGCTCAGAGCGGTTATTCGGAGACCAGGCGAAACGGCAACCCCAGCGATTGCGCGGGGAACACCTGGGGCGGGACGTTCCAGACGAACAGGGGTCCGAGAGGTTATACAGATGCCGGCGGAGCTTCGCGCTACTTCACGGTCCTGGAGCCTGATGTACCTTTCTATTACGTTCGCAAGGCATCCCGGAAAGAGCGTCACGCCGGCTGCGACATGTCTGAGGCAAGGGAGGTAGGGCACAACCGCTTCGACCGCTGTGCCCGGTGTGGAGGCACCATATTCCAGAATCCCTCGCGTCCCTCCGCCTGCAAGTGCGAGCAGCCGATGCGTAGAGATAACGCCGTGCAGGTGAAGCTAAGGGAAGATCTTACTCAGGAAGAGCGCGAATATGTTCTAAGCGAGCTAGCACGTCTAGGAGTTGCGCCTTGATTGTTTCGGGTTTGATTTTCAGATCGGATGCCCAGATGCGGCACACTGTGAACCCACATGTAGCCATGTACGCATCCTGGGACTTATCAATGATCATTCGCTTGCGCTGCCTGGCGTCGGGATTGGGAAAGAAGGCAGGGTTGCCGTGCCAGTAATCACCGTCAAACTGAATAACCAGCTTGACGCACGGTACGAAAGCGTCAACACAGAACTTGTTGCCCACCAGATGCTGGCGGACGTATTCAACTCCGAGATCGTTGAGCAAAGAGTACCCTTGTCGCTCTACATGATTAGGTTGCATCTGTTGTTGCTTCACGTTCATGTTGATGTAGTGGGTATGCATATCCGGGTCAGCATTGCGGCATGCAGGGGAGCAATATTTGACGTTGTAGGCTTTGTGGCGGGACGGAGACCATTTGAATGTCTTACCACACATCTTACAGACGTGCGTAGTTTTGTTTCGTCCCTGCCACTCGTTGGCATGTGCGCGGCTGCAAAAGTGCTCAGACGCTGCCATGCGCCCGCGGGAAACATAGACGGCGATCCTACAGACGGCGCATGGCACTTCTTGACCAGAGCGACGAGCCATGCCGGAGCAGAGCCTCGAACAATACTTGCCCACGCCCCGGCGGATAAAGGACTTCCCACAGTAGGCACACGCGATAGGCTTACGGGATGCAATACCTTTGCAGGTAAGGCTACAGTACTTGCCGAGCCGCTTTGCCTCGCTAACCCTGAAGGTCCTGCCGCAGACCTGGCATATGACATCTCGTGCGTTGCTGGCAGCACTCAAGCAGGCACGACTGCAGAAGCGTGGCCTGTGCCGACCGGTTCGCTTGAAAGGATTTCCGCAATATTCACAGGTGTGAATCACGACACGATTATAGCACGCTTGTGCTAATGACGCATTGGGAATCCACCTGGCCTTGCCAACGACAGTTACTGAGGTGACCGAGAAACGATGAGAGAGATATTCGACATAGACCAAGTCCCTGAACATCTCAGGAGTTACTTCGAGCCGGTAGGAGGCGGCAGACGGGTGGGTGCTGGCAACACCCACCCGACTTGAAGCCGTCAAGCCTATCAAGCTGATGGAATACCTTATCAAGCTAACAACTCCGCCGGGTGGCCTGGTGCTCGATCCTTTTATGGGGTCAGCTTCCACAGGAGTGGCCGCCATAAGTGGTGGGTGGCGGTTTGTGGGCATCGAGCGAGACCCGGCCTACTTTGGTATAGCTGTAGACCGCATCCGCCATGCCCTTAATGAACCCCCGTCGGACAGTGACGGGGCAGGTCGCTCCGAAGCTGCTGAGGCCATTGAGGCGGATGATCCGGGGCACGACTGGATGCAGTGCAGCTTTTTGGACATTCAGGAGGAAGAATATGCCTGATGCAGGGGCCGTCGACGTGACTGATGAAATGCGGTATCAGCTTTCGAGCAGAGTGAAACCGCTCCAGGTGGCGGTAGTGGGCAAGGGCGGTGCAGGAAAGACCACAATAAGCGCCGCCTTAATGCAGAGCCTGAGCAGGCGGGAATTGCGGGTGTTAGCTGTTGATGCTGATCCTACGGCGCTGCTGGGTACCTATATTGGTGTCTCACTGCAAGGCACGGCCGGTCAGGCTGTAGAGGAAGCTCGTAGGGCCGTCCGCGGCGGTATGGTGAGCCGCCCGCGAGATATGGTGGAGGCCGAGATCAGGCGTTCGCTCGTGCATACTCCGTTCGGCGATCTGCTCACCATGGGAGCCGTTGGTGGGCGGGGCTGCTATTGTGCGCCCAATTCGGTCCTGCGTGCTATGCTCAAAGAAATGGTGGAGACGCATGCCAGCGGTACGGGCACTGCCGACAGTGCCAGGAGCGCCAGCAGCGCCGGGAGCAGTGGGTACGATGTGCTGCTGGTAGACTCCGAGCCCGGTCTGGAGATCTTCAGCCGTGGCACTCTGGATGGTGCGGACGAACTGGTGGTAGTGGCGGAGCCCACCGCCGCCGGCCTCCTGGTGGCGGCCCAGATATGGCAGACTGCCGAGGAGTTGGGATTATACGGTGCCAGGCAGCGACAGGAGACACGTCCGGTACTTCTCAACAAACTCAAGGTACCTTGCTCAACGTTGTACAACGTGCATGGCACCCTCAACGAGGCGGCCCTTCCCTCGCATGTACTTCGTCTGCTGGTTCAGCACCGATTGAAGGCGGAGTGGGTTATTCCCTACGATAATCGGACGGCCGAAGCCGTCGAGTGCGGGCAATCCGTTGTCACCCTGGCCACTTTGGACGGCAACAGCGGGTTCGTGCGCTCCGTAGATGGTCTGGCGAAGGCCCTGTTGAGTGCGGCGAAATACTCCCGGAGGGTCGGTTGCACCGGGCCCGACCAGGAGTGACATCGGAGGAATATTGTGTATATGGATCGGTTGGTCGAGGGAGCAGGTGGCGAGCAGATATGTCTGGCCACACGGCCCCACTGGTTTATGGCCGCCAAACAGGGCCTCGGCGGCCTGGTACTCATCGTATGTGGTATTGTGCTGTCGCTTTCCGGGGACCTGCTACGGCTGCTGCTGGCAACCTTCGTGCCTGATCTTGTGCCGCCTTCTGATAGTTCGGGCATTACTGCCTCGGAGCATAGCGACGCTGCGCCTGCACCCTTGACCCTGCCGGACTTCCAGTTGAGTCTTGACAAAGTACTTGCCTGGGGAGGGATCGTCATCGCCCTGATAGGGGCGCTCCTGTTAGGGTGGGCGCTGTTGAACCGGCATGTCACCGAGTATGCGATCACCATGTCTACCAAGTCACCGAACTTCGGCGGGAGGATAGTCAAAGTGAGTGGAGTTCTGTCCCGCCAGACGGTGAGCGTGCCACTTGGCATGGTCAACAATCTGGTGTTGTACGAGCCGCTGCTGGGGCGTATCTTAGGCTGGGGTCACATAGACATAGAGACCGGTAACGACTTCGATGGCGACAGGCTGGAATATATACCTGACCCCCAGGGCTTTCATGAGATCTGGAAGTCACTCCTTGAGAATGGTTATGGGGACTACGGACGTCATGGACGTACCATAGGCTCTTTCCCGGTAGATCCTTACCTCGTAGATCCTTACCTCGATGCCGATACCGGCGCTGGGACCGGTATGACACAGCGCAATGCCGGGCACAATCGTAGACGATCTGGTCTGCGCACACGCGCGAGAAACTGAAACCGCTGGTGATCATTAACAAGGCAGGCGGCCGTCGGCATGCCACCTGGGTTGCCATCTGACGTGCCTACAAGGCCTGCTGCCTGGGGCCTGATGGCTGATATCCCCGAACCCGGCTTGCACAGCGAGAGGAGTAGGATCTTCCTCCGCTGACACTTCAACACCTCTGAGCCTGACACTCCCCCGGTCACCATGTTCTGTCATGCCCGATTCGAGTACATTCTACCAGCATTTGTTGGCACATTTACAGCAAATGCTGGGAAATTGCAGCAAATGCTGGGTCGGGACAGCAAGTGCTGGGGAAATTGCAGCAAATGCTGCACAGATTCCAGCGCGTGTATATTACGCAGCATACGCCGCATCCGATAGGATAGGAGCCATAGAGCATCTGAGTGGCTGAAGGCACAAGGCATAAGGCATATCGCGAAGGATGCACTGTGGGGTTTCGCTACAACCCCTGTGAAACATATACCTAATGCGTTGAGCCCTGGACCTGAGAGGAGCAAAGAGAGGAGCAAAAGGAAATGGCGAAGCTTGCAACTACTACTGATACTGTCGCTACTGTCGCTACTGTCGCTACTATCGAAACCGCCAGGCCGGATAAGAGCTTATCCGACATAGGTCGCCAGGCGGTGTGGAGTGTGAGTGAGGCGGCGCTGATCCTGCGATGCGATGTAACGACTGTACGCAGGGAACTCAGGCGAGGTACCATCACGGGGGTGCGGATCGGGGGTACGTGGCGCATCCCGGCAAGCCAGTTCAGCACGCTGGCCAGAGCCGCGCGCTCATCCGACGATGGCCAGGATGGCCAGGTCACTGCCTCTGGAGGCGAAAGCTTCCTTGGGAACCGTCATATTCGCTCTTTGCTCGCTCAATCCGCCATGGGTGCATCCGCCTCTGCCACAGCTGCCACAGCTGCCACGGCCGCTGGCGGCTCCGTGGGCGCACAACACACTCTGAGGATTTACCTGCTGGGTCGCCCGCAGATGTATATCGATGACGTCCGGATAGCCGAGCTGGAGCGCAGCGATCGCCGGAGCCAGGTGATCCATCTGCTGGCTCTGCACCGGGCAGGCCTGGGCGGTACGCGGTTGGCAAGCTCGCTGAACATGGCCGCTCACCAGTACGAAGACGAGACCCTCAGCCCTCACTACGTGCGCAATCTGGTCTGGGGTGTTCGGGGGCAGGCCAGGAAGAAGACAGGTTGGTGCGGCATCATCCAATCGCCAATGAAGTCCGGCGTGGGTCTGCACCTTTACCGGCTGCCGGACAACACAATCTGTGACCTGTGGCAGTTCGAGGACAAGCTGGACGAGGCGGATCGGCTCCTTACGCGAGCGGCTGCACCGGTGCAGTTTGTGGAGCCGGCATCAAGTGATGCGAAGGACAAGATGGAGAAGTCGGACAAAGTGGAGAAGGTGGAGAGCGAGGCGAGGCACAGCGTCCTGGATCGGGCTGCCGCACTTCGGGAGGAAGCGCTTCAACTGTACAGGGGTGAGTTCTGTGAAGGCTCGAACAACGGCTGCATAGCGCAGGCAGCCCGCGTGCTGGAAGAGCGGTATATGTGTGCTGCTCTGCAGCAGGGGGATTACTGGCGCGCAAAAGCGCTAAATGCCGAGACCCTCAGACGGCAATTGTCGCAAATGGCGCAAGTGGCTCAGGCCTCTGCCCTGGATCCGGGCGGGCTGCAGATACCCACTCCCACCTCCACGCCCGCTCACTCAGTCCACCCGGAGGTGCAGACGATGTGGCGTGAGGCGCAACGTAATTATGAGCGCGTGCTGAAGGTGGACAACTACCACGAAGAGGCATACGTACACGCCATGGAGTGCTATGCGCAACTCGGCAATGCGAGGGGAGTGGACCGGCTGTTCACTCGATGCCAGGATGTACTGCACGCCGATCTTGTGCAGCCGCCAGGAGAGGATGTTGTCAGGGCCTATCAGCAATGCAAGGCCCTGTTGCATGTTGGCAGCGACGTCGACCGGGCGGTCCAACAGCCACGGGTATAATCTGTCGGAGCCAAACAGCTCCAAATCGCCGCGCTCCTTACTCCTTACTCGTTGTGAGCAATGCCCGTGGCCAATGTCGGCAGGCACAAGTGTACTCCATAGAGTCCAGCGAGTGAGCTAGAAATGAGGTCGGCAGCGAGAGAGCAACGTGAGAGCGTTCATGGCATTTTCAATTGCACCCCGCCGGTTGGCCACGGGCCAGTTGGCTACAACAGAAGAGGGCTTTACTGTTCATGGTGTTCAGGGCATGGAGGGTATTGAGAGCATTGAGCGCACCGTTGGGGGCAGTTCAGCACAGGATCGGCGCGGGGACAGACTGCGCTCCCCGATCACCTGGTTTGGCGGTAAAGGTATTCTCGCCCGCAAGATCGTGCCGCTCTTTCCTCCCCACCAATGCTACGTTGAACCTTTCTGCGGAGGAGCCTCATGTCTCTTTGCAAAGCCACCTTCCCCTGTCGAGGTGATAAATGACCTCGACAGCGACATAGTGAACTTCTTTCGGGTGCTGCGCGACCCTCGGAAATTCGAGAGATTCTACCTCCTGGCTGCACTTACCCCGTACAGCCGAGAGGAGTATTGTAAGCATCGGGCAAGGTGGCGTACCAGCCGGCGAGACTACCGTGGAAATCGTAGTGAACGTGCTAATCATGCTGCTTACGATGACCGCGGTGAATGCAGTGAATGCAGTGACTACGGCAATGTGCAGCGTGCCTATCGCTGGTATGTGATAGCGCGTATGAGCTTTGCCGGTGAACTCGGGCGCAGCTGGGGTCACAGCATTGCCACTTCGCGCCGAGGGATGGCCAATGCGGTTTCACAGTGGCTCTCAATAGTTGACATGCTGCCCGCCATAGCTGAGCGAGTGAGGTCTGTGCAGGTCGAACACGGCGATTGGCTGGAAGTGTTGACGGGGTACGACACGCCTGACACACTCTTCTACCTGGACCCGCCCTTCGTCAGGAGCACCCGCCGCTCAGGCAGATACACATTTGAGATGAACGATGCCCAGCATCGACAACTCGTCGAGGCCCTGCTGAATATGAAGGGGAAAGCGCTCCTATCCGGGTATCGAAACTCAATTTACAGCCCGTTGGAGCAGGCGGGCTGGAGGCGTGTTGAGCTACCTACATTATGCTACGCAGTCGGCAGGACTCGGAAGTCCGGATTACAGGGCAAAGGAGCACTCAGGTTCCAATCTCGGACTGAAGTAGTCTGGGTATCGCCGACGGCTCAGGTGCTACCTGGACGAGAGAGAGCACCTAAGTACGTGCAGGCCACGTTGGATCTTTAGGTTGAGGGGTTGCACGTTGTCATGTTGTCGGCTTGGCAGCGTCGTGCTTAGGCTGCGGGAAGACTATAGATATGAAGCAACTCTCTGTTTCGCCGTTAGCGAGCCGGGTGCATTATGGGTAAGTGGCTCGAGTATCGCTACGATCGCCCGATTTTGGTACGGAGAAGGGCAAGCTACAAAGACAGCAAGTAGGTCAAAGTGCGCTACGATCAACATGAACACCAGGATCACCGGGATAACCAGGGAGACCGGGAAGACCGGGAAGACCGGGATAGATCGAGTTGAGGCCAGACATGCCACACCAAAAATTCCCATATAATTACTGGAAGGATGAGCAAGGACCGGAGCGTGCCAGGGCTATCATGGGCAACTGGATCAGGGAGCTGGGGCTGGAGGACGCGGCTCCGGACGTGCTCTATCAGAGGCTTTCGCACGCCGAGTTCAGGAAGCGCGGTTTGGCCGGTATGCTCATGCAGGTATACGGGGGCAGGAAGTCCGCGGCGATCCTGGACTACCTGCAAACGGCCCCCCTGAAGATGGAAGCATCGAGTTACTCGATAGAAGAGATCACCCCTCGCCGTTTCCACACCCACAGGCTGTCGCTGAGATTTCTCGGCGGTGTTGAGGTCACGATAGATGGGGTTAGGGTAGAGGGCCTGGAGCGACCTGAGCGGCTACGCTCCGTGCTGTGCCTCTTAGCACTGTACCGCTATGGGCTACGACCCGATCGACTGTCAGCCCTCCTTTCGGGCGAGAATTCCCCCCCTGACTTGCGACTTCCTGAGATCGCACTGATACGCCCACCGCGTGCCACAGGTGCAAATGGTGCCGGAGTGGAACTCTCCTCCGGGCAAGCGCAAAGGCACGAGCAAAGGCACGAGCAGACAATGATAGAGGCCAGGGAGGCCAGGGAGGCCAGGGAGGCCAGGGAGGGTACAGTGGCAACAACAGCTACCGTAGCTACCGTGACCCACAATGTTCGCCAGTTGGTATACCGCATCAGGCAAGCGGCGGGCTGGCATGACATAGTAGTATCCCAGACGGAGGGCGGCATTGGAGAGACTTCCTACAGCTTGCCTGATGGCACGTGGTGCGATATCTGGGATTTTGAGGACAGGCTCTCGGAGGCCGAAAGGTACTCCAATCGCCCCGACGATCCCCAGGCAGCGCAGGTTGCGTTTACGCTGCGAGGGCAAGCGATCGAGTTATATCGGGGAGAGATGGACTGTGGAATCGGGGGGGTTGCGGCAATAGCACAGGAAGCGGTAAGGCTGCGAGAAAGATACGTAGGCGTCCTGCTGGACCGGTCCACATTCTGGGAGCGCGTGGCGCTCAACCACTGGGAAAGACGAAATGGAGGGGCTGTCAGGGATGTGAACGAAGAGGACGCCTGGCGGCGTGCGTTAGGCTACTACATGCAAGCAGTAAGGGAGGACCGGCATAACGAGTCTGCTTACGTGGGAGCAATGCGCTGCCATGCTCACCTGGGCAACCGGGTGAAGGTGCAGCAGGTGTTCGCTAGCTGCCGTGAAGTACTTTCTAGCGAGCTTGGGAAAGCACCTAGCCAACTTACTACTCACGCTTACAGGGAGCTAGCGGCGTTGTGCGGCGGGCGCGGCGGGCATGGGCAGTTGCATGGTGCTGGTGAACGGCAGGACCTCGAAGCTCAGAAGCTACCTGAAGCGGCACCGGAGACAATAGAGATGGTGGAGGCGGTAGGGTCGGTAGAGGCAGTAGGTGAGACATATCCCACGCTAGAAGATGCTATATTGCTTGCGACACAGACACATCGCGGGCAAAGGGATAGAGCAGGTGCGCCCTATATTCTTCACGCCCTCAGAGTGATGCTGCGGGTGGGCTCGTACTCGAAACACGTTGAGAATCTGGACGAGATAGCCGCCGTGCTGCACGATGTGCTGAATGATTCCACCCTCACTTTCGAAGACTTGGGGCGGGCAGGATACCCGCAGGAGGTGTTGGAGACGGTGGACTGCTTGACGCGACAGCCCGGAGAGCCATATGAGGCGTTCATTGAGCGCATAAAACTCAACGCTCTAGCTACCAGGGTCAAGCTAGCCGATCTCGATGACAAAATCGACCTGAGCCGTATGTCTGCACCAAGCAAGCTGAGCATGAAGCGTTTGGCGAGGTACCTGCGTGCGCGGATGGCCTTACAGCAGAGCTTGACGCACAAATAGTGTCCAAATAGCGTCCAATCCAAAGGGGGCGACCAAAGATAGCTCGGATACTTCGGTATCGTCTGCCGACAAGCCGAGGTACCGCCGGCAGAATTCCTGCAGTGGCCGTAATACCATCCGAATGCCAGCTTGATGTGGCTATTCGAGTTATTAAGGTCTAGCGTTGTAAATTGTTCCGGCGGGCCTAATCAGCCGTGATCAGGTAGTCTCACCGCTGGTGTCGACTTCATTTCCAGCGGGAAGCTGCTGAGACTGCTGAGACTGCTGAGACTGCTCGGCCTTCTTCAGCCGCTTGGCTGCAGCACGCTTTAGCTGGCGGATGTCCGTATCGGGCGTGGGTACGTCCTCCGGCAGCGTACCACCGAGCCGCACTATAGTCTCGCGCACTTCTCTGCCCACCTGGTAGTGGGTCCGGTTGGCTGCGTGTTTGCCTTGGATATCGTCCCGGCGCAGCTTGGCCTCCGCTTGCGTGGCTCTAAAATAGTTAGCCGCGAGTTCCTCGCTCGCCATTCTATCCAGGATGTGTTCTGACGGCTTAAGTCCCTTGCGCCGGTGGATGTCCCCGCTGCGTAGTCCACCATACAGCCCCATGTACCCATGGTCCTGGAATATACCGAAGTCGCGGGACTCCACCCCTGCGAGATTCGCTGTCTCGGCCAGACGCCGGTTTTGTTTCGATACTTGGTCTCTCAGGAACAACCGCCGCTCGTCCTCGGTCATAGTTCCTATCTGCAGGTCCATCGCTTCGGCGCGTCTGGTCTGCACGGCGAAGTAGGTCTGCCCCATCGACACGAGAGGCTTGGTGGGATCGGCATTCTGCACCGTAAGGTAGCACGCATAGCGGGAGAGGCGGATATCCTCTACCCGCTGGCGGGCCCCTTTGCCTCCTACGGCCACGTTGGTGAACGGCTCGAAGTGGTCCGCTATGTCGTGGCCGGAGTTTTCGCAGGCTGTCATAGCTTTCTGGAGGGCATTGCGAAACTTGTCATACTGGGTGTAGCCGAGTATCTTCGCTAGGTCCCGCGCTGACCAGTACTCCACGCCCTCCTCGGTCTCCCGGCGCAGCTGGTCAAACGGAGACTGCCGAGGCTCGCTCGCATCCTGTTCGGCGAGTGCGTTTGTGCTATCGATGTCGTTCGTCATAGACCCTCTCTTGCTCGATCACCTACCCGGCTTGGGGTAGGTGATCAGCCCGAACACATACCCGAGGTGGGGTATGCGATACATGCGATAGTTGGGATCGGCTACCCGGGTTCGGGTAGGTGATCGTGTCCATCTCTTCATCCCTTACCCGGCCCACTCCACACGATGCTGTGGATGCCTTACCCGAGGCGGGGTAACCGCTCTCCGACTCATTCTACCCCATCGCAGCGACGAGTACTGCAAAATCCACCACTGGAGCTAGACTCCACTTGCTGATCATCAGCGAGGGGAATCTACAGCGCATGCTAATTGAACATATAGAGTATCACAGCCAAAGGCGTCCACATCAGGGTATCGGCCAACGAGCGCCGCTGCCGCTGGCAGAAGAACAACCAATCGAGGGAGCTAGACTGCGTTGGCGGGAAATGCTGGGCGGTATGATCCACGATTACTACGGCACTCATGAGCAAGCTGCATAGCACCTGGCCTATGCACGGACGGGATTTTGCACACTACAGGTCTTCGAGGGTTGATGTGGATGCAACCCCAATTCGACAGATACAGGCAACGAGCGAAAAGTGACCGTTCGAAGACTAGTAAGGAATAAAAAGGAGTAGGGATAGCCTGGTTGGCTCGGTTATCATTAGGTCTAGGTGAGCAGGAGGGCCAAGTTAGCCCCTCCACGCTCCAGGTGGTTGCCACACCAAGCCAATAATCTGCTCACATTCACTGCGTTCTGTGACACCTTGTAGCCTCTCATTGGTCGGTATCTTTCCTTGATCCAATTGCCTATCGCCCGCTCAGAGGCATTGTTCGTGCCGTCCAACTTCTCTCCTCCTGGTCCTCTCCAGGTGCGGTAGCGTGTCAGCCTCCCCCATAACTCCCATCTGTCCAAGTACAACAGCCTTAGTCTGTATGCCACACTTGCCTTCTTTCCCCTCCCGGGTGGACATGCATCTTTGTAGCGCAGATGCATCCCCTCTAACTCCTTCAACTCATCAGCTTGACGTGAACGGATCAGTTCCCAAAGACGGCGCAGATCAGCCATGGCTTGCTCAGGGGTTACTCCTATCTCCTGTAAAGAGCCGTCTTTGTCCTCCTTCACGAGTGGGGAGAGGCTGTCGATAAGCGCATCTGTGTTGCGCTCCACATGAGCCTTGCACACTTGGTGCTCCATTCCCAACTTGTCAGCCACTCCTTTGAAGCCGTCAGCATCGTCCGTCACCACTATCTCAGCTCCCACTGTTTGTGCAATGGGCCCCATCCACTCTCTAAGAGTGTCAGCATCTTCCTTCGACAGAGCATCCACGGTGAGCACCAAGCCGCTGATCGGGTCTACAGTTAGTCCAAGAGAGAGCCATTTACCCATACATTTGACATAGGTGAGGTCACCGCCTATAGCCGGGGTCCTGATGCCTCCGAACACCTCGCCCCTTTTGAGCCCCGGCACCCTCTTTGCTGCTGCCTGTACTGTGTCATAGATGCGGCTCTTACATATATATACGCCTAATGCCTCCATTGCCAAAGAGGTAGCTCCATAGCTCAATCCCAACAAGTAGAGCAGCACAGCCAATCCTTTCACCCTCCCGGAGGTGTGGTCCTTGCTTACTCCCTTGGGGTAGATGCGGAAAGTATGATTGCAGCGCAGGCAGCGATAGCGATGTGCCACCACCTCATGGTAGGTGGTATCTCTCACCGGCTTTTCTACTTGCTGGTGAAAGTATAGGGCCTTGCTGCCGCACTTGGGCTGTGGACACTTGGTTGGTGGGGTGATATTCTCCGGTTCTACCCTGGGTAAGATCATCTGTAAGCGCATCTTCTCACCTCATTTCACTTCATTTGCTTGTTCCCTTCTCATATACCACCTTTTTCACCAGCCATCAAACGATCACGCGAAAAGGAGAGCTTGACTACGGCTTCGCTGGGCGAGAAAGCCTCTGAGTGACAATTCGCCAACGACATCGGCTATTACATGCAAGCCGTAAGGGAGGACCAGCATAACGAGTCAGCTTACGTGGGAGCAATGCGCTGCCACGCTCACCTGGGCAACTGGGTGAAAGTGCAGCAGGTGTTCGAGATCTGCTGGCGCGTGCTTGCCAGTGAACTCGGGGCAGAACCCAGCCAGCTGACTAATCGTGCTTACGAGGAGTTTGCCATGTTGTGTTGCGGGCATATACCTGGTCTGCGGGGGCACCGCCAACGGTACGTCGCTTGATGGAGAAGCATAGCTGCAAGGAAGGAAGGCACGGAAGACTGGAACCGGAAACTGCTTCAAAATTGGTCTCCCAACCCCTTGACAAGGCAGGCCTTCATCCGTGATAATACCATCACTCCAAGGCGCAAGCCAAAAGAGGAACAGAGACTCCGATAGACCGCAAGGTTTGTTGGAGTTTTTGTTTGCGCGAGGATCAGGAGCGGCCGCGTCCCGTCCACTTCGGCATCGGGCCAGAGGTAGAGGCGGTTCCCGCACGATCCGTCGCGGCCTTACCTCCTCTACCGCCCCTTGAGCCCCCACGCGCTCTGGACGAGGCCACTCTTGATCCTCCTTTGGCCTTGCTCCGCCCACCTGGCGGCGGTGATGATGGTGCGGCCACCCCGTTGACAGGTGCTGAGTTGCTCGCATAACGACAGGCAGGGAAGCGATCACAGCTGTAGAAGGTCGAGCCCCATCGCGTCTTCTTCTCGACAATTCTTCCCTGGCCGCATGCAGGACATGGTGCCAGCGTCTGTGGCATCTGTGGCATCTGTGGCATCTGTACCGCCTGTACACTCGGCACCCCTTCGGCCATCCCGGCGCTCCCCAAGCTCCCGGAGCCAATTCCCGCTCCTGCACCTTGCCCCTGCCCTTGACCTTGCCAGCCAGAGGGTCGGTCCTTCTTGATGTACTTGCACCTGGGGTATCCCGAGCAGGCCGTGAACGGACCATACGGCCCCTGCCGCACCACCATGGGGCTGCCGCACTGAGGACACTCTTCCCCCGTCGGCTGAGGCTTCGGCTGAGAGGCTGGCTTAATGGGCTTACCGGTTCCGGTTCCGGTTCCGGTCATATCCACCAACTGCACCCGCCCCTGCCCCTGCCCTGGTCCCTTCCCCCGCTCCTGCACCTGCACCTGCACTCTCCCCACGCTCTGCCTCGCCTCCTCCAGGGCCTGCACTAGAGGATCGTAGAAGCCTGCCACCACCGGTAGCCAAGCCCTCTTCCCATCGGCGACCTCATCCAGCTCCCCCTCCATCGCCGCGGTGAATCCCACGTCCAAGATACGCGGGAACCGAGCTACCAGCAGGTCGTTCACCGTCTCCCCCAGAGAAGTCGACTGAAACTTCTTGTCCTTCATCTCCACGTATTCGCGCTCCTGTATGGTTGACAGGATGGATGCATAGGTGGAGGGGCGTCCGCTCCCCTTCTCCTCCAACGCCTTCACCAGGGTGGGCTCGGTGTAGCGAGGTGGGGGCTGGGTGAAGTGCTGCTCGGGCCACAGCTTTATGAGGTCCACCCCCTCCCCCTTCTCGAGTTGCGGCAAGGCGTTCTTATCCAGGTCATCGTCCGGGTCCCCAGCGTCCCGCCCCTCCCGGTACACAGCAAGGAACCCCTGGAACTTGATCACTGAGCCCGAGGCTCGGAATGTGTACGGCCTTGGCGCCGCTGTCCCCAACGCCCCAGCTGACCCAGCAGGCCCGGCCCCAATATCGACTGATGTCTGGTCGAGCACTGCGTTTGCCATCTGCGAGGCTATGAAGCGCCGCCAGATCAGGGTGTAGAGCCTAAGTTGGTCTCGGTCGAGCTTCCCCGATAGCGACTCGGGATCGCGCTCTGGGTGGGTAGGGCGGATCGCCTCGTGGGCCTCCTGCGCCCCCGCCACCTTCTTTTGGTACACCGGCGGGGAAGCGGGCACGTACTGTCCCCCGAACCTGCCGGAGATCACCTTGCGAGCTGCCGCCTGCGCCTCAGCCGCTACGTTAGTGGAGTCGGTGCGCATGTAGGTGATGAGGCCGCCAAATGGCTCAACCCCCTCGTACAGGTTCTGGGCTACCTGCATCGTCTTCTTGGCTGGCATACCGAGTTTGCGCGATGCCTCCTGCTGCAGGCTTGATGTGATGAAGGGTGGAGATGGGCGTCGCTGCACCTCTTTGGTGGTCACTCGCTCCACTTGGTACTCGGCTCCCTGCAAGGCCGACACTATGCTGTTGGCCTGCTGCCCCGTCTTGAGGTCTATCTTCTTACCACCTACCGCCACGAGCTGAGCATGGAAGGCGTACCCGGGCTTCCCTCGGGGGCGCTTGGAGAGGTCAGCCTCTATAGACCAGTACTCCTGCGGCACGAAGGCCACAATCTCCCGCTCCCGCTCTACCACCAGGCGCACAGCGACGCTCTGCACCCTCCCTGCCGACAGCCCGCGCCCCACCTTCTCCCATAGGAGGGGCGATATCTTGTAGCCTACGAGCCGGTCTAGCACCCGGCGGGCTTGCTGGGCGTCCACCAGGTGGGTGTTGATCGAGCGTGGGTGTTGGACGGCGTGCTGGACTGCACCCTGTGTGATCTCGTGGAACTCCACTCGGTAAACCGGCTGCCCACCGCGTCCAGCGCCCGTGACCTGCTGCACATGCCATGCTATGGCCTCCCCCTCCCGATCGGGGTCGGTGGCCAGGTAGACGGAGGTGGCTGCTTTTACAAGCTCTTTGAGCCTCTTTACCCTGGCCGACTTGTCGGGTGGCACCTCGTACTTTGGTGCGAAAGCGTGGTCCACGTCCACGCCCAGTTCGGACTTGGGCAGATCGCGGACATGTCCGAAGGAGGCTTCGACGACGAAGCCGGACCCGAGGTACCTGGCGATAGTCTTGGCCTTGGCAGGCGACTCGACGATCAGCACGGAGCGTCCGGCGGCCGACGCTTCCCATGATGGTCCACTGCTTGATGCCCTCTGTGCCCGTGGGGACCGTGGAGACCGTGGGGGTCGTGAAGGGGTATTCCCCTTACTTGGGGTCGTGGCGCGAGTAGCGGGAGTGGCGGGAGTACCGGGAGGTTGGCCGGTTGGGCCCCCGGTTTTCTTGTTGGTCGCCATATAAGTAGAGCCCTCTGGTGGATTGTGGGCGTCATTGTGTGCCCCTCATCTTTCTCTGTATAGCATATTTGTTCTATTTACACAACTAGTTTCCACCAAGGAGAGCGAAAATGCTGTGGTGCTGGGGGCCACCGGGGGACGCCACGAAACGAAAGGAAAGCGGGACATGCTGGAGCGCTTCCTTGATATACATGCTACAAGCTGCGAAGATGGGTGACCGTACTCGGGCATCTACCAGGCCAGCTATCAGCAGATCCCCGTCCATAATGGTCTGCGTCTGCGTGCTCATGATAGTACACTTGCACCTCTCGTGGACCGCTGCAACCCCTGTAGCCGCTCCGCCAGGGCCGCATACCTCCGCCCCCCGCCCTCCGTCCGCACCGCCTTCCACAGCGCTCGCTTGCTCCCCACCAACACCACGATCCGTTTTGCTCGCGTCACCGCTGTATAGAGCAGGTTGCGCTGCAGCATCACCCAGGCACTCGTGGTTAGCGCCGCCACGATACACGGATACTCCGAACCCTGAGAGCGGTGGATGCTCATGGCGTACGCATGTGTCAACTCGTCCAGTTCGTCGAAGCCGTACACCACCTCCCTCTCCTCCCCTTCGTCCATGCGCACCCTCAGCTCCTGGTCCTCGAGCGAGAGGCTCGTGACGACACCCACGGCGCCGTTGAAGACCTCTTTGTCGTAGTTGTTGCGGATCTGTGTCACCTTGTCCCCGACCCGGTAGACCCTCCCACCATAGCGCCGCTCGGGGAGGTCGGGGCGGGACGGCGTCAGCGCCTCTTGCAGCCGCTCGTTGAGCACGCCAGCTCCTGCCGGCCCCCGATGCATCGGGCACAGCACCTGCACATCGCGGCGAGCATCGAGGCCGAACCGGCGGGGCAGGCGGTTGGCTACGATATCGACCGTTAGCTCGGCTACCCGCTCTGGGTCCTCCTCCGCGAAGAAGAAGAAGTCGTCCAGGCCCTTGGTCTGGGGCATCTGACCGGCGTTTATGCGGTGGGCATTGGTCACCACGCCGCTCTGCTGGGCCTGACGAAATATGTGCGTCAGACGAACCGACGGGATGACGCCCGAGCCGATTACGTCTCGCAGCACCTCTCCAGCCCCGACACTGGGCAGCTGGTCCACGTCCCCGACCAGCAGCAGGTGCGCGCCGGGTGGGATCGCCTTGATGAGGGTATTGGCCAGCAGCACATCCAGCATGCTCGCCTCATCGACTACGATCAGGTCGGCATCGAGTGGGTGGTCACGATCATACGCCGCATCCCCGCCCGGACGCAGCCCCAGCAGACGATGCAGGGTGCTGGCCTGTAAACCGGCCAACTCCTCCAGTCGCTTGGCCGCTCGTCCGGTGGGTGCGGCCAGGATGATGTGGGCGCGTTTGGCTCTGGCAAGAGCCACGATGGAACGGACGGTGAAGCTCTTGCCACAGCCGGGGCCACCGGTGAGCACGGCTACCTTCTCGGTAAGTGCCAGCCGAACGGCCTCTACCTGCTCGGGAGCCAGGGTGCTGCCAGTCTTCTTGTGCAGCCACTCGAAGGCAGCCTCCCAGTCGACAGAGCTGAAGAGGGGCAGCCGCTCCAGGTCGCTGGGTGCGCGCAGCAGGCGAAGCAGCCCATTCGCCAGCGACACCTCAGCCCTGTAGAATGGCACAAGGTAGACGGCTACGATCTTGCCGGTCTGGCCGGTCTGGCCGCCAGCGGTGGGCAGGGTGGGCAGGGTGGGCAGGATCTCCGCCATGACACCCTCATCGCGCACCAACTCCTCCAGGCACGCCTCGGCCAATGCCGCGTCCACGCCCAGGATCTCAGTCGCTTTGGCGATCAACTCCTCCTGGGGCAAGTAGCAGTGCCCGTCTTCGCTCGCTGCCGAGAGGGTAAACTGCAACCCAGCCTTCACGCGCTCTGGGCTGTCGTGGGGGATGCCCATGCTCTGCGCGATCTTATCTGCCGTCTTGAAACCGATGCCCCAGACGTCAGAGGCCAGGCGATACGGTTCGTTCTTGACGATGGAGATGGCCGCGTCCTTGTAGGTCTTGTAGATGCGTACGGCGAGGGAGGTCGAGACGCCCACCCCCTGCAAGAAGAGCATCACCTCCTTGATAGCCTTCTGCTCCTCCCATGCCGCTCCGATCATGGCTGTGCGCTTGGGGCCGAGGCCGAGCACCTCGATCAGGCGCTGTGGCTCCTCCTCGATAACACGCAGGGTGTCCAGGTCAAAGTGGGCCACAATGCGCTCGGCCATCCTGGGGCCGATCCCCTTGATCAGACCGGAGCCAAGGTAGCGGCGGATGCCCTGAATAGTAGCTGGGAGGACAGTGGTGTAGGAGTGGACTTCGAATTGACGGCCATACTGGGGGTGGCTCTTCCACAGGCCCTGCATACGCAAGCTCTCGCCCGGCTGGGCACCCAGCAAGCTCCCGACGACGGTCAACAGGTCAGTGTTACTGTTACTGTTACTGTTACTGTTACTGCCCCTGGCGGTCGCGACGCGGGCAATGGTGTAGCCGGTTTCCTCGTTGGCATAGGTGATGCGCTCCAGAACCGCCTCGAGGGTGGTCAGGGGCACACCGACCGTGTTGCTACTGACCTTATTGCTGCTGACCGTGTTGCTCATGCTCCCTTCGCTTCCCATAAGGTCTCATAAGGCCATTCTCAGTCGGGCTCTGCTTGTAGGGGGTCGGTCATTGATTCCTGAGGCGATTCCGGAGGCTGCTGTTTTCTCTGTTGCCGTGCTACCTTCTTGCGCTCAAGTTCCTTGCTGCTTTCTTCGATAGACACCACTTTGTCCGGTCCAGTTCTCCCGAACTGCTTGGAGTAGAGCGCCTCAATGAACTGGGGCAGCGGGGCTTTCCACGGTTCCTGATGCTGGTTCGCCAGCTTCCCGAAGTGTCGTGGATTGAGGCCCAACTCACGGGCCATTTGAATTTGGGCATGGCTCAGACGATACTTCTGGCGAGCGTCAATCCAAACCTGGAGTTTGTTCGGTATGTTCTGTTTCTTCATGGCTGATATCTGGTGTACTCATATTTCCCCAATACGGGGGTTGGCCGGCCACCTAGCGCACCCCGTGCAGGCGGTGGCGGTGGCGGTTGTGGAACGCCGCCCAGTAGCGCGATGGCCCCGACCCTATGGCCCTGCCAACGGGCGATGCGGCGGCAGGACTATAGGTCGGGGCCCGATGAGGCAGGTGCTTCTGAGCACCCATTGGAGCCTCGTCGGGACGTATCCTGAGG
>DAHVFG010000079.1:0-13203 GCA_027317125.1 Chloroflexota bacterium | reverse complement strand
ATGATTTCGTACCCCATGCGCTGGCGCTCTTCCTCGTCGGAGCTAATCTTGTCGCGCCGCTTTGTCGATACGTTCTGGAGGCGGAACAGCTTACGCAATGGGTCGCCCAACGGTGCATGACAGTTCTCGCATAGATCCTGTCCAACGCCGTCGGTGATAGGATGCAGGTAGCCGCATCGCTCGCAGCGCTTGGCCTCCAGCATGGCCACATTGTTCTGCTCGATGGCCCCGTCCTCGCTGCTGTCACCCACAGGCAAGATCACTTTGTTAATCAGGTAGCGCGATCCCTCGTGGTAGATGATGGCTCGCGGCCCGAACTCGGAGACGGCCAGGAAACGGGGTCGTGACAGGAACTCGTCACGCTGCTTGACCCGGCGCGCCGGGATGAATGCGGATATAGGCAGGCGAGGGAAGCTGTATCCTGGTAGGAATCCCTCTGAAGCGAAATATCTGTATGAGTAGAAGTCGGACTGCACCACGTTATCGACTTCGGTAAGGAGATCGATCTGCGATTCCGCTTCGCGGCGCAACCTCTTCGCCTGGTTCTTGTCGTCCGAGCTGCGCGAGGCGTCAAGTACGATCCGCTGCTGCATCTGAGATTGCTTGAGTGCAGCACGGTAGAGGCTACGCCATCGCTCAATGGTCTGGTCGAACTGGCGGGCTACCTGAGCAAGGACCTTGTCGAGCCAGCCTTCGCTGTACCACTCAGCCGAGAGGATATCTTCGCCCAGGGAGGCGAGAACCCGTTCGGCACGAGCACGTGCCTGGCGGCGGAACTGCTCGTTGTTGATCGTATCCTGGACTTCCGGCTGCAGTTCCAGGGTCGGTTGGTCTCCGGAGATGTCGAGGATATCCTTGAGCGACTTGCCAAGGCTCTGCCGGCTCTCTGCAAGCCAGATTGCGTGTATATGTGAGCGCACAAGGTCCTCGTTGGCGAGGTCCAGCCGCGGAGGGGTCACAGCCCCTGCCACCATCTGCTCGGGGCGCTTGAAGAAGTACTGGTCGTGCGGGCTGCCTGTAGTGCAGTATGAAAAGACGAGGGCAGGTTGGCCGCTTCTACCTGCGCGCCCAGAGCGCTGCGCGTAGTTAGCCGGCGTTGGTGGCACATTTCGCATATTCACCATGTTGAGCTCGGAGATATCGACCCCGAGTTCCATAGTAGGCGAGCAATAGAGCACGGGCAGCTTGCCTTCACGAAACTCCTCTTCCCTCTCCTCTCGCAGCTCGTAGGGCACCTGGGCGGTGTGCTCGCGCGCTCGAAAGCCCTGTAGCTCATCGGCCGCTTGCTTGTAGAAGTCAACGAAGAATTGGTTGGTCCGTCCTCCAGGTATGGCACCGTTTGTTCCCGCGCTCCGGCCTGATGAAATGCTGGGCACCCGGATCGGATCGTGAAACGCCTTCGTGCCATCGCCTGCTTGCCACAACATGGCAGAGGCCGGTACCTGGTAGCCTGGCACATCCTTGCCTTTGTCCTTGGCGTTGCCGTTGCGGTTGGCATGGCTCTTACCCTTGTCGCCCTGAGCTTCGCGCACCACTTCCACGAGGCCTGCCGCCTTGAGCCCTTCGAGCAGGTCGCAGATCACCTGCTGGCTATCCTCAACGCTCAACCTTTCGCCACCCGGGAATGTAGTACGCCGCCGCAGATACTGCCCGTAGCCGCCTCTAGCCGACAAATAAACGTCACCTCCGAAGTCGCCGGGACGGCTGGGCCGCGGGTAGAGCACGCTTGAGTGCTCCATCTTCTCGTTCTCGTCGATGGCCCAGGGGTCTATGAGGCGCTGGCTGCTCTGCTGCTGGGTCCGCTCCTGCGCGTCCTGGTCCAGGTAATCCACCTTGATGGCAAGCTCGCGCCTCATGAAATCGAGCAAGACCCGGGAAATCCTGGCCCGCGTTTCCGGAGTAGCCAAAGCAAGCGCAGGGTGGCGTGCAGTCCACACGTCCTCCGCCCCGCATACGTCATCAAGCGATAGATAGTCAATACGCAAAAGTCCGCATTGCTCAAGGTTCGGAGAGGTGATACGCCATCCGCGCTTTAGGTCGCGGTACAGGCGGTAACCGAGCACCTCGCGCAGCGCACGCTCAGTCTCCTTGAGGAGCTGGAAGCGCACATCGGGGTCGCTGGCGTATAGCTCGATGGGCAGATTGATAGCCGAGAATACTCTTTGTGTGAGGGAGGCATGGTCGAGGCCTTCGCTGCCCGAGTCACGGACCGCGCGGTACAAAGCCGAGCGCAGTAGCCCTATCTCCACAAAGTCGTTGAAGTGCCCTGCTTGTAGAGAAGCGTCCTGGCGGTTGTCGGTGAAGCTAAGGAGCTTGCGAGCGCGGCGGGGAAGGTCTGACCTTCTCAGTTCGCGCACTGCCGACATGCTGAGGATGGTGGTGGCGGTGCTTCTCCCTTCCGAGCTTAGAAGCGCGAGCTTTGCAAAGTCATTCTGCTGGCGGAAGTCATACGATACGCCGCAATTGAGGCAGAACCGGAATGGAGCTCCTATGTAGTGGCAAAGGAGGCTGCCGTCTTTAGCTGCCCCATTATTCTCGCCCCTCTCCCCGCTGCCTTCCCCTTTCCTCTCGCTTCCATTGGGCGCTACCCTTACAGGTGTGGGAAGCTCCTTGCGTCGTGAGCCTACCACTCGGCGCACACCGTTCTGGTCTTCCACCCAATCTTCTGGGAGCCGATCAAGCATTTCGTCGTAATCGGACGGCCACGGCTCATCCGAGCTGAAGTGGAGAAACCCTGCTTCACTGGCACCGATATCGGCCTGGTCTCCGAGGTCGCGGGGTATGTAGGTGTAACCGCCGCTATCGTTGTCATAGATACGCCGGACCACGAAGTATTCCTCACCGCACTCGCGGCAGAAGACCACAGGCAGCAGCACATGGTCCCGGCTGCCGGGCTTGTACTTCTGCCCGTGGACCGTAATGTACCGGCTGCTTTCCGGCTCCAATGAAGCGTAGACAGCATCACCCTTTGAGATGAACTGGTGCAGCCGGAAGGCGAATGCAGGGAAGCCGGTTTCGGGGTTGCGCTCGCAGGTGTAGCCTGCCAGTAGTCCCTCGCGTATGGCGGCAGCACAGCGTACCTCTGCCACGCCGATTAGCTGGCTCAGTTTGCGAGCCGCACCGTCCGGTCCTTCTATGCTCTGCGGCGTGGATCGCACAAGGCGGCCGCTCGGGTCGGCGGTCACCCCGAAGGTGCTCTCGATCCAGATGGAGAGTGGATCCTTGATGAACTCAGCGAAAGCGCTGGGCGGATGTATATTGGGATCTGCTATTCGACGGGTGAGAAGATCGACAAAAACGGGGTCGCCCAAGTCAAGCTCGTGTGTGGCACGGCGCAATGTCTCGCCTATGACGCTTTCGGGGCGTACATCTGCACCGAACAAGCGTGTGGCAACAGCGGCCACCTGGGAACGCTGCTCGTCGTAGCTTCCAACACCTGCCAATGTAGCAGAAGTGCCAACGCACTGAAGCGGTTGCTGTGTTTCATTGCTTTGAAGTCGATCGCGGACCCTACGCACAAGCAGAGCCACATCTGCGCCCTGTCTCCCGCGGTAGGTATGTAACTCGTCGAGCACCAGGAAGCGCATACCTTTAGCAGCCTCAATGAGGGGCCGCTCTATAGGGCGGGTGAGGATGAGCTCCAACATGACATAGTTGGTGAGCAGGATGTCGGGTGGGTTTGCCATAATGGCCTGACGGTCAACGTCCGACTCCTGGCCTGTGTAGCGGGCAAAGGTGACAGGGCCTTTGCCGTCCGGGTAGCCGTAGTTGAGGAACTTCTCAAGCTCTCCGTACTGGCTGTTTGCCAGCGCGTTCATGGGGTAGACCACAATGGCCTGGATGCCTTTGCCCCGCCCCCGGCGCAACACATGGTCCACGATGGGCACTATGTAGGCGAGGCTCTTGCCTGAGCCGGTGCCGGTCGTGAGCACATAGTTTGCTCCGGTCCGCGCTGTGCGTGCCGCCTCCGACTGGTGTCGGTGCAGTCGTAGTGGTTGGCCTGGGTCCTGGCGGTCGCGTTTTATGCGGAAGACCCGGGCGCACTCAGGATGAAGCACATCTTCACCGACCAGGTCCTCAATCCATTCGCCTGGCTCAAAGGAGGGGTTTAGCTGTGTTAGGGGGTCCGGCCATAGAGCCCCGCTATCGAGGCTCTCGCGTACACGTTTGCTGATCTCCTCGTCTCGGATGTTGATGAAGCTTGAGACGTAGGTTTTGTAGCCGGAAATGAGTTGGTCGCGTATATCAAAAACGTTCATCAGGTCGCCTCATCGTACTTCTTTGTAGTTTGAGCATCTGCTACAATCAAATCTAAGTGAGCCGTACATTTTGATTCGAAATGTCTACCTGCGGTCGTGGGTCTTACGTGGCCTGCCCTTGGGGTAGCCGTTTGGTTGGTCGGCCAGAGCTTCAAGAACACACCTGCCTCTACCCATTGTTGGAAGCGGTCATGAAAGGTCAACCAGGAGCGGCTCACGGAGTTGAGCCAAGCGCCACAGACCGCCCAGACCTCCGCTCAGCCCTGGAATCGCTTCATGAGCAGACGCTCACAGCTCGCCCGTTCTCTACGGTATTTTGCCCAGGTTCACAACGCGGCTACTCGATGTATCAACCACGTAGACTGTGCCATCGGGCGTGACTGTTATGCCTGTAGGAGTGCTAAGAGTTACCGCGCCCTCTTTGTTCTTCTGGCCTGAGAGCTGGCCCGCCGAGCTGAACTTGAGCACTGTCCCGCCGGTCGGTGCGGTGGCGTAGATATTGCCTGCTCCATCTATGGCTAAAAACGGTTCCAGGAGAGTGCCTGTGGCCCAGTCGTTGGCAGGAACTGCCCACTGTGCCAGCGGCTTGCCATCTTTATCGAACTTCTGGATACGGCTGTTGCGCGTGTCGGCCACGTAGATGTTGCCACTGCCGTCAACGACTATGCCTATAGGCTCATTCAACTCGCCGGGCTTGTCGAACGGATATTTGGCATCCGCCTTTTCCTTGCTCATGCCGCTGTCTATCTTTCGCAGGAACTTGCCACTTGCGTCGAAGATCAGCACGCGCTTGTTGCCGGTATCGGTTACGTACACAGCCCCATCGGGGCCGACCGCAACCCCACGAGGCCCCCAGAACTTGCTCTCCTTGTTCGGGTCGGTAGTTGAGGCGTCGTCGAGCAAGCTGAGGAACCCACCCCATTGGGTGATAAACTTGCCGTTGTTGTCGAACTTCTGGATGCGGTGGTTCCAGGTGTCGGCGACGTATACGCTGCCTTGCGCATCCACAGCCACACCGCCCGGTCCTGTGCCAACAGAGTTCGGGTTCATCGGATTGAATTGTCCATCTGCATCGCCTTCAGCGCCGAACGCGGTGATGAACTTGCCGGCTTTGTCGTACTTCTGGATGCGAAAGTTCTGGGTATCGGCTACGAAGAAATTGCCGTTGGGGTCTTGAGCTATGCCCCGAGGCAGATTGAGTTGGCCCTTGTTGACCCCGGCTGGACCGGCATCAAACAGGGCGGCAGGCGTGGCGTTTGGCTGGGGAGTAGGCTGCGGCACCACTGTAGCGGTGGTCGCTACAGCAGCATTACTCGTTCCCTGGCTCGTCAACTGCACCACAGCAGGCAGCTGGGCAGGGGCCGGTGCGGGCTGTCGGCTCCTGTTTAGATAAATGAGCACCAGCACCAAAGTCAATCCACCGAGCACGACGCCCGCAAGCCCACCAATCAGGTAGGCTACAAAGCCCGGCTTGAGATATGGAGCCGGTTGCAGCTCCTCATAATCGAACTCTTCGGGATCAAGCTCTATCTCTTCTATTTCCTCTGCTCTAGCCTGAGCTGGCGCGTCGTTCATATCGTCGCTTGAGCTTGCGCCAGGGGCCTCTCTTACAGCCTCACCTGCACGGGCAGCTACTCTGCGGACGCGATACCTGAACCCTTCCGCCAGGGGGGGATCTTGCCGGGGATCGTCTTTGTCGTGCTCTCTGTTCATGGTTTTGATCCAAGGAATGTATTTCCGGCGCGGTTAGCTCGGTGCCCCTTTAGCCTCTTTAGCCTCTTTAGCCTCTTTAGCACTGTAATGAGATTATACACGTAATTGTTCAGAGTAAGCCATGACTCTGTGGGCCGCCATCGCCACTTGACGGCGACAGAGTGTAGATGTTACTCGCTCCATCGCGACGAACCGCCAAGTCTAAGCGTCTGCCGCCGACCCGCAAACCTGCCAGAGTGATGCTGTCCACACCTTGCGGCAGCAGAGGCGACACTCTCAGCCCACCGTCCTGAGCGACCGCCGCCAGGCCGAGAATAGACTGGAGGGCCAGCCAGGGCGTGCCCGCCGCCCATGCCTGTGGGCTACAACTCACCGGGTATGGCACGGGCGATGACTCGCGCTCAGCCCCGCTGCCGCGCTCGAAACCGCAATAGAGCTCCGGCAAGCGGCCACCGGGGAAGGTCATGGCCGCGGCGAATATCTCCTCGGCCACCTGTAGCATCTCCTGGTGGAAGCCGTAACGCCTCAGCCCCGCTATCAGCAACGAATTGTCATGAGGCCAGATGCTCCCGTTATGATAGCTCATCGGGTTATAAGACGGATCCGCCGTGCTCATCGTGCGCACCCCCCAACCGGAGCGCATGCCGGGCTGCACAAGGCGCGCAACGACGACCCCTGCTTTTTCCTCGTCTATGATGCCATTCCACAGGCAGTGCCCAATGTTCGAGGTGACCGCCCGCACCTGCTTCTTGTCTGCATCCAACGCCTGCGCATAATAGCCTTCTTCAGGCCACCAGAAGTCGCGGTTGAAATGTGCTTTGAGCGCAGCAGCCTTCGCTTCTAACCTTGTGGCTGTGAGCAGCTGGCCGCCGCTGCCGTAGTGCCGCAAAACGGCTGCAAGCCCCAGCATCGCGGCGTACCAGTAGCCCTGCACCTCCACCAGAGCTACCGGCTGCACGGGGCGCGGCCCAAGATCGCCGCCCATCGATTCGTCGCTGTCCTTCCAGCCCTGGTGTAAGATACCTTTGCGCGAGCGACGCCGGAACTCTATATAGCCGTCGCCGTCCATATCGCCGTATTCTTCGGCCCAGGCGAGCGCCCTCTCTACATTCGGCCAAAGCTCCTCGAAAAGGGCCGGGTTGTCTACCCACTTGAATAGCTCGGAATAGAGCAGAATGAAAAGAAGCGTGCTGTCCACTGAACCATAGTAGGGGCTGTGGGGCACTTCGCCCTGCAAAGTCATATCGCCACGCCGCAACTCGTGCAGGATTTTGCCAGGCTCCATGTCCCGAAAGTCATCGAAGCCGGTGGCCTGGTAAGCCGACAGTGCACGCATCGTATCTATCGCTATCTTCGGGTTGAGGGATAGGGTTTGCAGGGAGGTGATCAGACTGTCGCGCCCGAAGAGGGTGAAGTACCAGGGGACGCCCGCCGTCACCACAAGGCCCGTCGGCTCCTGCTGCATGAGCGAGCGCAGGTCGAGGGTCGCCGTCTCGAAGATGCTGGCGAGCCTATGGTCGCTCGTCTTCACGCTCGTACATTCCGCCAGCCATCGTGTGTAGAGGGCGTGCATAGCCGCCACTTCGCTGCTGAAGGTTCCTCTAGCACCAGGTGGCTCTGGCTCTGGCTGTGGTGCCTCTTCGTTCGCACCTGCGGGCGCACCAACAGGCATGAAGCAGATATCCAGCGCGATAGTGCGGTTCGGTTCCAGGTTGAGGCTGTAGTGCAGGATTACTTCAGGCAGCCTCTCGCCCCTGACTGCGCTCAAGCTGCTGACTTCTTCCACATACTCCGGTGGCGTGCTGCACTCTACACGGAGTGACCGGTGCGCGCCTCGCTTTCTGGAGAGGTCACTTCCATCCTGCGGTTGCAGATGTGAGCTAAAGGTGATCGCTCGACCGCCCACCTCTATATCGGCTTTTATCTGTACCAGATAGCTGTGGGTAAAACCCGGTAGGCCGCGCACTTCAAATATGTCCGCAAAGTCGGCCCCAACCCGCAAGGCCACCTTCACAGGAAGAGCCACCGGGTGATAGTTGGTAAACTCAAGTCGCTCAACCAGGCCGCGATTGATGTACCGCTTGCGACTAAGGGCAACAGCGTTCGGTATCAGACGTTCAACCATCTCACCTTCTATAAAAGCGGGTAGTTCTACCTTGTGGTGGACCCCCATGTGAAACTTGGCAGCAATATTATAGTCAGTGGTATAACTGAGTGTCTGCGGCTTTCCCCCATTCACCAGCAATTGCAGGCGGCTCAGATAGCGGGTGTCGTGCAGGTACATACCCTGACCTTCCGGTCCCGGCACTAACTCGCCATCGAGATCGCTGACAAGGAAGATGAAATCGTCCTTGATAGTAATCGTATCAGTTGCTACGCCCACTTACGGACATCCTCCCCAACCGCATTCGGCGGAATTATGAATTACGAACTCACCTTATACAGCCTGGGCCAACTTTGAGCTGGCCCAGGCAAATGAACTCCTACCTTGTCGTTCTTCACTGCGTTCAGAATGGCAATACCGAGACGGCGCATCCTTTGATCACCAGGATCGGAAGGTTGCATTTGGGTACCCACTCTGATATAATAGCTGCTGGCCCAAAAAACAGATGTTATTAGAAGAACGGCGTCGCCGTTTTGTCATGGAGGACACTCACAGTTGGCGAATATTAAGTCCGCAATAAAGAGAATCCGCTCGTCTGAGCGCAAGCGCATGCGCAACAAACCCGTGCGTACTGCCCTCAGGACATACGTCCGTACGGCCCAGACGAAGATAGCGGGCCGCCAGGAAGATGCCGCCGAGGCGGTTGTGCGCGCTATCAGCGAGCTGGATAAAGCCGCCAATAAAGGCATAATCCACCGCAACCAGGCTGCTCGCCGCAAGTCGCGCCTGATGTCCAAGTATAACCAGCTTACCACCGCAGGCAGGTAAACTTTTTCAGGCCAAAAGGAAGCCGGAGGCAAGCGCCTCCGGCTTTGCTGTGTTGTCGGTCACTGGCACATCTCCACTACCAACGTGTCGAGGGAAAGCTCGGCCTGGGCGCGGCCTGTCTTGACCGCGTGGTCAAGCTCAAGGAGCCCTGTATGTATTTGTAGCAGCTTTTTCATAGAAAATTGCCGTGCCTGTGAAACGCTTTTCTGCACCATGTAGTCGCTCAACCCCGATTTCTCGGCCATGCGATACTCCGGCACTCGCCTGTCGAGCATATCGCGCACCTGCATGAGGGTACGCACTTGCCAGGCCAGCACCGGCAGGATACCCTCCGGTTGAGTGCCGCTATCTGTCAGCTTGTGTAGCTGCTGGAGCGCGCCACGCGTGTCACGGCGAGCGGCGGCGGAGGTCATCTCGAAGACGTCATCTTGCCTGGAAGCAAAGCTCATCTGGCGCAGGGCCTTCTCGTCAACGGTGCCACCCTCGCCCACGTACAGCGACAGCTTATCAAGCTCGTTGGCGAGCATCTGCAAATCGGAGAGAGTAGCGGCAAGGGCGGAGAGCGCGCCTGGAGTTATCTTTATACCTGCCCCTCTGCCGCGCTCGGCTATCCAGCGCTCCAACATACCCCCCACAGGCGACTTGAACTCTTCAACTTTCCCGTGGCGTGCAGCTGCCTTGAGTAGGGCGCTGTTCTTGTTGACGCTGCCTCGCTCGAGGAGTATAAGCACAGTCGAATCGGGTACTAGCCCAAACACCTGAGCGAACCCTTCTGTGAGGCCCGCATCGGCCTTGCTCTTGCCTCTGGATACGGCTTCAGCTTTCTCTGTGGACCCGCCGTCTTCTCCCTCCACAGATTTCCCGCCTGTGAACCTGGAAAGCAGTCCCTCTACAACAACTACCCGCTCGTCATCGAAGAAGCCAATGGATTGAACGGCTCGTGCCAGCTCGTCAGGCGTGAGGTGCGCAGCGTCAAAGCGCGTCAGGTTGACATCGCCAAAGCTATCTTCAGCTGGGGCGTGCTTAGCCAGGTGCTTCTGCAAGGCTTGAGCCACTAGAAGTCGCTCAGGCCCAATGAGGGTAATTAGCATGGGACTCTATTGCGTACCACGCAGTGGGTGGCGAATAACTCCAGGCTTGAAGGGTAAAGGACCATCTCTCCTTACTCTCTTACGCGATACGCACTCTTTAAATGGAAAAACCCCGGATGTGGTCGTATAGGTTTTGAACCTGCTCAACGCAGGTGGGTGCCGTTCTTCAGGTTATTGCGTTACCCTTACGGGCGTACGCAGCCCCATCCGCTGCCGGCTCCCAAAGATTTAGTTAGGATCAAAACCTTTTACGACCAGTTGTCACCGCAGGGTTTTAGGCTTTAAAGATACCATAACGGCGAGGCACAGTCAAGCAAAAATCCCAGCGTAAGCGTTCAGACTTGAGGTGGAGCAATCTGCAAGGAGAAGCTGTGGAGGCGCACCCTCACGCACCCTCACGCACCCTCACCCCCAAACCCCCTCCCATGAAGGGAGAGGGGGCTAATCTAGCCCCTCCAACCCTTAGTTTGAACATTTACATCCCAGCAACCTGGATTGCTGAGCCCGTAAGTGTTCAGAGTAAGGGTGGACACTCCCTCACCCCATGCCTCTCTCCCTTCATGGGAGATATACTCCCCAGGAATAAAGCCCCCTCTCCCATGAAGGGAGAGAGGCATGGGGTGAGGGTAGGTATGCCCGCACAGTTGGCTCTTGACGATTGCTCCACCCTTACTCTGAACACTTACCTGAGCCCTCCTTGTTGACAGCGCAGGCGTTAGCCCATATAATCACGCCACTGGGGGTGCTGTTATTATGAAGTTAGTGCTGGCCGTTGTTTCCACTCAGGCTGCTGAAGGCATTACAGATGCATTGTTGGCGGCAGGATTTCGGACGACTCGTTTGGCTTCTACGGGCGGGTTCCGCCGCGAAGGTAACACAACTGTGATGATGGGTGTTGACGATGAAGATGTGGAGCCGGTGCTGGCTATTCTGCGTAGCGGCGTGCACACCGCAGCTTCGCGCAAAGCAGCCGCCGCAGCCGCGCAAGCAGCGCAGGCCGCCGGCGGAGAAGGGGGGCAGGTGCAGCCCAGCGGTCGGGGCGCGGTCTTTGTTTTGCCCCTTGAAGGTTATTTCCATCTTTAGCAGTCTCCGGGCTTTCCTTTATGTCCCAGGATAACGCGCCCGACGGCGCTCAGCTTTTGCGCGTCCAACTGACCGATATGGCGTATGGTGGCGACGCTGTAGGCCGCGACCCCGAGTCGGGTCTTGCTCTTTTTGCCTGGCCCGCAATAGAAGGCGAGGCGGCCACAGTTAATATTGTAGAGCGGCGCAAGAATCTGCTGCGCGGCCAGGTCACAGAAGTTGAGGAGCCTTCGCCGCTCAGGGCTGTGCCTCAATGCCCTTACTTCGGCACCTGCGGGGGTTGCCAATGGCAGCATATAGAGTATGACGCTCAGGTGCAATTCAAAGAGAAGATTCTGCGCTCACAGCTACAGCGTATCGCTGGCGTTGAGAACCTCGATGCACTCATCAAGAGTTCGATAGGCTCACCTCGCTCCTACAACTATCGCAATACCTCACACTTTGCTATTGAGGCCACCTCGAAGCGGCTCGGCTACTTTCGCCGTGACAGCCACTCGATTGTGCCTGTAGATAGCTGCCCTATCTCCAATGAGGGAATAAACAGCCTTATTCCTATCATAAATAAGGTTATTGAGCACTCTCTGGCCGCAGATGCAGGGCGAAACGAGCTACGGGGTGTCATGCGCGTCTGGAAGGTGGCGCTGCGGTTCAGCGCCGACACAGGCCAGGGCGTGGTAGTGTTCCATAGTAAGGCTTCCGGTCAGGCCAGACCTTCTCTTGCCCATGCCGTTCGTAGACGACCGCCACATGGTGGACGACCGGATGCAGGCCCAAACACAAACGAGGGCGAAGAGGCGAATCCGGTAACGCTCCTGGTGCGCCGCGAGGTCCGACGGGCTGTCACGTCAGCGTTGCGTGAGATCGACTTTGCCGTGACGCTTGTCGAGGTGATGGACGACGGGACGGTGAACCTCCTGGGGGGCAGCCGCAGCACAACCTCGCTGGCTGCCGACGCGATGGCAGACGCGCTGACAGGCGTCTCCTTGCGCGATAGCGCCACTCAATCCGAGAGCAGGGAGGCGAATCCGCCACTGGGAGTCTGGGTTGAGAGGCTTGGTGGCCGCATCTACTGGGTAGCGCCCGACGCATTTTTCCAGGCTAATACTCAGGCTGCCGAGTTGCTCCTCAAGGAAGTGTTAGAGGAGACGCCACGCAAGGTTGGGCTGGTGGTTGACGCGCATGCTGGTGTTGGCACCTTCGGGTTAGCCATCGCGCCACACGCAGGCCGTGTGGTCGGCTTTGAGACCGATAGCTCTGCCGTGGCAAGCGCGCGTTGGACGGCGATTACCTCCCAGATACACAACGCCGACTTCCGCCAGGGCCGCGCTGAGCTACTCCTGCCGCGCCTGTCCACATCAGAAGCCATTGACCTGGTGGTTCTCGACCCCCCGCGCTCCGGTTGCCACCCTGGCCTCCTGCAAGAGCTCGCTCGCAGGCAGGTTCCTCTCCTCATTTACCTGTCGTGTGACCCGGGCAGCCTGGCTCGTGACATCAAGCTCCTCTCCCCTGAATATACCCTCTCGTCAGTGCGCATGATAGATATGTTCCCCCAAACCTTCCACATGGAAACCGTTGCCGTGCTGAATAGGACTCGCAATGCCTGATGCGTAAATATCTGAGGCTGTAGATACTTTAACCATAATCCTTATGCATTACACACTACGAGTCCCGTAACCGTTCAGAGCAGGGTGGAGGGGCAAGCCCCTGTGACGAGGTTACAAGGGTGAATAAAGCCTCCTCTCCCATGAAGCGAGAGGGGCATGGGGTGAGGGTGGGTGAGGGCACGCCTCCACAGATACCCCAACAAGATCGCTCCACCCCCAACCCCGAACATTTACCACCAACGGGTGCATTTCAGATAGGGGGCAAAGTCTGAGATAATGGGAGCAACCCCGCGCAGCAAGGAGGCTCCTGAGGAGACAGCGAAGGCGCAGTCGTGAAGAGAAGAAGGCAGAGCCTATGGCACAAGCAGAGGCGGCAATCGAAGAGTTGATTGGCTGGTCGGCGGACACCACGTAGCCAACCCTGGCTCAGATTGAGGGTGTGGTGTTGAAGCTACAGGAGCAACTGAGTGAGCAAATGGCACAGACGGTGTTGGCCGAAGAGGAGGTCGCCATGGAGAAGG
>DAHVFG010000078.1:0-13212 GCA_027317125.1 Chloroflexota bacterium | reverse complement strand
CTCTTACCAATTGAGGACATGTGTCATATTGCACCTGCCTTGCTACATCCGGACGTATGCCCTGTGCAAACGGAAATTGGACTGTCAATTATTAGTGCGCCTTGGAAAGGAGCTGACTGTTATGAGAACGAAGAAGAGCCTGCTACCCATTCTTCTGCTTGGTGTTGCGTTGGTGGCGGGTGCCGTTGTTGCTATCGCGGCGCGCGGTGAGGTAAGTTACTCAACAGGCCAGATGGTGCTGAAAGCAGTAGCACCTGCGACAGCACTATCTACTGCTACATCTGCTCAGGGTACATCTCGCTTTGTGTACGGCAGCAAGAACATTGTAGGGGCAAGCGATGCAGAGCTTACTTACTTCGTCCGGGACTGGGCCAATCACCAACTGAAGCCGAAGGGAGAACCGGAAGTGCTCTTCGCAAAGTCGGTAAGCTATGACGAGATGCCAGTGCTGGGCCTGGGGTGTCCTCCCAACTTTGCAGCTATTGAAGAACCCCCCTTGATGGTGGCTATTGTAAGAGGCGAGTTCGACTATCGAGGTGCGGCACCAGGTTTCGGCCAGCTACCGCCGCCAACCCCAGGCAAGAAGAGCTATGTAATGTACATATTTGACGAGTGGGCGGGGGTACCTGCTGCTATTCTGCCATCAGAGAATGGCGCATTAGTAAAGAAAGCTCTCAACGATCCAACGCTGCCGGATGGCCCAGAAGGGTTATTGCCGAGTGTGTGTCCGACGCGCGTTCCGGCATCACAGAAGTATCTGCATTATGGGCAAGCTGCCCCTGGTTTTACTGTACCTTCTCAGCCTACCCAGCAGTTCCCAAATGCCGGTACGCCCGCAGTTCCGGTGCCCGTAGAAACTACTGTAAACCGTTAGCTTCTGAACGCTGCGCCACCCGATTTACAACCGGGCGTGGCACAGGTCACACTGTGTGACGATACCCCTGGTTTCACATGACTGAAACCAGGGGTATTCCTTTCCTCCCAGGCGCAAAGCCGCTATATGCTGCCGCAGAAATGTTGAACTAATGGAGGCACAGTCATTGCTCAACAAGATTTTCCCACGAGTCTCCAGGAGGGCACAATGATACATATCGGCACAAGCGGCTACAGCTATGCGGACTGGAAGGGTCCTTTCTACCCGGAGGGGATAAAGGACAGCGAGATGCTGCCTTTTTACGCGCAGGAGTTCCACGCTACCGAGATCAACTACACATATTATCGGATGCCTTCTGCCCGGACGTTGGCGGCGATGGCCTCGAAGGTGCCTGACGATTTTATTTTCACCATCAAGGCGAGCAAGGAATTGACGCATGAACGGGAAGCAGAGGAGGGTGGCTCTACTCCCGAGAACTTCCGCCTGTTCAGAGAGGCTGTGCAACCCCTCATCGACGAAGGAAAGTTCGGGGCAGTGCTGGCGCAGTTCCCCAACTCGTTCAAGCCAACACCGGAGAACCGCGACTACCTCTCTGTCTTTCGCGAGCGGATGGGCGACTTGCCTGTGGCCGTGGAGTTCCGCAACTCTACCTGGATAACGGACGAGACCATGGAGTTGTTGAGGAGGAACAACCTGGGCTATTGCAGCGTGGATGAGCCGCGCCTCAAAGGGCTTATACCACCCGTAGCTGTGGCGACCGCTCCTATCTCCTATGTGCGGTTCCACGGGCGCAACGCTCAGAAGTGGTGGCGGCACGATGAAGCGTTTGAGCGTTATAGCTACGAATACAAGCCCGAAGAGCTTGAAGAGTGGGTGCCCAAGATAGACAAGCTGGCGAAGACCTCGCAGAATACCTTCGTTTTCACCAACAACCATTACCGGGGCGCAGCCGTCCAAACCGCCCGCGAGCTAAAGGACCTGCTGGAGAAGGCGGGCGATAAAGTGAAGTGAAGCGGAGTACGTAACGGATGAGCATCAAAAAGGGCCAACCTCCTTAGCCTTCAGGCGCTACGCACTACGCAACACAACGGCGCTTTCTTTTAGGCTGAAGCTGTGGGAGGAGGAGCGCCTGGTTCTCAGAACCTTTATCCGGGGGTGAGCGTAGCCTGCCATCTCACCTAGCTCAGCTATTATTTCGGGCACGGGTACAAGGATACCTGCGTGCGCCGACTCGCCTACTATCATTACCAGGCTAGCGCCTGGGGCCAGCATCGGGCGCACCGATTCTACGGCGCGTAAGATACCGCCGAAGTACTGCCTTGTCATCCTGCTGTAGTCCCAGCCCCAGCCGCGATCCCCCAGCTTATCACCTATTGCCGCCGCCACCCTGGCCACCGAAGGCACCTCTTCCACGCGCCGCCAATCCTCTACGTCGCGATAAGTGGCTTTGGCGTCGCTAACCATCATCTTTTTGCGCAGGCGCTTTAGCCCCCCCATATCATTCACGAAGCCGAGGAAAAATAGCTCCATGCGCGTCTGCATAGTGTAGTCGAGATTGTTCAGGTAGGGTGGAGAGGTAATAGCCAGGTCAGCAGGGAGGAGTGGGTGCACCATCTCACCCGCCGCCCTGATGTCGGCCTCGTAGACCTCAGCGCAGCCAAGCCCCCCTTGAGATTGCACCCATTCGATGTCGGCCAGCATCTTGCGGAGCTTTGTCTCAAAGATGGAGAGAACAGGCGCGTCGTGCTTCACTTCCCGCGAGCCAAAGGCGTGCGGCGACAGCTTCATATTGCTGGCCCCACGCAGGATAGAAGCCAGCGCAAGCATGATCAGATCGCGGTTGGGCGGGCTGACGCATTCCTCGATGCAGAGCCTGAGGGCAACTATCTTGAGCGCCACTCGCCTGGCGATCCACCTTTCGAGGCGGGGCATGGCGGGCAGCATCTCCACCAGCGTTGCAGGCTCTTCCTCTGCCATTATGAGCGCAGTGCCTGCAACCTCCAGCAATCGGGCGAGCTCTAACTTGAGCAGGGCAAGGTCAAAGCCGGCGCGACTTTTCACCCTGGAGGCAAGGCAGAGAAAAGGGTTGACCTCGATACCCAGGGCGTTGCGCCCCGCCAGACGGGAGGCGACGAGCGTTGTGCCTGTGCCGCAGAACGGGTCGAGCACTGTACCGCCCTTGCTGACACCAAACTCCTCTATTGCCTGGTAAACAAGTGGCGCGGAGTAGGATTCGGGCATAAGGTACCAGTCGAGCAGAGGTGAGTTGCGGTTGAGCGCGGCGGTGGTAGAGGTGAGCATGTGTGCTCCTCCTATATAGTTGGTGGCTTTCAGGGTGCAGAGAGCCGATTATAAACTATATAGAGGCGCTGCGCCAGCACGAGCAGCTGCTACGGCTTCGGCACTACGTGGTCAGAGGGTGCTGTTTCATGGCACGGAATAGCACTGTGCGGTCGCGGCCATTGCGTTTAGCTTCATACAGGGCTTTATCAGCGGTGGATATCAGCATCTCGGCGTTTGTAGCATCGCCCTGCATTTCTGCTACACCTGCACTGACTGCTATCTGCATACGAACGACGCTGCCATCACTAAGTGGCGCGCAAAAAGGCTGCTCCGAAACATGAGCGCGCACCCGCTCTGCCATCGTGCATACTTCGCGATGCTCCACCTCCGTTATAGTGATCGCTGTTTCCTCGCCGTAGCCTGCAAGCTTGGCGGTAGGGCGCAAGTTGCTTTGCAGCAGACAGGGAACCCAGCGCAGCAAGGGTAAGCGTTCAGAGTTAGGGTATAACAAAGTTCAAGGGGTAGCTGTGTGGGCGTATCCTCACCTCCCCTCACCCCAACCCCTCTCCCACAAGGGGAGAGGGGCTTTACTCCTGCTGAGTGCACAGGGGCAGGCCCCTGACGGGGCTACAGTGGTGATTAAAGCCCCCTCTCCCTTCATGGGAGATATACTCCCCAGCAATAAAGCCCCCTCTCCCATGAAGGGAGAGGGGGTTTGGGGGTGAGGGTAGGTATGCCCGCACAGTTGCCTCTTGACGATTGCTCCACCCCAACTCTGAACATTTATCCGGCGCCCGTTGGGTTTGACGGGCAATCGCATATGGCGTATAATAACAGGCAGGCTTTCTGCCGCAGACATTTCTGATATAGGCTTGTAGCCATAGCTGTAGCCGTATTTATGTACAGGGTATATTTTAGAGGAGTAAGATAAAGAGAAATGCTGAAGATCCGACTTCGCCGCATGGGGGCTATCAGGCAGCCCCATTATCGTATTGTGGTAGCCGATGCCCGCGCACCGCGCGACGGGGCCTTTATTGAGACCCTGGGGCACTACAACCCACGTACTGACCCTGCTACTATCCAGATAGATATAGCCAAATATGAGGAGTGGAAGAAAAAGGGCGCGCAGCCTACCAATGCGGTAGCCAGCCTTGCCAAGCATTTTAACCGCGCCGCCAGAAAAGCCGCCGCGAGCGCCGAGGCTCCTCAGCCCACAAATCGCCGCACCCGCAACGCCTCTGGCAAGGGCTTCACCCCGCCTCCCGCGCCGGAAGCTGAAGCTGGAGCCGAGGTCGCCGCCACCGAAGCCGCTCCCGAAGCTGTACCTGCCGCCGAAGCTGTTGTCGCGCCGGAAGTTGGTGAGGTTGTCGCAACAGAGCCACAGAGCGAAGGAATGGCCGAGGCAACACGCAACAACGGAGAAGGCTCCGAGGCATTGACAGGGGCTACGGTCGCAACGGAGGCTCCAGATAACAGCGATCTCCCCGTGCTAGAGGCAGCAACTGATGAGGGATCAGGGACTAGCGGTTAAGAATTATTAGCTGCTAACCCCCAGCCTTTAATCCCCAACCGAAGGTTTTACATGAAAGAGCTTGTAGAATATATCGCCAGGAACCTCGTAGACAACCCTGATGCTGTGAACGTGCGCGAGACGCGCGGTGATTACGTGGTGCGTATTCAGCTAACTGTAGACCCGGACGAGAAGGGTAAGGTCATTGGCCGCGAAGGTAAAATAGCCCGCGCCATACGCACCCTTGTGAACGCCGCCGCAGCCCGCGAAGGCAGGCGTGGCGTGCTAGAGATAGAGTAAATCTCTCTCCCTCCTGCTGTTCGCTATGCATAACCGCTCAATGAGCAGCCTGGCCCGGCTGGGTGGTAAAAGACCAAAGACGAGCAGCGCCTGGCGCTTCGCCCTTGGTCTTTTCTCTTGCCTGGAGCAGCAATGACAGATCAGGTTGGTTCCCAGCGCGTAGAAAACGCCCCCGAACGGCTGATTGTCGGGCAGGTGGTAGCCCCTTTCGGGGTGAAAGGGGAGCTAAAGGTCAATATCCTCACCGAGTTCCCTGAGCGATTTCGCAAGATGGAGCAGCTATTGCTCGCTCCATTCGACTCCTTACCTGCACACCTCGCGCCGTCCGCATCCCTCGACCCGAAGACGGTACGCTCTTTCCAGTCGCATGCGGAGGGGAGTGTGCCCCGCTCACCAACGGCTTTCCGCCCACCCTCAACAGCCACGCCCTTCGAGATAGAATCTACGCAGCTGCATAAAGGGCAACTGCTGTTGAAGCTACAAGGAGTGAACGACGCAGATGCGGCTGCTGCTCTGCGGGGCTACTGGGTGCTGGTGCCGTTGGAGCAGGCACGCAAGCTGCCTCGGGGCTCTTATTATCTTTACCAGATAGTGGGCCTGGAAGTACATACAACCGAAGGCAATCACCTGGGCAAGATAGCGGACGTAATCACAACATCGGCGAACGACGTTTACGTGGTGCAAGGCCCAGGCGTCACAGACCCCACAGGCGAATTGCTGGTGCCCGGCATCAAGGCGATAGTTAAGAGGATAGAGCTAAAGCGAGGGCGTGTAATCATCGCGCCCCCCGAAGATTGGGCGTAAATACTGGGGCGAAGGTGGCGTGGCTGCTGTTCGCAGATGCGTCGCCCTCAATGAAGGATTTTGCATAATGCTTTTTATAGTATCAGTTATACTTTTTGTGGTCGTAATGGGCTATCTCGACTCGCGACTGCGCTGGCCGAAGCCCAACGATAAAGGGCATCGATATGTTAGCATCGCCGAGCGTAGCAGCGCAATCCGCAGGCGTTAGCACGCAGCCACAGCCACAGCCACAGCCAGCCTGACAACACTAACAGGAGACTTACAGCCGATGTTAGCCGGACATTTTGGCCTGGCGGCCGTCGTAAAGTCGCGCCAGCCACAGTTACCCCTATGGGCCTTGATGTTGAGCACACAGCTTCTCGATGTTATTTTCGTGGTGCTCTACACCCTGAACCTCGAAGGCTTTACGCCCGTACCCGGCACTAACGGCGGCTACGGCAACCTCATCATTCACGCCAACTACAGCCATTCGCTGGTAGGTGCGTTTGCGATAAGCCTGGTAGCGGCGATAGCGGCTATGATACCCTGGGGAAGAAGCAATGGGCTTATCGTAGGGGCGATGGTCTTCTCCCACTGGCTCCTCGACCTGCTGGTACACAGAATGGATATGCCCGTGCTGCCCGGCAACGCGGGCGATTTGCCGCTCCTGGGCTTTGGGATATGGACGATCCCCGGCCTTAGCATAGCACTGGAGCTTATTTTGATATTGGCCGGGGCCTTTTTGTACTATCACGCCGCTATGCGCAGCGCGGTGCGCGCCGAGCGGCAGGATGCAAAGGCCGGAGTGACAGTTGCTCCCAAAGGCTACCGCAACAGATCGCTGCTAGCCTCTGTGGTGTTGCTCGTGCTGATGGTGGGCACCCTCGTCTCTGATCTATTTGGTCTTCTGGGCTGACCATTTTTCTTGGCACGTCTCCTGCAATTAGTCGTGGAGCCTGGGAGCAATTGCTCGCCATTAGTAGAAAAGAGAGGAATGCATGAAAGTCCAAGACATTATGACCAAGAACCCGGAGGCGGTAACCCCTGGCACTCCGATAGCTGATGTGGCTCGCCAGATGCGCGACCTTGACGTGGGAATTATGCCTGTGGTGAGCGACGGTGAGTTGCTCGGCGTGATAACCGACCGTGATATAACGATAAGGGTTACAGCGGCGGGCCTCAGCCCTTTTGAGGTGACGGTGCAAGATTTTGTATCGCCTAATGCTGTTACCGTTTCGCCAGGTGATGACATAGAGAAAGCACGCAGCCTGATGTCCGAGCGCCAGATACGCCGCCTGCTGGTCACAGAAGACAACAGGCTGGTGGGTGTGCTATCGCTAGGTGACCTGGCGACCAAAGATAAGTCGGAAGAGTCCGAAACGGGAGAGGTGCTGGAGGACATTTCGGAGCCAACCAACCTGAACAAGACCCCATAGGGGCCGGGTTTTCCGTAGGAAGCTTGTTTATCCCTTACATCAGGGTAAGTAAGAACCCACCACAGGGGGAAGGTGGAATAGAGTAGATGAAACAAGGAATAACTCCGCATGTTGGAGTTATTCCTTGTTTTCGGGAAGAAAAGCCGCTCCCCACAAGTGCGGTCTCGGCTTAGCACAAGGCTGGGTGTTATTTACCCCAGCTGAGGCCCGATTGAGCATCTACGTTGGCGTTGTCGGTCAGCTTTTGCGTTGCCGAGAGGTTAGCCTTCCCTGCGCTGAGAGGGGCCTGGAAATCGGCGGCATAGAGGTCAAAAGAGGCATCTTTGAGAGCTATGTAGGCCAGTTTGCCGCCGTCGGGCGACCAGGCGGGCGCTCTGGAAGCGCCGTCCGTGGTGAGTTGTATGGGCGCAGGGTAGTCGCCGGTCCACTTCTGGGCGTCAGTGGGCACAATATAGATATTGGTTTTGCCCTCGCGCTGCATCGCGAACGCTAGCCACTGCCCATCTGGAGACCATGCGGGGTCGTATGCGCTATCCTTGGCGTCGGTTAGCTCCAACTTCTTGCCTGTTTCAAGGTTCAGCACCAGGATTTGGCCGTTGCCGCTGTCCGTCACATAGTTGGCGACTGCTATCTTTGTGCCATCAGGCGACCAGGACGGGTTTTCAACGGCCTGCTTACTATGATCCAGGTTGTCTACTATCTTGCGTACGTTACCGCCCAGTGTATTCATGGTGAAGAGGCCAGGATACTCTGTGCCCACGTCGGAGGTAAAGGCAATAGTCTGTCCATCGGGCGACCACGCAGGCTGCATAGCCCAGAGCGCCTCAGTGTTGTAGCCTATAGCGCCTGTCTCAACAGTTGGCCTGTGATTAGTGAGGGCTACTGTGGCCGAAGGGTCGGACACAGTGAGCTTGTACAGGTCGGAAAAGCCTTCATCAAAGCGGGTGTAGATGATCTGGGAGCCGTCAGGTGAGAAGGTTGGTTGGCCGTCGCGTTTGTCCTGCTTGTCCTTTGGGCCTTTAGTTAACTGCTGCTGGTTGCCGCCACTATAAAGCCATAGGCCGCCATTGCGGGCATAGGCTATCTTGCCCCCTACATCGATGGCTTTCAGGAGGCCGGCTGGGCGTGCTGTGCCGCGCCCGAAGTAGCTCACGCTTACCAGGGCGAGCGCTCCCAGGGCCAAGACGAGGAATAATTTTCTGATCACGCGCCCCTCTTTTCAAATGTCGTCAGTTGCCGTTGATTAGACGCAGACTACCGTCATCTTCAATTTCAACCCAGGTTAGGCCCGCGCCAGCGCATCCACAACTTGTAGAGCAAAGGGTTGTAGACATAGTCATAAGCGCCGGGATATTCTACTTCTCTGCCGCCAAAGCCTTTCTTGAACCAGTATACACCACGCAAACCAGAACGTGTATTTACAGGGGAAATCTCACTTTCGCTGCCTTCTTCGGGCGCATCAGGTATGCCCCAGAAGTCGTAGAGTGTGCAGCCCTGCTCGCGTGCCCACTTTATCGCCTCCCATTGGAGCAGGTAGTTGGGCATGTGCTCGCGCCCTTTGTCGCTTGATGCGCCGTACATGTAAATCGCTTCATCTCCGAAGCGAAGGGCAAGGAGGCCTCCTATTGGTCCTGATTCGCGCTCTACCGGATCGGGGTGCTCGGCCAGGAGCACGAGAATGTCGCTTACGTTGGAGGTCGCGCCGAAAGTTTGCCAGAGCTTCTCATAATAGGGGAAGGTATGGATACCAAAGTCATCGCGCTCGCCTGTTACCTCTAACAAGCTATAGAACGCCTGAAGATCGCCTAAAGTTGCGGCTCGCCGGACCTCGACGCCCCGGCGGCCTGCAAGCCGCAGGTTATAGCGCGTCTTGGGCTTCATATCTTTGAGCAGATCTTCCTCGCTCTTGTCGATGTCGAGCACAATGGTGCGTGCGGGCTGCAAGCGCCCGGAAGGGCGGAAGCCCAGCGCGGCCATCTCGCGGTCTACGTCAGCTTTGGTGATATTCTCGCTCAGCTTTATATCAGGTTCTACTTTGAGGAAGATAGCTCCGCGCCAGCGTGCCCACCTGTGTACACGCCGCCAGAATGCGGGGGTTGCCTTGTCGTTCTCCTGCGCTTGTGGAGAATAAACAGGCCCACGTGGTATATAGCCTATGGAGAGAGGCACAGGGATGGGGAGCCTGGGGATGCCGGGAAGCCCCCGTAAGAGCACCTGGGCGCAGATGAGCGGGTTGGGGGAGGCTTGCACGTGAAGTGTGGCCTCAGGGATGCTTCCCATCGCCACACGCCACACCGACCAGCCGGAGTTCGCTTTAAAGTCGCCCCAGCGCCACGATTGCAACAGGCTGGCATCGTTGCGACGAAGTGCGGCGTCCCAATCGCTTTCTCTCAGGGGAGTGTGAAAAGGGTGAGTTGTATCGCCGGCGTTGGCTGGGTTGGTTGAAGTGAGGTTAGAGGCAGAGCCCGCGTCGCCTCTATTCATGCCCGTTGGTTAGCTCCGGCCTCACGGGCCGCACCAGTGGGATCGAATGGGTGTCTTCGCATGGCTCGGTGTCAGGAAGCCTGAACTCATCATTCGTAGCGTGGTCATATGGCATCGTTTGGCTACCAGCGTCGTTCCCCTCACCGGGGGCTTGCTGTGTACGGTCTCGGCTTTCCCAGTAGTTACCCTGCTGGGGGCGCTCGCCGTTGCGCAGGCGTTCGCGCTCTTTCTCTCCCGATATACGCTCACCGGGCAAGCCGTAGGTGGCGCTGTAGCTATAGGCGCTGTAGCTGTAAACTGTACGCGCATCACCACCATTCTGCGCGGCTCTCAAGTGTACACCCGGCCCCGAAGGAGCGTTGCGGAAGATGCCTGATAGGGTACATATCTCGGTAAACTGGTCGGCGGCCTCTATAAGCTCGTTGGAGGTGCTGATGCCGAAGGAGATTACTTCGCAACGCACTCCCTTCATCTGGATCGCTTCGACGAGGCGCACGAAATCGCCATCACCGCTGACAATAACTACAACGTCCAGGTTCTCTGAGAGGAGCATGATGTCAACGGCCATCTCAATATCAAGGTTGGCCTTGATGCGCCCGCCATCGTACTTGTGTATGTCTTTGCAGATTACCTTGTAGCCGTTGGCCCGGAGGAAGTCTATGAACTTACGCTGGTTAGGATTCTCAGGGTCAACGCCGGTATAGGCGCAAGCCCGGATAATATCCCGTCCCGCGAGCGCATGCTCCAGCAAACGGCAATAATTAACTTCTACCCCTGCCGACTTCGCCGAATAAAAGAGATTAGAAACGTCTACAAAGACGCCCACGTTGTGTGCCATTCTATGATCTCCATGCCTGCTGTTATACGTTTGCTTTATATAAGGATTATACCTTAAAAGTAGGGGTTAGGATGGGCTATTAATACTGATCTCTAAATAGGGTTCAAGGGATTGGCGGAGAAGGATATCTCGCCCATGGCCTCCTGCGCGGCTTCTTTTATGGCAGGCTCATCGCTTTGGAGAGCTTGTGAGAGAGCTTCTGTCGCGGGTTTGCCCCCGATCTGGCCCAGGGCCCAGATAGCAGCAAGCCTTACTTCCAGGTCTCTATCTTCTATCATCCGCACAAGTTGGGGCAAGGCATCGCTCAGTACCATTTCTCCGGCCGCGTGTGCCGCTTCGTAGCGCATGGCGGGGTGGTTGCTCTCAAGCTCGTCGAGGATGACCTGTTCCCAGCGTGGGTCCATGCTGCGGCCCATAGCGAATACCGCGCTTTCCGCGTTGCGCCCGCCGTGCTCGTATATATCGGCTATAAGGTCGTTCACTTCGCTATCATTATGCAGATAGCCAAGCGACTCGATTGCCCGGCGGCGCACGTCTATATTGTCATCCTGATTGCGCGCCACCTCCAGGAGGGCCTCCCGTAGCTCAGCTGCTCTCGCCCCCAGCTTGTCTTCGCATTCGGCTATATATGTGAAACGCCCTAAAGCCCTGGCCACTGCCTCGCGCACTCCCATGTCGGAGTCGGTGCGCAGCATCGACAATAGCTTGCCAAGGAGCAGCTTGCTGTTGTCCTCGTAAAGCCCTTCGATAGCGGACTGGCGTACCTGCGAGTCGCTGTCTTCGAGCGCAGCTAAAAGAGCATAGCGGAAATCGAGGTCTACATTGTCTTCGGACATGAGAACAAGGTTGCTTATTATACGCTTGCGTCGCTCCAGCGACAGTTCAGGCCATATCTCGCGGAAGGCGGCACGGTCCTCGCTACTCATGTCTGATAAGAATGTGAGGGATGCAGTGGTTGGCTTCTCGACGTGGGCTACGCCTCGTAGTGTCTCTGAAAAGTCTGCCATTTTATATGATCTTTCCTATTCTTTCTATTAACTCACCTTACGCAACAGACGACAGAAGGGGAGTGACGGAACACAAAGGCGCAAAGAGCGCAAAGTTTCTAAGGGAATTACAGCGCAGGACAGAGAAGGTATAAAGGCAGCGGCTCTTCGTCGTCCGCCGTTCATCGCTTCTTTGTTGTGCTCTGAGACCGGGAGACGGACGTTGAACAGGTATGCAACCCGTCGTCCAGCGTCCATCGTCTACCCTCACACCAGGTTATATTTCCGCCCGCTACAAGTTAGGAGGGCTTGCGCGCGCTGTCGTAGAAGTAAGCGCCCGCGGCGTTCTCATCGGGGTAGAAGTAAGGGTAAGCGCCTGAGAGCATTGTCTTCAGCCAACTGCGTGATATAGGACGTTCGATATTCACTACGGGGTAAATATCATCAAATATAGCCCACAGCTTGCCATCGTTCTCCTCACCTACTGCCTCAAAAGCGTTGGTGATTATCGTCTCTGGGCGCTTGCGCTCCAAGTCGTCCAGCTTCTTCTGATTTTGCAGCTTACCAAACCTCTCCTGGCTCAAGAGCATAGCGGGGTCAGCCTCCACTGAATAGGAAACAGGACGGAAGAGATAGCGGCCTTTGCGCTCATCCAGCTGGAGGAGGTTATCTTCGCGCTCAGCGGGGCGGTTGAAGTGTATCTCAAAAACGTCTTCACCTCGATCTGTGGGCACGATTCTAAACCTGGCACCAGGTATCATGTACTCGGCAAAGAGGTCTCCCAGGCCCATGATGAAGCCGCCACGATTGCCCGTGGGGTAGCGCAGTTCCGCGAGCAAAGAGACGTATAGCTGGGGCATCTCGAAGCGTATCATAGAGGCACGCTGGTCTTCGAAGACAGGCCCCTGGAAGAGCCTCTTGGCGCGTCGATCATAAGGGAGCACACCGTTTTCGTATTCATAATAGGTAAGAGCGTAATCGAGCGGGCCAGGCGTGCTATCAGGCTCGTCCTCTTCCTCTACCGACACAATTGCGGTGTCTTCGAGATAACGGTAGTCCTGGCCTATCTCGGCGGGCTTGCGGAGGGGTGGGGCTACAGGCGAGGAGTTGGCGATAATCCAGAGGCGGTCGCTGTTGATGCCAACAAACTCGAAGTCCTTCTTCTCCTTCAGCATCCTGTAGCTGAGGGCGAAGCGCATCCGCTCGTAGTCAGGATTTTCCGGCCGGCGATTCAGGACGTCAGCCATAATATCACGGTCCGAAGCGACGCCTCCCGTCTCCGGCTCCTCCAGGTACTCCCTGATGCGCCGGAAGTCGCCTTTGCTGAAGCGATCAAGAGCCTCTTCGGGGAACATCTCCGAGCCGAAATGAATCAGCCTGCTGTCGTGCTCCACCGCTATTCCGATCATGGTGGTGAGGGCATCGACCACTGCCGGGTTGGACATAATATCATCCAACGGCTCACTCAGGTTGACGGTAACAGCGCCGTCTACAGATGGAATACGCACTTCAACAGGTCCGGTAACGGCAGGCTCAGGCGGTGTTTGTACGGGGGCAGGTTTGGCGGGCGCGGGTTTAGGTGCTGGAGCCTGTACCTGTGCGGGCGGAGTTGCGGGCGCAGACGATACAACGGCTGTTGGCGCGGGTACTTTTACGGGGGCCTGCTCCGCGGGCGCGGGCTGCGTAACCTGGGTTTGCGGTGCCGCCGGGTTCACACG
>DAHVFG010000077.1:0-13312 GCA_027317125.1 Chloroflexota bacterium | reverse complement strand
TATTGCGCTCGCCGTGATGGGCCTCTTCATATCTGGATACGATAAGTGGTCACTTTGCGGCGATTGCGGTGTCAGTGATTAGTCTCTATTACCTGTATCAGGTGTAGGCTACATGCCAAAGATCCGGCCAGGATGACCGGATCTTTGGCCGGATTCTTCTTAGTATTCGTCTCACAGATCTACAGCGGCAGTCTGGAAGAAGTTAGGAGCGGAACAAAAATGCCTAAAAGTGATTGGCGAACCACGTTCTAACACAGGCATTTAGCGCTCTGGTCTTTAGTTAGGTTAGAATTTTGAGAAGGTCAATTGTGCGTCACGCGCTTGGTGTGCTCCAGCACAGATAAGTGACCTGGAAGCTTAAGCAATCCAGAAGTCAGGGATCAGAAAACGTCCTACCGTTCAGCGTGAGCACACCGACTCCAGTGCAGAGATTAGCCGCGAGCTTTTCCGACCTGCAGCTTAGCGGCGTGCGCTCATATAGCAAGAGACTATCTGCCACTCCAACACACATGAGCTACAGCACTGACTGTCCGCCCTTTGTTGCAATCACATTAGTTCCGATCAGGCAAATGTATCAACTTGTTGTATGCGCGTCATGCTAATTCTGTTCGTGCTGGATGAACCAGCTAGGCCATATATTATGATCAACGTTGCTCAGGCTTCGCTCAAGAATTTTTCGGGAGTGAAGCAGTTGATAGACTGTATCCGCGGGATACAGTAAGCGCTGTGAGATCCGCCTCTGCGGGGCCAAGATCAGGATCGATCCGCCGGTACCCTACTGTATCCGCAGGATACACTATCGTCGATTGCACCACACCCTGCGCGATGTCGGCTGGTGGGTCCTGATCGCCGCATGGTTCCCGTTTTTACTACACTCGGTGGAACCGCTTCAGCATACTTGAGCAGAACTATCAGCCCCGCTTCGCGAGAAGATAGACCCGTGCTGTCAGATCGTGCTCGAAGCTCAAGCTGCACATCTTAGTCTGCAGATGACGGCAGCTCAACAAGATAACTACACGTCACCCTGAGCTTTTTGCTGCTCTGTTCCACGCTCAGTAAGAAGTGGCAACTGCGGACCCTGCCGGTTATTCTGCGCCTCCTGTAATTGCTTCAGGCGCTTCTCTTCTTTGCGTCGTAATTGCTGCACGCTTTCGTCCGGCACTGGAAGTTCTTCGGGAGGGCTTCCACCTAGCTCCTGAATCGTCTGCCTGACTTTGCGCCCGACATCATAGTGCGTCTGGTTGGCGTGTGTCTTGCCCTGTATGCCTTCGCGGCGCAGCTTATCTTCAGTTTGCGTAGCTCTGAACAGGTTGGCTGCCAGCTCTGTGCCGCTCATGTGGTCGAGTATATGCTGTGATGGTTTGAGGCCCTTGCGTTTCTGTATGTCCCGGCTCTTCAGCCCACCATACAGGCCCATATATCCATGATCTGTGAATATGGCAAAGTCGAGTGGCTCCACTACTCCCGCCAGGTTCGCAGCCTCGGCGAGTCTGCGGTTGTAGACGGAGATCTCGCCACGCAGATAGAGCCGCCTCTGGTCTTCCGTGAGGCCGGTAAGCTGGTCCGCCTCTTCCTGTCGCATAGTCTGCACGGCGAAGTATGTCTGCCCCATTGCAACTGCAGGTTTACCTGGATCGGCGTTCTGGACCAGCAGGTAACATCCATACCTCGATATATGCACATCGTCGATCTCGCGCTGACCGCCCCTGCCGAAGGTACTCGTTCTGGTTGTATGGAGGAAATGGTTCTCAACGCTCTGCCCGCTATTGTCGCAGGCTATTTCTGCACGTTCAATTGCGTTCTTGAACTTCTCCCACTTGGAGTAGCCCAGCACCTTTGCCAGGTCCCTTGCCGACCAGTATTCAACATTATCTTCGTTTTCCATGCGGATCTGCTCAAAGAGCGAGGCATGCTTTACGTCCATAACGGTGTCCGCCTCCGTGGGCTCAGAGGGTTCCACGGCCTCTTTAGCGTCCTGAGCAGCACTATTCTTGAGGGGAGGTAATTATCGGTCATAAGATCTCTCCTGATGTTTTGTTGCTTCCTAGCATGTTGCGGCTTTCTCCACAACCGCCTGAGCTTCTAAATTGCGCTGTTTCTCTATATCTTTATCTTCCCCGCTTGGGGAAGATAACCGGTCCGCCGCCTAGCGGTTGACTAGATGCCGGCCCAAACGAGTGCTCTCTTATCCCACCTATTTGCTCCCCTGCTCAACTGTTAGAGAGCCAGACCCACTTGCACGTGCATTGGTTAGGGGCAAGGAGAGAGTGGCAATATATAGAACTTTGCTGGCACTGACGAGCAAAGTCCGCTTCTAAACTTGCCCCTCAACACTTGAAAGTACGCCAGCTGACAGTGCTTAGGTTCAAACACGGGGCCAAGTGACCGGTTATGCACGGCGTTACTGTAATAATCATGCGTAATCCTGGTACTATATAGGCTCACCTGAAGCGGCTGTTGAAGAGGGCTCTGGCCTTTCTTCAGACCCACCGGCTCCTTCAGACTGTAGGTGGACCAATTGCGCTATCTGCTTCTCCAGGGCTTCTTTGATCGCGGTGAGCTGGACCTGCAAGGTGGCCCGCTCGTCCGGAGGCACATCTGTTACCTGGGTGCGCCCTACCCAGCTATAGAACTGCTGCACGGGGCGCCATCTGAATCGACCGCTACCTCTTCGTCCCGGTCTGCCTTGCCTCTCATCGCCTGCGCGGTGCGGCCCGGTGCTGTCACTCTGCATATTGTATCCGCGAGATACAATAAAGCCTGGAAAGTCCTCACGCTCGATGAGGTCGAACTCACGGTCACCAACCTCAACATCTTCCGGACTGTATCCCGCGGATACAGGCAACTGACTGGTATCGCCACCCTCAGATGGGCTACTAAGGAAGATACCAGCAGCTTCCAGCCTTTCGGAGACCGTATCAGCAGCGTCCCTCTCTTTCCCGGCATCAACCAGAGCGATTACCTGATGCAGGGTTTGCCTGCCAGACCGGTACTCTTGCAGCAGATCAGGTCTCTTGAGGAGTCGTACTCTGCGAGACAGGTAATTGAAATGCACACCCAGCTTCTCGGCCAGCTTGCGCTGTGACAACCCTGTCACCCGTAGGAGGTAGGCAAACTGTCGTGCCTCGTCCTCTATATCAAGGTCCTCACGCTGCAGGTTCTCCAGAGCTGTGACTATGGCGGCTTCAGTATCGTCAAGCTGCATAACTCGCACCGGAATAGAGTTCTGCTCGGCGATAACAGATGCTCGATACCGCCGCTCTCCCGCAACGATCTGGAAGCGGCTATCAACTGGCCGTACCAGGATCGGTTCGAGCACACCATGCTGCCGTATACTCTCGGCAAGCTCCTCGAGCCCAACAGGGTCAAACACCTGCCGCGACTGATGGACATTAGGGTCTATAAGTTCCAGGGAGAGTTCATGAGCCTCCTGCACCTCCTGTGCACCTGGTGTCTCTTCGCCACGAGCCCCAGCAAGCGCGCCTTGCGCAAACATTGAAAGGAGGCCGCCGCTATGCGATTCGAGGGCCTCGGCCATTGACGGTCTCCTCTTGCTCTTCTCAGGCATGGGCCCTCTCCTTCTCCTCTATCCTGGTAATCATCTCGCTCGCGAGCGCTCTGAAATCGGCCGCCGTTTGGCTCCTAGGGGCGTACGAGAGCACCGGTGCCTTGTACACTGTGTCCTCACTGACTACCACGCGCCTGCGTACAGTGGCCTTTAGAACGTTTTGGCCGTACGTGGTTCGCAGAAGATCTTCCGCCTCGCGAGCGATCTTGTTCGCGCCGGTCATTGTCAGAAGTAAACCAAGGACGCGCAGATCGGGTCTAACCAGCTTCCTCTGCACAAGTCCGACGGCGGCAAGCATACGCCGGGTGGCTCGTATACTCCGCGGTTCGGCCTGCACCGGTATCAACACACCATCAGCAGCCACAAGGGCGTTCAGCGTAATCAAGCCGAGCGACGGGGGACAGTCGAGGAGCACAAAATCAAAACGCCCCGCGACGCCTGCGAGTGCCGCCTGCAATACGCGCTCCCGTCCCATCTGGGGCGCCAGTTGCAACTCCAGGTCAGCCATGTCAAGCGTTCCGGGCACCAGGCTCAGATCCTTATAACCTGCCGGCACGATGAGGCTATCAATAGTCCCCTTCTCTGAAGCTAGTACGCTGTAGAGCGATGTGGCGGCAGGGTGTTCCTCGATGTCAACTACAACTCCCAGGCCGGCAGAGAGATCGGCCTGAGGGTCGAGGTCAACTAGAAGGACTTTGTATCCGAGGTCTGAGAGGGCCGCACCCAGGTTGAGCACGGTCGTGGTCTTACCTGTGCCCCCTTTGTGCTGGCTGATAGAAACAGTAGTCATGCCTGTACCCTTTTGCCATGTCTGTAGGATCTGTGCCCTCCATTTTCAGGCACACGGGGCACCATAATTGGGTCTTTTTTCATGCTGTGCGTTCTACCTCAATGCTAAGCCCAAACGCGCCATCTATTAGTGGCGTCGCCGTCGTGGTGCCGGCACTCTCAGGTAGATTGGCACCACCTGAAGCCTGAGTCACAAGGTCGTTGTACGCTGCTGCGTCAACGATGATCAACCGCAAGCGGCCTTTGAGTACAAGCAGAGGCTGGCCGCCGCTCACCTTGGTAAGTAACGGACCGGGATTCTTACGAAAGGTCTGGTACTCGACTATGTTGTCTATCTCTACCTGAGCCATACTATTCCTCTGTGTTGCACTTTAGCTCGCCCAACATCCTTCCTGAAAGCTACTCCGGAATATGGGGTAGCTACGTGCAGCATACCATTCCTGGATCAGTCTACCTGCCTTTTGCACATCGCGTGTCGGACGTCGCTGGATCGAAAGCTGGTGGTATTCTGGGTGACACCCGGTCAAAACAGAGCTATCCAATTCGATGGAACGATTTACTGCTTCCCCAGATTACTGTTCCAACAAGCCTGTGGTGGCTACTTACGCCGTCCACGCTTGAAAACGGCCTATAAAGGCTGCGGATGGCGTAAGTAGCCACCACAGAGAGCAGAGTCAAGGATAGCCTGGTTGGAGGGAGAGCCAAGCATGGAGAGAACGTTGGCTAGGCGGTGGTCGGTGCAATCAGTAGGACGCAAGTCAAAGCCAAGCAAGGTCTGGATAGTGTGAACGCGAGCGGCAGCCCAGTCTCCCAGTCTCGGACAGCGACCAGGCGGTGGGAGCGTTCGCTGAGAATATGGGCGAGCCAGATGGTGACCACTGTACCCCTGGAGGCTCCTTGCCAATGGCCGTGCGGACTGACATGGGCATCAATTAGAGACCCAATGCCCAGGTCAGGTCCTCGATCAGCCCAAGCAGAAAGGGAACACTGTTGACTTGTTCATTGATCAGGGTGGTAGAGTTACTCTTTGGTAGCATAGATAGGATGCTATCACATTGGCATAGGCCTCTTCCAATTTCCTCTCTTATTTGCGCGAATCATAAGCGGAGGTCAGTGGAAGAGCATTGAATAAAGCATGGAGTTCTGATATGCTTTCGGTAGGACTTCTTGTGAGGCATGAGGTATGATACATGAGAACGGCAAGTGCGCAAGAAATCTACGAACGTTATGTGCGTTCGCTTCCTATACGGTAGCAGCTGCGATTCCTCGCTATGCTTGCACAGAGGTTAGCTGCTGAACCTTGTGAGCTTGCGAACCCTGCCGGACTACCCACAGGACTACCCAGGCGCAGCATTACGGAACTGCATGGGCTGGGCAAGGAAATCTGGGAAGGAATCGATGTCCAAAACTATGTAGATCAACTGCGCGACGAGTGGGAACAGCGGGAACAGCGGGAACAGCGGGGATACCCATCTACCCTCGATGAAGCTCGATGACGCCTTGGCAGGAGTCGCCCGGCTGGCCTCGACACCGCCTGTACTATGCGGAAAAGCTGTCCGCAGGCGTAGATGCCTTATACTCGGGTAGCTTCTCGGCATATTCTCTGCTCTGCGGTTGGACATGATCCTCTTCCTCCTCGCACACCTCTTTTCATTCCTCCTCGACCTCTTCTCCATCACTCGCCACTCCGACCGCCACAAAGACCTCGAAATCCTCCTTCTGCGACAAATGGAGCGAAGCGCAATCCTCTCTATTCTACAACGTAAGCACCCTCAGCCTCCCCGTGTCTCTCGTCTTGAGAAGCTTGTCCTAGCTGTTTTAGCCGCCAAACTGAACAGCACCGCAGCACGGGCCGTGCTGCCTGTGACCGGTTGAGTCAGGTCTCTCTCCTGTTCAAGCCGGATACTCTGTTGAAATGGCATCGTGATCTGGTTCGCCGTAAGTGGACGTACAAGCAGCGGCGCAAAAAGGGTAGACCACCAACCACGCCTGAGCTGCGCGTGCTGATCAAGAGGCTGGCTGAGGAGAACCCAAACTGGGGCTACAGCAAGATACATGGTGAGTTGCTCAAGCTGGACTATCACATTGGCCGCTCTACTGTCAGAGATATACTCAAACGGCAACGAGTGCCGCCGGCTCCCGGACGAGCGAAGCATGGCAGTAGTTGGCGGACATTCCTGAACCATTACGCTGACCAAATGTTATCTTGCGACTTCTTCACTGTTGAAACTGCATGGTTGAAGATGCTATACGTGCTTTTCTTCATCGAGTTGGGCACTCGTCGCGTCCATTTCGCCGGATGCACAGCGCACCCCACAGCAGACTGGGTTAGCCAGCAAGCACGTCAGTTGACCTGGTCTCTACAGGACGAGCAGCAACCGATCCGCTTCTTGATCCGTGATCGAGATACGAAGTTCACAACGGCCTTTGACCGAGTATTCGCCTCTGAAGGCATCGAGATTGTACGCACGCCGTACCGAACGCCTCAAGCTAACGGGTTCGCCGAACGCTGGATCCGCTCAGTAAGGGCCGAGTGCCTGGATCGTTTACTGATCGTAAGTGAAGCCCACTTGCGAGCAGTTATGCAAGAATATGTGAATTACTACAACCGTGCTCGGCCGCACCAGGGCATTGAGCAGCGCTGCCCCATTCCAATCACACGGCAACCCCGAGAAGGACCAGTGAAGCGCCGCGACGTGCTTGGTGGCATCATGCATGACTACTACCGTGAGGCTGGTTGACGGCCTCTAGCTGCGCGGATACAATTTTCGCACAGTACAGGGTCACAGCATCAGGGAGATTTGCGAGATCGTCGGTATCTCGCGCAATACCTACTACAAGTACACCAGTTCCGATAGTACCACGCCCTCAAATGCATGAGCACGCCTACCTTGGTGCCATACCCCCGACTTTTGCATGCTCTCCTATAGCAGGCATCGGGATCTTACCCCCACTGCTCAGCACCTGACCATTCACAGTTACTAGAGGAAGCTGCGCTTCCTGAGGCAACGTCAGAACATAGCCTAATGTTTTCAAATGCTACAACAACTGCGCAAGTGTGTAATGCGCGTTGTAGTACTGTGCCCGAAAGAAGAGCCTCCATTGAACGCGCACACTGCCACACTGCCCCCATTGCCTATTCCACCACAAACCTAGCTTAGCATCCCCTCGCTGAAGAGCAGGTATATCCAGGTTGAAGTCTGGTGACAACTCTTGCCGCGCTGACGTGTTGCTGCTATAATCTGATATATTTCAAATTGATTTGAAATGATTGTAACCAGAGGAGGCTTGCCGTGTCCAGCCTTGCTAACGCTGAGGGTCCCGGCATGCCACATCCGGTTTCAGGTCCCGTTCCCGTATCTCCCGCTCTCATGAAGCTCTTGGCCCATGACCTTCGGTGGCAAACTCTGGAAGTCTTGGCGCATAGCGACAGACGCGTGCACGAGCTTGTCGAGCTGCTGGGCCAGCCGTTCAACCTGGTGAGCTACCACCTGCGCAAGATGCGGGAGGCCCAGATCGTGGCGGAGCGTCGCTCTTCGGCGGATGCCCGTGATGTGTACTACACGATCAATATAGCCCACCTGCGCGAGCTTTACTTTCAGGCCGCGGGCTCACTACACCCCGCCCTGCTGGAGAGTGTTACGATCCCACACCGGGCAAGCAGTATGGGTAGCGGACTTCACACGCTGGTTTCGCCGCCGGCAAGGGTCCTTTTCTTGTGCACATACAACAGCGCTCGCTCCCAGATGGCCGAAGCCATCCTGCGCCGGGAGGGTGCGGGCGGGGTTGAGGTATGGAGCGCAGGGAGCATGCCTTCGGTAGTCCATCCCCTCGCCTCACGCGCTATGTCCGAGATGGGCATAGACATCAGCGCTCAGCGCTCCAAGCACGTGGACGAGCTGCGAGATCGGATCTTTGATTATGTCATCACAGTGTGCGACCGGGTGCGCGAAGTCTGCCCCCTCTTCGGAGACGATCCCGAGCAGATACACTGGAGCCTTCCAGACCCCGCAGCTGTAGAGGGAACAGACGAGGAGCGTTACGCAGCCTTCGAGCGAACAGCACAGGAGCTTACGAACCGTATCCACTTCCTGCTGCTCATGAAGCACAGTGAGCACCATATCTACAAAAAGGAGAGCAAGCAGAGGAGGGACCGGACGCCTGATGTGCAGTTCTCCAGCAGCAAGGAAGCAGACGCTACAGAGGTGGAGAAGTGAGTAGCAGCCTGGTGCGCGCCATGCTGGCGGAGATGATAGGCACGTTTGCTCTTGTGCTTGCCGGTACGGGCGCTGTGGTTTCCAATGCAGTCTCCGGTGGGGCGCAGGGGCACGTAGGCATCTCGCTGACCTTTGGCCTGGTGATCATGGTCATGATCTACGCCACAGGCCACATATCAGGAGCCCATTTCAACCCCGCGGTTACACTCGCCTTCGCCCTCACGCGCCACTTCCCAGCCGCTCGCGTGCTCCCCTACCTTGTGGCGCAGGTATGGGGCGCGATCATGGGCAGCCTTGCGGTGCGTTTCCTTATCGGGAATACCGGAGGGCTTGGCGTTACCCATCCCTCAAACGGCTCAATATCCGGGATGGTGCTGGAGGGGATCCTGACCTACTTGCTCATGTTCGTGATCACAGCAGTAGCCACCGATACGCGCGCTGTTGGGCAGGCGGCGGCTATCGCAATCGGCGGCACAATCGCGCTGGAAGCGCTCTTCGCGGGTCCGATAACGGGTGCATCCATGAACCCTGCACGGTCCCTCGGTCCCGCCTTAGTTGCGGGTGACTTCACCGACCTGTGGCTCTACCTCGTCGGTCCTATCGCGGGAGCCGCTCTCGGCGCCCTAACATATCAGGTGCTGCGGGATCCTCAGGCGGTAGGTACGGAGGCAAAGCCGGATTTCAGCCAGGTAGTAGATGAGACAAAGTAAATCCTCACCAGCGTGTGCCTGACATTTGATAGCTACATATTGCCTGGAGAATCGTGAGCTATCGAGGGGTGGCAAACGAAGCCTGATCGGTGACCATGAAGGATATGGAGGACAATGATGAACAGGGCGGCTATATTCTCTGATATTCACGCTAATCTACCAGCACTCCAAGCTGTCCTTTCGGACATGGACCTGAGAGGAATTACCGAGCGCTACTGCCTGGGAGATCTGGTGGGCTACGCCACTTTCCCTAATGAGGTTACCCGAACTATACGCGAGAGCAAAATACCCTGCATAATGGGCAACTACGACCAGGGAGTAGGCAACAACAGCGACGACTGCGGATGTGCCTACAAGGATGCTCATTCAGAGGCGCTGGGCAAACTCTCAATCGCATGGAGCAACGCCCACACAACACTGGAGAACAAAGCATACCTGCGCAGCCTGGTGGATAGAATACCGCTGCAACTCGGAGACCTGAAGCTGATGCTGGTTCACGGCTCGCCGCGCAGGATAAACGAGTACCTTTACGAAGACCGGCCCGATTCCAGCTTGGAGCGGCTGCTCGACATGGTCGAGTCGGACGTGCTGGTGTGCGGACATACCCACATCCCCTATCACCGTGTGCTGCCAAGCGGCAGACACGTCGTAAACGAGGGGAGCGTGGGCAAGCCGAAGGACGGCGACCCTCGCGCCTGCTATATCGTTATGGAGGCTAAGGGCAAAGAGCTAACAGTCGAGTTTCTCCGCGTGCCATATGACATAGAAAAGGCCGCGCGAGAAATCGAGGCCACGCGCCAACCGGACCTCATGCCTCATGAATACGCTACCATGCTGCGGGCGGGCAGAGGATAGTAGTAGAGGGTAGCACGGTGGCAGATATAGAAGAGAGGAAGTCAGAGAACGTCTTTCGGCAGTACGGCAAGATAATCGCGAGCCGGTCATACTTTCCCCTTTGGCTAGGGCAGCTAGTATCCAACTTTGGGGACACGCTCAACTACATAGCCCTTGTAGTCCTTGTATTCAGGTTATCGGGCTCAGGGCTTGCCGTCTCAGTCACTGTTCTCTTTGAGATAGTCCCCCTGCTCCTGCTGGCACCTGTGGCGGGGGTAGTAATTGATCGCTTCCCCCGCAAGGCGATACTGGTGGCCTCAGACCTCACAAGAGCCGCGCTGGTACTGGTGCTGGCATTCGCTGATGCAACCTGGCAGGTATATTTGATTGCCGCGCTCCTCAATGCGTGCAGCGTGTTCTTCAACCCCACGCTACAGGCGGTGATACCAACCATCGTCGAGCGAGAGTCGCTATTGGCTGCGAACTCGGTATCGTGGTCTACGGGGAGGTTAGTGCAGATAATCGCGTCGGCTGTAGCTGCGGGTTTAATAGCGGCTATCGGCACCGGCCCCGCCTTTGTGCTTAACGCAGTGTCCTTTATCTTCTCGGCGCTCATGATCTGGAGGCTGAGGATACCGGTACACGCAGGCGAGCTTGACCGCGACAACCGTCGAGGGCTGGCCGGCTGGATACGGGATGCTGCGTCAGGCTTGAGTTATGTTCGCCATAATTCCTTTGTATCCAGGTTGCTGCTCGTGCAAGCGGTGGCTTCCCTTGCGGTAGGTGCTACGGGAGCACTCCTGGTAGTGTTGTCGGAGCGACACTTACGGCAGCCGCCAGAGGGCTTTGCCTGGCTGCTGCTTGCGATAGGTGCTGGGGCGCTATTGGGGCCAATGGTGCTTGGCAGCTTCACAAAGAACTAGGCCTCTGAGTATCATTGGAACGGAAATGGGTTCTGACGCGAAGTTGATACCGCTGGCAAACTCCGACTAGGAAGCTTTGTGCGCCTTTTCGGGCTTGAGTAGCGAGGGTCGTTGCTGTATCATGGTGCCCCCAACTCATCTCATCTGAACCCAAGTGGTATCGTTCATCAAAGGAGGCACGATATGTCACTCAATGCTCCCTTGGTCTACTTCATCCCCGAAGAAACCGAACGTGTGGCCAAAGCCGCCTTTCCCAAAGGCAACCGGTATTTGCGCCTTCGAGATACACTTGGGCCTCTCTTTCACAACCCTGACTTCCAAGATCTCTTTTCGCACGAAGGCCGTCCGGCTGTAGATCCGGCCCGTCTCGCCATGATCACTATCATGCAGTTTGCTGAGCGCCTCTCCGATACACAAGCTGCCGACGCCGTGCGGAGTAGGATCGACTGGAAGTATATGCTGGCACTCCCTCTCACCGATTGCGGCTTTGACTCCTCTGTCCTTAGCGAGTTTCGGACCCGGTTGCTCGAGGGAGAGGCCGAACATCTGCTGTTTGACACTCTCCTGGCCCAGTTCCGTGAAGCAGGCTTGCTGCGCGCACGTGGTCGCCAGCGTAGCGATTCCACCCATGTTCTGGCCGCAGTACGAGCACTCAATCGAGTAGAGTGTGTCGGAGAGACACTGCGTCATGCCCTCAACAGCCTCGCCGTGGTCGTTCCCGACTGGCTTGTGAGTTGCATTCAGCCCAACCACCCCGATTGGCTGGAGCGATACGGCTCCCGCATAGAGGACTACCATCTGCCCGAGAGCAATGATGAGCGCGTGGCCTATGCCACCCTCATCGGAGCTGATGGCTTGAGATTGTTGCGTGCAATCGATGCGACTGATGCGCCAAGCTGGTTGCGCGAGATACCCGCCGTGCGGACACTGCGTCGAGTGTGGATTCAGAACTACACCTGGGCTGAGCACAAACACAACACCATCAATGACAACACCATCAACGACAACGACACCTTGCGTTGGCGTACGAACGAGGAGATCCCTCCGTCCGGACAGTTTATTGGCTCACCCTACGATCTGGATGCACGCTACAGCAAGAAGGGGAATACGACCTGGGTGGGCTACAAGATCCATTTGACGGAGAGCTGTGATGACGATCTGCCCCATCTGATAACGAATGTCCAAACTACTACCGCGACCACCAGTGATGACTCGGTGACAGGGACTATCCACCAATCACTGCACGGGCGTGATCTGCTCCCAGCGATACATCTTGCGGATACAGGCTTTATTGATGCCGAACTGCTGGTGGAAAGCAAGGAGCAATACAAGGTGGAATTGTATGGCCCGGTGCGGATGGACCACCGGCGGCAAGCACGGGAAGGGAAGGGGTTCGCTTGCCAGGATTTCACGATCAATTGGGAAGAGCAGTGTGCCACATGTCCTACGGGTTGCAAGAGTATCAATTGGACGAAGGCGATCGACAGTCGCACCAACGATGTAATCAAGATCAAGTTCTCCAGGCGCGATTGCATGCGATGTGAGGATCACGACAAGTGTACGGATGCTCCGCGACGGACCATTACAGTACGTCCACAGGCACAATATGAAGCGCTGAGGGCCGGGCGCATAAGGCAAGAAAGCAAGGAGTTCAAGCAAACCTACGCCAAACGGGCGGGGATCGAAGGTACAATATCGCAGGGGGTGAGGGTGTGTAGCGTGCGACGGGCTCGGTATATGGGCTTAGCGAAAACGCGCCTGCAGCATCTGGCGGTGGCCTCGTCGATCAACCTGATGAGAGTCAGCGATTGGCTAGATGAACGCCCACATGCCAGAACACGCCAATCGGCGTTCGAGCGACTGTATCGTATCGCAGCATGAGCGTGGCTCTCAGTGGGAGTTTGCCAGCGGTATCAACTTTGCGTTAGAACCCGATACTGTACAGTAAGGCAATACCGGTCGATGACAGAAATCCGTCCGGGACTTCTAAGTTGCAAAAGAACGACCAAGGGAGTTTGCAAGTGGGTAGAGAGATTAGGCGAGTACCACCCTGGTGGCAGCACCCGGTTGACGTAGACGGGAAATACATCCCTCTCTTTGATCGCAGTTACGACGAGGCTGTACGTGATTACGAGTACGGCCTGAAGCTATGGGAAGAAGGGCGGCATCCTTCTCAGCTGAGGTTCCCGGATGATACAGCCGGTCTGAGTTTCGCGCAGTGGTGTGGCTGGGAAGGCGAGCCGCCCGATCCTCGAATATACAGGCGAGAGT
>DAHVFG010000076.1:0-13484 GCA_027317125.1 Chloroflexota bacterium | reverse complement strand
CGAGTAGATGAAAACATTTATGCGCATCATTACTGGGCCTCTACCTCCGCCACCCTCTCCTGCGTATCGGCCCCGCTGGTGCTTTGCGTCGTGGCCGCAGTTGGATGGACACGCCGCACTATGCGATGCGATGCTTTCAACCGTGCCAGGATATGCAACATGACCTGGTCCTGACGTTCCAGGTGGGTGATGATGGCCCGGATCTCATCTTCTGCTACGTGGTTGACCCTGAAGTCTTCTTCGGCCATGATGCGGTCTTTCGCCGCCTGCCGGTTCTGGCTCATCATAATTATTGGAGCCGAGTAGGCCGCCTGGAACGAGAGCGCCAGGTTCAGGAGGATAAACGGATAAGGGTCCCAGTGGTTCACCCAACCGACGACGTTGAACGTGACCCAGATAGCCAGCAGTGCCGATTGTATGCCGATAAAGCGCCAGGAACCCATTGTAACGGCGACTCTATCCGCGATCCGGTCCCCGACCGTAAGCTGTTCAGCCACCACAGTGTTGACGTTGCGGATAATAGGTAGGGGCGGAGAGGGGCGCGGGCCGAGCAGCTGTTCAAGCTGATCCTCGAGCGCATCCACTGCCTGGAGAATCTCGTCGGTCATTCCGGGAATCTTTCCCGCCTTTGCTCGCCCAGGCCGCGAAGGTAAGGAGTGCTCCTTAGATATCTTCATAAGAAACCTCCTGTATAGACCGGCAGGGATGGCGGCCGCGTCTGTGCCCCATTTGCCCTAGCTCTAGTCACATTGCTCCTCGCTTTTTGTGGCCGCACATCGAAACTCAGCGCTTCTTCCCACACTCGCTCACTCGCTCATTCGCCTTCGCGGGCTAGTAGCCCGGCAACTCTCGCTGAGATGTTGCTCGGCGCGCCATGCAGGAAGCCTACGAACACAAGATCCTCGTCCAGGGCGCGTACCGTATGGTTCTCTCCCTGGTCAAAGATCAGCAGCGAATCGGGGCCAAACTCCTGCTCTTGCCCGTCCCGGCCGGCGAACATGCCTTTTCCTTGTAGCACCACCACATAGAACGGTGATGTGGGTGCATTGTGCTCCTTGAGGCTCTCGCCGGGCTTCAGTGTGAAGCGGAGCACTCTGCCGTTCCTATCGACCAGGAGCGGTTGGGCATAGGGGTGTCCCTCATGGAACTCCAGGTCTTCCAACAGGTGCATAGTCCTCATTTATTTCTCCTGTTTCGCGCCGAAAGGTCTAGAGATCGTCTTGAAACCTCTGTAAGTTGCTCATGCATACGCAAACGATCTTTCAGTCAGCGCGTCCCGTAATGACCAAGCGAGCGACGCATTTACATCTTGTGAGGCGCTGCGGTAATGATCAGATTACCAGGCGATAAGCAATGCATATGGTAGTATCGGGCACGAGCAGCATGGCGCTATGCCAAAGGAGTCGCAGCATGCTGCTTGTCGGCAGTTACTTCTACGATCTCGCTGGCTCGGAGCAGGAGAACAGGCACTCTGGCAGCGTGCACTACCTTCATTGCCACACTACCCAACCACAGCCGTTGCAGTCCGCTTCTGCCGTGCGACGCCATCACAATGAGGTCTGCTCTGCCTACCTCACTCTTGTGCAGTATCTCCTCGGCTGGATTACCAGGGACAACCTCCGGCTGAACCTTGAGGCCCTTGTCTCGGAGTCGTTCCGTGACACCTGATAGGTAGCGGACCATATTTGCCGCTTGCTCGTCTTCGGCGTTATCGAGCCAGAGCGGGAAAGCCGCCGTTTCGCTGATGTTCTCCACTTGGTCAAAGGGTGGAACCACCGATACGAGCAGCAAAGTAGCGTCGAACCGAGCAGCCAGCACCTGTGCTTCCTCCAGAGCTTGCTCGGCGAAGCGAGAGCCATCCAGGGGCACCATGATGGTCCGGTACATGGCTTTCTCGCGCACAGAGGCCACGCGGGCCTGGGGGCCTGCCGAGGCAGCCTTACCCATGGGGTCCTCGGCAACGGAGATGTCTTTCTCGAATGCCCTGACCAGTAGGAGCGGCACCGGCGAAGAATGAAGCACCCTTTCGGTCACACTTCCCATGATCCAACGGCGGATTCCAGTGCGTCCATGTGTAGCCATCGCAATCATCTGCACCTCGGGATGCTGCTTCGTGTATTCGACAATATTACCGGCGGGATCGCCCTCAAGCACGATCGTATCTGCGCTTACCCCTTGCCTGCTCATAGCGTCCGCGAGGCCGCGCAGGTACTCCCGCGCACGGTCAGGCTGCTCCTCCCAGGCGTCCCAGGTCGCAGGTGAAGGCACTGCGCCTACACCCATTGGATCATAAAGGGCAAAGGGTGGAACCACCTGGAGCAGAGTAAGGTCGCTGGATGTTGCTTGCGCTAGCCTGATTGCATGGGGCAGGGCCATTTCGGCGAGCCCCGAGCCGTCGAGGGGGACCAGGAGCCTGTTACTCTTACCGACCCCACCGGCGCTCCCAAGCGCCATGAAGTTTCCGATAGATTTGTCCGATCTGCTTACATCTATTTCCACCTGACTGTCCTCCTTGTTGAACCCTTTTCCAAGGCAATGCTTATCGCGGGGTCATCGCGACTTCTCACACTGTGTGTACCGCGCTCGCTCCACCGGAATGGGCTGATCGAGAGATCGTATTGACAGTGCCCTAAAATCAGAGTTCCGGTCTGGTATTCCGGTAATGAATACAAAAGCGCATATCTTACAAGTCAAGCGTAACGGATGAAGTTATAGATGATACTAATATTGTGCTAAGTTTTCATTAAGATCGATGGGACACATAGCAAGGGCTTATCTGCAAACTGTGACAAGCTTGTCAACCATGCTCATGACACCGAAGTCGCCACCAAGAAGAGCAGAAGCAGCGCAATTACCTTCCGGGGCCAGGTGTAGCTATAAAACTAGTGCTTAGGGTTGTTCCGGAACCAGTCGACCGTCTCGCGAATAGCGTCTTAGTGCGGGGTCGCTCCGTTTCCAAATGCTCCCTCGAATCTGGCGTGACTCATCACGAATGGTTCCTCGAACTCGTAAAGCATCTCCGCCACTTCGCGCGCCAGGGGGTTCAACAGGCCCAAGGCTTTGACCAATAGTGCGGGCGTTTCGCCCATCTGCGGCTTCGTACCTGCCGCCTCAAAAATCATCGTGACAATCTCGCGCTGGGTGAGGGTCGGCGCGCTCGGCACGTGCCATGCGCTGCCCAGGGCTTCGTCGCGCTCCCCCAGGGTGACCAGGCCTCGGGCAAAGTCGTCGATATAAGTGAACGTATGGGGCAAGTCGAGCTTACCCAGCACGTCGACCCGTTTGCCTGCGATGGCCGGGTAGAACGCACGCTCGCCCGGCGTGCCCAGCAGGGCATATGGGCCGTAGAAGTCAGAGGCCCGCCCGCTGGTCGTGCGCACCTTGCCGCTCCGATGCGCCTCCATCACCTGCTCAGCCATCCTGGCTCGGACCTCTCCCTTGCGGGTGGTTGCGTTGTACGGAAGGTCCTCGGTGATAGGGCCGGACACCCGCCCATACATGTACAGGTTCTCAGCAACCACCAGCTTCGCACCAACCGCCGCCACACCATCAATAATGGCTGACTGCATCTTAGGGAAGAGGTTGACCCACTGCGTGTAATCAGGCGAGGCGCACTGGAATACTATCGAGGCACCTGCTGCAATGTCGCGGACGGAGACTGGGTCGTATACATCGCCTTTGACCACTTGCACCCCGGCGGGTATCGGTGCCTGGCCACTGCGGTTGACCACATGGACTTGCCTGGCCTTACTGACAAGCTCCCTCATTACTGCAAGGCCCAATGGCCCAGTACCGAGGACCAAGTGCAGGTCCTAGTTTGTGCCTCCTTCGTTTGCGGTTTCCACTATGGAGCGGGCAGTGAGGTCACTCACTTGACTGTCTCCTTTGTTGGAGGTACCACGAGTTAGTTTACCAATTGCCTACCGAGTTTGCAGATAGACCATAGTATGGGGACATTCTCCACACAGATAACAGAGTTATGGCATGGATGAGAGCGCTTGCAGCAAAGGAGACTCGCTGGCTGCCCCCGGGAGAAGAGAATCCAGATGGGATTCGGCATGGGCTACAACAAATCCTCGGCAAGCCCCGCATGCCAGGGTAGGTAACCGGTATCCTATCAATCGGGAACTTGACCTAAGAAACCCGTGGAGGTACTGGAGCCGCGTTGGCGGCAAGCTCGTCTTGGGCGCAACGCACCTCTAACTGCCCAGTCCCGTATCCCTCTCCGTCACCTTCCCTTTCGTTATTCTCCCTGGTATTTACAAGCAGCACAGGCACGGCCGCCCGCCGCACCACCTCCGTCGCTACGCTGCTCACCCACAGGCGATTGAGACCTCCCCGGCCGTGGCTTGTCATGACAATAAGGTCTGCATGCGTCTCCTCACTACTTCGTACGATTTCCCCTGCGGAATCACCGTGAGCTAGCCTCGTCTGTACCACGTGCCCCTTGCATCTGAGTTGCTGCGCGGTCTCCTGCAGATAGAGGTAAAGATTCAGGCTGGTGGCCTCTCCCCGGTCCGGCGGCTCCTCCTCTACGCCCCGCTCGTGCCGCTCGTGCCGCTCAGTCTCTCTTGTCCCTTGGGTCCGAAGTAAGGTGCCGACATCGCCAGTTGTTTTCGAAGCACCAGTTATGGGCGCCACAGAAAGTAGCACTAGTGTAGCTCCTGACCCCTCGACCGGGTTGCCCGGATTGTTCGGGTTGTTTCGGACCCCACTGACGGTATATGCGAGAACCTGGCAATGTCGAAGAGCCTGTTCGGCAAGAGGAGAGCCGTCAAGGGGGACCAGAATTGTACGGTAGGGCGGGTGGGGTGTGGTCGAACCCGATACCTTTAAAATAGTTTCACTGTCCGGACTCACCAGCAGCAGAGGCACCGGCGCACTCTGCAATAGCCCCTCGACTACGCTGACGCTCCCAAATAGTGGGTGGTTGATCCCCTTTCCGTAGTGCGTCGCAATCGCAATCGCGGAGATACTCGCATCTTGCCTTACCTGATTGACCACCGTTGCAGCCGGGTTTCCTTCCACTGCTTTGCAGCAGACGGCAAGCCCTTGCAACCTGAGAACGGCCGCAACCCTCTCCAGATAGCTTCGCGCTGCACACAACCTTTTCCGTCGGCGCCTCGCCAGGGCACGAACTGATATGCCCCACGCCCCTGTTGAGACCACCTCAACGGGAAGGAGCACTTGCAGCAAGGTCAGCGAGCTGCAAGTAGCTCGGGCGAGGGCCGCCGTGTCAGGTAGGACCGCTTCCCCCAGCGGGGAGCCATCAAGCACCGCTAAAATACGTCGCTGCATAACTTTCCTCCTGATTACAATCCGTTTTGGCACTCCGCGGTAAGTACTTCTCCGGTGCGTGGCTGCACCAGAGAGTGGAGCGCCCACAGGTGCACTGTGTCCAGGTAGCACTTTTCGAAGCATGTCTCAGCTGCCCGGGCTATGGTGCGTCGCTCCTGGGCACTGCGGTTGGCTTAGAGATTTGACATAGCATAGGTCAGAGGCGAGCGGGCACTTGTTGGGCCACAACTCCCTTTGCACTGCTCATGACGGCCAGTTCCCGTTCCGCTGCCTCCGCTGCTCCCGCTGCTCCTGGCAGGCCGCCATCTGTGCGCGTACGAGCAGCACCGGGAGCTTTGCGTCTTGCGTTACCTTTTGGACTACGCTTCCACCCAAAAGGCACCGAAGATCGCTGCGGCAACATGTGGACATCACTATCAGATCGGCCCTGGCATCAGCAGCGAATCGCAAGATTTCCTCGGCCGAGGCGGCATGTGCCGCCTCGGCTCGCACGGCCAGTCCACTGGACCTGAGAGCTTCGGCAGTTTTGGATAGATAATCTCTCTCCCGCTCTCCCTGACCGAGGCAATAGCCGTCGCAAGCCTCAGAGCCCTTTTTAGATGGGTCTCCAGGATTCTCGGCGGCACTCACTGTGTCCATTGCATATGCTATATGCACGGCATGCTCCACGTCGCCCACGTGCGGGTCTGACATTACAGACAGAAGCAGCAGTGAGGCCCCCATAGCGCCCGCCAGCATCTGCGCTTGCGCAAGCGCCTGTTCGGCAAGTGCGGAGCCGTCAAGGGGTACTAATATAGTTTCATAGGCTCGCCTGTAAAAGCGCCCTAACGAGCCTATATTCTCATCAGGGTGGACGAGCAGGATTGGCACTGAGGTCCCGAGCACCTTTTCGGTGACGCTACGATTGAAGGATCGATCCGCGCCCATGCCGCGGGTCGCCATGACAATCGTCCAGATCGAGGGATCGTTCTCTGCCCTCGAGGAGATTACGGTGGCGGGATCTCCCTCGAGTATCTCTGTTTGCACCGGCAAACCCTCGTCCTGTATATCTTCGGCAGTTGCCTCCAGGTAACGATGCTGGAGGGAGCGTCCATCTCTGTGGTCTCCGTTGTCTCGATGGCGCCCATGCATTGCAGGCGCCCGTGCTGCTCGCGATAAGCTTAAGGCATAGGAATCGGCGGCCGGTGGGGTGACATGCAGAAGTATTAGTCTGCTGGATGTAGCTCTGGCCAAAGCCACTGCGTGCGGCAGAGCCATGTGCGCGACCATCGTGCCGTCGAGCGGCACCAGAATCTGCTTTTTCATTGTTTGCTCCTTTTGCGGTTGTCGGTCGCAAGCGGCGCGGACTACCGTTAGAACCAGGAATTGGCCTGCTATCTTCCGGCGCATGCCGGGAACTAGTACGTCCTTGATCCGATGGCCTTGCCGCTACGCTCGGCCAGCGGCTCCGGCTGGGACCGGTTATTCTGCGCGCCTGGCCGGCTCTTCCCCTCGTTTGTCTGGTCCGCCAACTGTTGTCGCTGTACGTCCGAGCTTGCTTCCACCTTTTCCTCTGCTGCCTCGGCCGCCGGTACCTGTACGCCTACCAGTAGCACTGGCAGCTCTGCAGTATGAGTGACCTTCATTGCCACACTGCCCAGCCAGAGGCGCTTCAGACCGCTCCGACCGTGCGTGGCCATTACAATGAGGTCAGCACCCGCAGATATGCTGGCTCGAAGGATCTCCTCCGCCGGATCCCCGTGCGAAAGCCGCGTTCGCACGGGGATCCCTGCATCCTCAATATCGTGCGCAACGTCTGCCAGGTAGGCAGCCAACCTCTTCCTCTCACGTTCGCGCAAAACCTCTATGCGTCGCGTGATCTCAGAGCGTCTTCCCGCGGTAAGGTCGTCGGCGGCAGGTGCCACCGAGACCAGGAGCAGTGATGACCCTGTGGCAGCGGCCAGCATCTGCGCTTTCTCAAGCGCTTGTTCGGCCAGCAGCGATCCGTCCAGCGGCACCAGGATAGTGTGGTAGGTCGGCAACCCAGTAGCGGAGAGGGAAACCTCGGTTTCAGGGTCGTCCGCCGCAGGGCGGATAAGCACGAGCGGTGCGGGCGATTGCTGCAGTATCTTCTCAGCAACGCTACCCAACAGCCAACGGCTGAGCCCGCTCCTGCCATGCGTTGCCATAACGATCATTGCAGTTTCGGCGTTCTGCTCTGCGTGCAGGATGATCTGCTCGGCTGCCTCGCCCTCCACCAACCGGGTCCGAACCGAAGTGCCTTCCGTTTCCAGGCGTCCGGCTGTACTCGCCAGATAATCTTGTGCCAGCCCTAGCATCTTCTTGTTGTATATCCAGGTGGTCGAATCGATCGGAACGGCCCAAATGAGTGGATTCACGCCTGGAGGTGCCGTGACGACCCGAATCAGGGTCAGCGCGCTGCCTGTTGCCTGGGCGATAGCTGCGGCGTGCGGCAATGCCTGCTCTGCCAGTCTTGATCCATCCAACGGCACGATTATTTGTCTGAGCATCAAAACTTACTCCTCTCTTTATTCACGAACTCTGAAGCGCCATGTTCCGAAGCGCCCTGTTCGCCGAAGCCACTTTCGTCCGAACATGGAATCCGCTCTTGTCTTCATTTGGCAGTACTGGTGCACTCCTGGACTCATGATCGGCCATAGCAGTCACTGAACTGCCAGCATATCCGGCCAGTGGGACAGCTCCCTTTGATACCAAGTGTAGAGGGGAAGCTCTAAGATACAGCCAGGGAAATACTAAGGTTCTATTAAGATCGAGCGGTCAGGCACACGAGATATGCGGGGCAACGACTCGTCCCCCACTGCCCCATGCTGCCACGTGCCTTTAATCCCGCAGTCTTGCAGGCAAAGCCTGGAAAGCTGTAGCCTACCGCGCCCTACCGCGCCCTGCTGTTTCGGGCTGTGCCCTGGAACCTTTTATCTTAACGATATCTTAGTAATCCCCCCACACTATCGTTAAAGTTCGCACTCATAATGAAAGCATAAGGACGGCTCGGGATAGTGCTCGAGTTCACGTCCCATGTTACGCAACAGTCGCCGACGCGCTCACCACGCGCTACCTACAATTGAACTAACGCACAAGGAGAGACCAGCCATGCCCGGTTACGTCACGAATATTGAGGAAGAAACCATAAACAATAAACACTTCAGAAAGGTCCTGTTTACGGCACCGCACAGCCAGTTAGTGGTGATGAGCCTCAACCCAGGAGAGGAAATTGGAGAGGAGATACACGACCTGGACCAGTTCATTCGCATCGAGACGGGCCAGGCCGAGATAATACTGGGCGATGAAGCTCACCGCGTCAGTGACGACTACGTTGCAGTCATTCCCGCTGGAACCAGGCATAACGTGGCCAACATCTCTCGCACTGAGCCGCTGAAGCTCTACACTATCTACTCTCCTCCTGAACACGAACCTGCCACGCTGCACAGAACTAAAAGGGAGGCTGACGAAGCCGAAAAAGTGCACAGATCAGATGAACTGGATCGTAGGTTGCAAACGCCGGCGTGACCTCCTGCGCTTGGGCATAAGGGCCAAATGTTGGAGCTAGACTCCACCGGCTCAATTGCTGGCAGCATGATTCTTGTCTGGGTGCTGTTGCCCATCTGCCAACCCTGCGCATAAGCGTACTGCCCCGTCGAGGAAGTTGGAGGCGTATCGCAAGTGCGTCCACGCCGAAGCAGATATTTCCCCGATGGCATAGGGAAGAGAGAGGCAAACGAATTTATATCGTTGATTGCCGCACGGAACCCAGATGGCGACCAAAGTACCGAGATCCTCACCGAAGCAACGACTGGAACGCTGAGTGAACATGCATATGGTGAAACCTGGGTGGGGAATTGACAAATGTAACGGGGTGGAGTATATAGTAGTAGTAATAGCTACTACTAAGGATGATCCCCCATGAAAGACAAAGATACAGTGCAACTGCTCCAAAGGTTAGGGTTCGGTGATTACGAAGCGAGAGCTTATATCGGCCTCCTGCGAGGCGGGGAACTGACCGGTTACGAGCTTGCCAAAGTCTCAGGCATACCCAGGGCCAACGTTTACGATGTGCTGCCCAGGCTTGAGGAGCGAGGGGCAGTGGTGAGAGTAGATACTCCCTCCGGCGCTCATTACTCGGCAGTGCCCACTTCTCAGCTCATGCCCAGGCTGGCCGGCAGGTTCAACGACGACCTTACCGCTGCTGAAAAGGCTCTGCTTGACCAGGGAGAAGTCACCAAAGACGATTACTCGTGGAATGTGGAGGGCTATCGCTCGGTGATAGATCATGCCCGCACACTGGTAGGCGAGGCTGAGCGTGAAATAGTGATGGCTGTGTGGCCGCAAGAGTCGAGAGCGCTATCCGACAACCTCTCAAAGGCAAAGGAGCGGGAGGTGTCCGTGACCACGCTATGTCTTGCAGGGTGCGTGCAGGAGTGCGGGAACTGCCAGGGAAATATACACCGCTACCGTCTCTCGCCCGAGGAAGAGAGCCGCTGGCTCATTGTTGCTATCGACGGCAAAGAGATGCTCGCCGGAGAGATAGATAACCACGAGAACCACTCTACCACTATCGACGAGAATGACCGGGAGGCATACGCAATCCGTACCACACACCGAATGCTTGTAGAGCTTGGTGGGTGGTATGTGCGCAACAGCATAGCCCTGGCAACTCTGGTATCAGACCTGGGAGAGCGGCTGCCCGCCATGCTAAGTACACAGGCGGCCAAGGTGCTTTCCACGCTGAGCAGTGGCGGGTTGGCGGGAGGCTGGCTGGAGCAGATGCGCTCCGCGCTCACCGTCCCCACCTGAACCCTTTCAGCGGAGAGGACATCCCGGTGCGTCACGAGACCGGGGAGAAGTAAAGTACGGGATTTGGCAAACACAAGCATAAATATAGTTAAAGGAGATAAAGATGCCCGGTTATAAATATCTGATCATAGGCGGTGGGATGACCGCCGCCGCTGCCATAAAAGGCATACGCGAGATAGACGCCGACGGCTCGATTGGCCTGGTCGGCAACGAAGCTGACCCACCCTATAAGCGCCCACCTCTCTCCAAGAAGCTGTGGCAGGGCAAGCCCATAGAAACGGTGTGGAAGGGCATGAGCACGGATGGAGTGGGCGGCGTACAAATGCACCTGGGGCATACAATTCAATCCATCCATCCCACGGAAAAGTACGCGGTCGATGAAGAGGGCACGTCATACACATACGAAAAACTGCTGCTCGCCACGGGGGGCACCCCAAGACGCTTGCCCTTCGGCGGTGACCGGATAATCTATTTCCGCTCGCTCGACGACTACAGGCATCTAAAAGCGCTCACAGAAACCAAGCAGCGCTTCGCCGTGATAGGGGGTGGGTTTATCGGTTCTGAGATCGCTGCTGCCCTGGCAATGAACGGCAAAGAAGTGACCATGATAATGCCCGAGCAGGGCATCGGGGAGCGCATCTATCCGCCTGACGTCGTTAGCTACTTGAACAGCTATTACGAACGAAGGGGCGTTAAGGTGCTTACCGGCGAGCGGGCCGTCTCGCTGGATCCGATGGATAAGGCGGACGGCGCACCCGGAACGGGGGTCGCGCTCAAACTACAGCTGGAGAGCGGGAAGGTGATATCTGTCGACAGCGTGGTAGCGGGCATCGGCATCGTGGTGAATATAGGTCTTGCCGAGGCCGCGGGGCTGCGGATTGACAACGGCATAGTGGTGGGCGAGCACCTCCGAACAAGCGACCCGAACATCTACGCCGCGGGCGATGTTGCCTCTTACCCCGACTATACCCTGGGAGAGCGCCGCCGGGTCGAGCACGAAGACAACGCCAACAGCATGGGTAAAGCAGCCGGGCGCTCTATGGCGGCTTCAGCGCTGCAGTCCGCTCCGGAGCTATACCGACACACGCCCTTCTTCTACTCCGATATGTTCGACCTGGGCTACGAAGCGGTTGGAGAGCTTGATTCGCGCCTCGAAATGGTGACAGATTGGAAAGAGCCGTACAAGGAAGGCGTTATCTACTATCTGCGCGACGGCAGGGTGAGAGGCGTGCTCCTTTGGAACGTGTGGGGCCAGGTAGAAGCAGCGCGCCGCCTTATTTCGGAGCAGGGTCCGTTCACAGCAGAAGCTCTTTATGGCAGACTGCCCGTCGTCGCTGGCGTAACTGCCGCAGCCGGAGTAGTTGCCAAAGTAGGTGCCAAATGATACTCGACATGGACTACGAAGAAGAGCTCACAGAAGACTTCGTAACCAGCATGGACCTGCACAAGCGCCGCCTGTCGGACGAACAGCTGCGCAGGTTCGAGGGCTACGCCGCCGAAATCTTCACCGCTTTCGGTATGGACGTAAACACCCCCTCCACCGAGGATACGCCCGCCCGCTTCATCAAGGGGCTGTACGAAGCGACCAACGGGTACGACGGCGATCCCAAGCTACTCAAGGTGTTCCACAACGAGTGCCGTGGAGGTCCCGACTGCCGCCTGAGCCAGGTGATCGAGGGGCCGATAGAGTTCTACGCCCTGTGCGAGCACCACGCCCTCCCCTTCTACGGCAAGGCATACGTTGGCTACATAGCGCACGAAGGCATAATCGGCATATCGAAGCTAACGCGCCTGGTGCGCCTGTTTGCCCGACGCTTCACCGTGCAGGAGCGCATGGGCCAGCAGATAGCCGATACGCTCAATACGATGCTTGAGCCGCACGGGGTGGCCGTCTACCTGGAAGCCCACCACATGTGCATGCAGATGCGGGGGGTGCACGAGACGTCACCGCTTACGAGAACCACCTTCTGGCGGGGCGCTTATGACGATAATCCTGCCCTCAGGTCGGAGTTTTTCACCGCCTGTGGCCTGCAGCGATAGGAGGCCATGTGGTAACCGCAACAACATCAGCAACGTCTGCAACATCAGCAACGTCTGCAACGTCAGCAAGGTCGGGTGTCAACAGGCCAGGGCGCGAGGATCTCCTCTCCCCATTCGAGACGTTATATGACGTCAGCGAAGGGCCGGAGCTTCCGTTACCTGCCGAGCTGGAAGATATCTATGGCTCCTTACGTTTCCCCACCCTCCGCGAGCGACCATACGTCATCGGCAACCTGGTAACTTCGCTGGACGGCGTCGTATCTCTGGGTGTTCCGGGCCAGGCGGGTGGCAAGGAGATCAGCGGTTCTAACATGCACGACCGGCTGCTCATGGGCCTCTTGCGGGCTGCTGCCGATGCCGTGGTCTCAGGGGCCGGAACCGTACGAACATCGCCCGCCCTCGTCCTGACCCCTGAGCACGTTTTCCCTTCGATGGAGGGGTCTTACCGGAAACTCCGGGCTACTCTGGGAAAGGCCAGAGTGCCTCTGAACGTTGTAGTCAGCGGCAGCGGCGATCTCGGCCCCAACTTGTCGATTCTCGGCGGTGAGGTGCCCGCGCTGGTTGTCACGACCGAGGAAGGCTCGCGCCGCATCACGCAGCCGGGCAAGCTGCGCGAGATGGGCGACATTGGCAAACAGGCTATGCATGAGGCGGTGCGGGTAGACACGGTGCAGAGCGCCGGCCCTCTCACAGCCAGAGCAGTTCTCGAGGCGATTACCCGCACAGGCTATGGCGGTCTTGTGCTGGTCGAGGGTGGTCCTCACTTGATGGCAAGCTTTTTTGCCGAAGGCTGCCTGGACGAGATGTTCCTGACCCTCTCTCCGCAGGTTGTGGGTCGGGATGGCAAGACGGAGCGCCCGGGGCTGGTTGCCGGACGGAGTTTGGCCCCGGAGCATCCGGCATGGGGAACGCTGGTAGGGATCAGACGGGCCGCAAGCCATCTCTTCCTCCGTTACAAGTTTGGGGTGCCGATATGAGCGGCGTGGTCATGATCGATGGAGCTAGCGGAGGAGAGTGCGAACGCCCCGCTCCGGGTGGGCCGGGGATCGAGCCTCACTGGACGAGGAGCGTCAAGGACGCGATGGGCACCGCCTATTCGAGCTCAAGCCGCGTCTGGTACACCCTGGCTCGTGGCGTGCTGAACGAAATCTACTACCCGACTATAGACAAGCCCCAGATTCGCGACCTGCAGTACATGGTTACAGACGGCGAGACCTTCTTCCACGATGAGCGGCACGACATGGAGTCCCACGTAGAGGTGCTTTCAGAGCAGGGACTGGGTGTGCGAATAACCAGCGCAGACCCGGAAGGTCGCTATCACATCCATACGGAAG
>DAHVFG010000075.1:0-13953 GCA_027317125.1 Chloroflexota bacterium | reverse complement strand
ATACTCAAGGAACAACAAGATTACTTTCTTACAGCTTGCCTGCTGGGTATTCTTCACCACGTTCGCCCCGGCTTCCTTTCATATCCTGCGAGTCATCTGGTTCCTTATCTTCGTAAAAGCAAATATCCTCCTGAGCAGTTCCCCGATATGTATACTTTTCGGGGTTTGCGTCCCAGACTATTGGAGAAAGTCAAGCGCGCATATCGCAGGCACTTCCTACCTGCAAATTGGGAGCATCGAAGCTATGAGGTGCTGAAAACAAATGCTATGTGCTTGCCGATCCCGAATCAAGCTGTGGATGCGATTATCTCAAGTCCGCCCTATTTTGGTGCATTGGACTACGCTCGTGATAATAGACTGAGACTATGGTTTTTAGGATGCGAAGAGTGGAAGGAATTAGATAAGGCGTTGACAGCAAATAGTAAAGTATACCTGCCGCAGATGGCTTCTTGTCTGAAAGAGATGCATAGACTCCTTAAGCCCAAGGCGTGCTGCGTACTCGTGCTTGGCGACGTGGAAAAATCCGGGCAAACACATCACACAGCTGAGATACTGGCTAACTTGGCTATAGAAGTAGGCGGGTTCACGACTGAAACGATCTACGACGATTTGATACCTGATGAGCGTCGCTCACGGCGGCAGACGCAAACGACTAAATTTGAGCGGATTTTGGTTATGAGGAAGGTGTAAGTTGCCAGACCAACTATGCTGAACAACATTTACATGGGAGACAACCTTTCCATCCTGAGCGGGCTAGAGTCCGGCCTGGTAAACCTCATTTATATTGACCCGCCATTCAATACGGGCAAAATACAAAAACAGACACGTCTCCAAACCTCACGCTCGGATACGGGGGACCGCACAGGTTTTGGGGGCCGCCGCTATCAGACTGTGCAGCTTGCTTCCCGCCAGTATGCCGACGCATTTGACGATTACCTCTGCTTCCTTGAGCCGCGCCTGCGCGAAGCATACAGGGTTCTGGCTCCGCACGGCACCCTCTACTTCCATATAGATTACAGGGAAGTCCATTACTGCAAGGTTCTGCTCGATGCCATCTTCGGTAGGGAGTGCTTTCTCAATGAAGTGATCTGGGCTTACGACTATGGGGCGCGTACTCGCAAGAAATGGCCGCCCAAGCACGACAACATACTGCTTTACGCCAAAGACCCGAGCAACTACACTTTCAACGCCGAGGCCGTTGAGCGCATACCGTATATGGCTCCCGGCCTGGTTGGTCCTGAGAAGGCCGCTCGCGGTAAACTGCCCACCGACACATGGTTCGTCACCATAGTGCCCACCAATAGCAAGGAGCGCACAGGCTATCCTACGCAGAAGCCTATCGGCATCATGAAGCGGATAATCGCCGCCTCATCTAACCCCGGCAACCTGGTGCTTGATTTTTTCGCGGGCAGCGGCACAACGGGCGCCGCCTGCCTCTTGCTCGACAGACGCTTCATACTGGCTGACAACAACCCTCAAGCTCTACAGGTTATGGCACAGCGCTTTGCGGGTGCCGGAGAGATAGCGTGGCATGGCTTTGACCCTGCCGGAGATGGTATCGATGAGCGCAACAAAAGCTGATAGCCGATTCGTAGCTGGGCTAGCCAGGCTTTAGCCATGAGAACACTTGGCCTCGACCTGGGCAAGCGGCGCATCGGTGTGGCGGTAAGCGACCCGCTGGGTCTGGTAGCGCGGCCTGTAGAAACTGTACAGGCAGTCTCTCTCAATATAGACGTGGAAAAGATAACCTCAATTGCCCGCGAGATGGAGGCCGAGCTAATAGTGATAGGCGACCCTATTCACATGAGCGGTGACGCGGGCATAATGTCAGGGCGCGTGCGCAAATTTGGGGATATGCTCACTCGTCTTTCGGGCTTGCCAGTGGAGTATTGCGATGAGCGCCTTACAACAGTCGAAGCTCAACGCATACTCCACGACGCCGGCCTGCCACCGAAAAAGGTGCGCCAGCAAATAGACGCCGTTGCCGCCGCGGTAATTCTACAAAGTTATCTTAATACCATCCACCCGCCCCGCCTGCCCCGCTCGCCAGCCGATCCGCTGGAAGATAGATACTGGTAACATTGTGGGAATGGAGGCACACAGTCAGACTAAAGCAACATCCAGCCACTCCCCACACGCGGGGAGTGGCCTTTTCTTCTCGAAAAGAAGCCAGTAACTCCCCGTAACGAAGTTACTGGTCTTTATTATCTTCTTTCCCTTCTCACAAAAAGGACTGAGAGCTTGCCTAGCGGGGACCCATCTTGCTGATGCCGTAGGCTAGAGCGCCCGCTGCCGCGAGACCTACCAGTGGGTTGCTCAGCGTTCCACCCGGCTGGAAGAGCTTCTTGAGTGCGTCGGGCTGCTGCTGCTGCGCGTAGGTATGCATACGGGCTACATCTTGCGGACTCATCTGCTGAGGATTGGTGGTCTGTACACCTGCGTCCTGCGGATTAAGCCCATGCTGCTGGAACATATTGAGAAAGCTGTTGCCCACAGCAGGCAGCTGCTGAGGCGGCACTTGCTGGTAACCGTAGTTGGTAGCCTCCTGCACTTGCTGCGGGCTAGCTTGCTGCGCCCACTGGCTGTAAGCCTGGCCAACCTGGTCGTGCGGCACCTGAGCGGTGTTGCCTGACTGGTAGTTCTGTATCCATTGCCCTAGCTGGGGCGGTGCGCCAGCAGGCGCATTGCCGCCTGTAAATTGCCTGATGATGTTTCCAAAGTCCATCTCTTATATCTCCTTTCGTCGTGGCCTGCGCCTCAGGCGATATCTTCTGCGCGCCCTAAGCACATTGCTGGAGTACTCTGAAGCAATACTTGTGCCATATGATCACCTCTTCTATTCCAATAAGCGATACCTAACTTGTGCGCTATCTGATATACTGCCTGAGATATCTTACCACGACGGCAACGGCAAAAAGGCTCGGCTTTCCCAGTTACAGCATGACTTCTTATGTGGGTTTGGGCCTCTGGGCGCTTACAAAGGTCCTCTGATACGCCTTTTCAAGCATAAGGCAGCAACTTGCGTATGCTGCCTTACCTGGCGGTCTCACTTCATAACCATTAGCAGTTCAGACCTGGAGGGTGAGTAAGGTAATGACCTTTGCTAACAACTCAGCGCAAGATGAAGAGCCTTTGGAGTGGCGGCCTGGAGCTCCGCCTGAATCCCTCTCCACAGACAAAGCTCTGTTGCACCGCCAACCCGCCCGTAGCGAGCAGCTTAACCTCCTCCTCATCTCCAAGCGAGAAGATACCGTCTCGCTCCTCACTGGGCTACTACGTGAGAGCCACACGCCACCCTTTGATGTAATCCACACGAAAGAAGCTGGGGAGGCAAGCAATGAGCTATCCCAAAAGTGCTTTGACGCAGTAATCCTGGATGCGGCGCACGATGCAGATGCCATTCATAAGGGGCTTGGCGGCCTTAGCTCTGCGGCTTCGAAAGCGGCGCTGGTGGTCGTTAGCGATATAGAGAGCCTGGGGCTTGCGGTGGCGGCTACCGAAGCAGGCGCGCAGGATTACATTCTCCGAGGTGAGATAAACGCTACCTCATTGAGGCTTCGCATCCTTTGCGCTATCCAGCGCGAACGGCGCATGGAAGATGCACGCACCGGCTCTGCCAACGCCGAAGCTGAGTGCGCCAGGTTGAAACGTCTCATAGAGCAGCTACCTGTGGGTGTAATGCATGTTACAGAGCGACACAAGCTGGACCAGCAGAAGGATGAGTTTATCGCTCTCGCTTCGCATGAGCTTAGGACACCTGTCACCTCGATCAAAGGCTTTGCTCAACTGGCCCAGCGTACCGCCGATGCCGCAGGCGATAAGCGGCTGGCACATGCCCTCACCAACATAGAGCAGCAATCCGACAGGTTGGCGCGGCTCGTCAATGAGCTGCTTGATGTGTCTCGCGTGCAAAATGGCAGCTTGCCATTCCACCCACGGCGCTTTGAGTTATGCGAAGTGGTGGAGAATGTCACCGGCAGCATAGAGCTAATCACGCCGGGTTTCACATTTAACCTCGATATTACCCCCAGCCACCTCTTTGTTAACGCCGACAGACACCGTATAGAGGAAGTTGTGACTAACCTGCTGGACAACGCTGTCAAATACTCAAATGGAAGCCATACCGTCAAAATCAGCGCAGCAGCATCGGGCGATGAGGCGTTGGTTGCTGTACACGATGAAGGAATGGGAATACCAGCCGGTCAGCATGCAATGGTGTTCGAGCGCTTCTACCGTGCAACCAATGCAGGCGCAAATGCGCGCAGTGGCTTCGGTCTCGGCCTGTTCATTGCGCGGGAGATTATTAACCGCCACGGTGGCCGCATCTGGTTCGAGTCGAGCGAAGGGAAAGGCAGCACCTTCTATTTCACCGTGCCCCTCGACCACAGCGAGTTACTGTAAGGGACTGTGCAGTCGCCCTTGTCTGTAAGTAGATGAAAGCAAACAAACAGAAAACCCAAACAATCCGTGAGGACCGTCTGGGTTCCTGTTGCTTCGATCCTACAACCGAAGTTGTAATCTCGAAGTAGCCTTAGTATACTGCCCCTTGCTCCCCTTGTCAATAGCTTGTCGCCGGAGTTTTGCACATCCATTCCTCTACTGGAAGGTCTGCCGGCGTCACGCTAAAGTCCGGCTCCTTTTACTTTTTGCGGAACGGCCTGGCTCAGGAAAGATTGGCTGTGAGCGTGGGCTGGCAGGCGTCTGAGGTGAGGTGGTCTACCAGGTCGTGAAATAGCGCAGTTGCGACGGGATCCTGGTGCAGGTTCTCTTCGAGCGCGAAGGTGGTCATGATCACACGGCCCTTGCCATAGCGGAACTGCACTGTGTGCACAGCCGGGTGGCGCACCCACCCCGACACCATGCCCGAAAGGAAGTCTTCCTGCACTGCTCGGTCTTCTACGGGCAGCCCCAGGATTGTGCGCTGGGGCATTACGTGTATGAAAGGCATGCTGAGTGGGTTAGGGGCTTTTAGCCTGCGGTGAAGCTGCGGTCGCAGCCAACTGAAGCTGGTGATCCAGTTGCCCCCGTAAGCAGCGCCCCTACCCTGTACCCAGAAGAATGGACTGGTGCCCTGGCTCAGGAATAAGAGGTCGCCCCCGCCGCGCACCCATTGTAGCAGATCGGCGTTCGGGTAGTTGGTTACTGCCAACCCTGTCTGCGGTGTGATATGGCGCGCCGCCTGGTAACCCAGCATGCTGATAGTGCTCACCAGATCGAGGCCCACTCTGCCCTCGGCTGCCGAGCCGCGCGGCGCCGCCTCCTCTATCACCGGCGCATCGCTCTGCGGCGCAGCCTCCAGGTCCACTGTTGGGTTCGGCCCACCTGTTGGAGTGGCGCGCACTCGGTTGTGCCGCGTGATTACCGCCACCTCTCCCTTGTAGCTGTGCTGACGCGCGCTTGCGGGCATCACCAGCACGTCCAGGGTGTTGCGCGCCAATCTCTTTCCCTTGTTGTCGAGGGCGAGCTTTACCTGCACCATTTGCGGGCCTTCAACTTTAGGCAAGGGCCACGCCTGTAGCTCCAGCGCCTCTACCTCAGCTCGCTGTAGAGGAGGCACAGCACAGTGTCCGCCCAGCTCTGTCCCTTCAATAGACCAGGCTAGCTGCGCGCCCCGCCACTCTGCCCTGCTGAAGTGTGCAAGATGTGGTCGTACATGCAGGCGCTGGTCATCCCAGTATGAGTAACGCTCACTTTGTGAGCAGATCATGTCGGGGGCATTGATAGATGAGAAAATGTCGAAGTAAGCTTTGGGGTTGCGCTCGAAGTCCAGGAGGCCGTTGCTTTCCCAGTAGGCGTCCGCTAACTCCGTTATGACGTAGCCCATAATAGCAGGTTGCCTTCTCAGTGCTTCGATTTCAAACTTCAGTGCGGCGAACTGATGCCACTGTGTGGCTGTAGCAAATTGCTCGTAACTGCCCCAAATCTTATCAAGCCCCAGCTTATGAAATCGTTCCTCCACGCCGCTCGGCCAGCCCGCCTCCCCCTCCCAGGGCGACCACCAGGGGCCAACATTGAACCAGTGCGGCTCGCCCTCCCTCTCCTTGCCCAAAGCTCGAAGCGAAGGCAGACCCCAGTTGCCGAACTCTGACAACACAAGGGGTTCGCGCCCGGTGCGCTGCGAGTCGCCGTGACTGGAATAGGTCCATAGCGGCCTCAAATCGAACTGCTCTATCGTCTGCGTGAAGCTCCTCGCCCCATCAGGTATATTGGCATAAATGTGGAAGTCGTCCAGGTCGCTTTTCACGTGAACATTCGGCCCCCACGGCTGCGGGCAAGCCGAGTTGTCAACCACCAGCCGCGTGGGATCAAGCTCTTTGCATAGTTCGTACATCCCCACCAGCCACGCCCGATCAGACGCTTGCAGGGCGAGCGCGGGCCCCCAGTCTTCGTTTACTATCGTCCAGATGATCAGCGAAGGGTGATTATAATCACGATATATCATCTCTCTCAGGGTTTGCTCAACTCGCGCCTTGATACCGTCAGTCAACTCTAATTGCTCGGCGTGCAGGGTGCCTTTGGGGTAGAAGGTGCGCCACGAGGGGATTTCGGCCCACACTAGCAGCCCCATCTCATCAGCCAGCTCAAGGTATAGAGGATCGGGGGGCTTGATGTGGCAGCGTAGATTATTGAAGCCGAGTTCTTTGGCCTTTCTGAACTCCTCGCGCAGGTACGTCTCTGATGGAACTGTATAAATGGTGTCAGGGTAAAGGTCCTGGTCGAGGGCGGAGAGGAGATAGATAGGTTCGCCGTTGAGCAGTATGCGCCCCTCGCTTGTTGAGATTTCGCGGAAACCGAAGCGGGCGCTTAGCTCGTCTTTGCCCTGAGGCGTTTCCAGGAGAGCAGTGGCTGTGTACAGGTAGGGGTCATCTAAAGCCCAGAGCCTTGCTTCGCCCACCTCTATATCCATCTCGTAGAGGTTCTGTTCCGGGACCACAGGAAACGCCCCTCCCCACTCAGTGCCGTCGGGAGAGGCAACTGTGGCACGGATTGTGCCGTTTGGGGTAGATAATTGCCTGCTCTCCGCCAGGTGAAGAACAATATGGGCTATGCCGTTGTGAATATCAGGAGTAACCTTGAGATGCTCTATGTAGGCAAGAGGCACGGCAGTAAGGCTTACGCCTTGCCAGATACCACCCACATTAACATACCACTCCTGCTTGCCGTGAGGTATGTTGTTAGCGTCGAAAGGCGGCTCGTCAGAGTTTGCAGAGGGAGGGTATGAGGGCCATCTTGGTATGATGATACTCGCTTGGGCAGAATCATATACCCGAACGGCGATCTCGTTGCGGCCAGGCTGCACGTAAGAGCGAATCGGCATGCTGAAAGCTGTATAGCCACCTTCATGCTCTCCGGCCAGACGCCCATTGACGAATACCTGACACCAGTAATCAACAGCGCCGAAGCTCAGTATAAGCTCTCCCGACAGCCACTCATCCTCTAAATCTACATACCGGCGGTACCAGGCATAGCCGCTGTAGGCCCGCATATCGGGGAGGGCGGCCTGCCAGGGCATAGGCACCGGAATCTCTACTTCGGGGAAGAGTGAAGCGACTGACAGAGATCCTTCGGGATCAATCTGGAATTGCCACAGGCCGTTGAGTGAGCGATGTTGCCGCATTTGATTCGCCTTTCGGGTGCTAGAGGCCCGTCTTTAGCCAGTCTTCGCAGGAGGCAACAGCCTTCAGCTATCATTGACCATTGACAGCCTACAATTGCTGGCTTATAATCTACCTGCTTTCTCTCATAATTTCCGGTAGCAATTCATATTTTGTTGCTTCAAAGAAAGTTTGTCAAGGTCTTCTCAGCGAGTCGGAGAAGGGGAATGTGCGATGTTGCACGGCAAAACACTTCATCTGGAAGCAGGAGCTCCTGACGATAAGGTAGTTACTGCGCTGAAAGCGCTGGCTTCGCTGCCGCGCTTACGGATCATGCAGTACCTCTCCGAAGGCGAGCGTTCGGTGAACGAAGTGGCGCATGCTCTCAACATGGCTCCCTCTACTGCCGCCGCGCAAATCAAGCTCCTGGAGGACGCCAACTTCCTGCACACTGACCTCCAGCCTGCCAGCCACGGTTTACAGAAAGTCTGCACCCGCAGCTACGACAGCCTGGTCATTGAACTCCCCTGCTTCCCCTCTGTTGTTGACAGCTCTGTTGAGGTCGCCATGCCTATCGGCGCTTATACAGGCTTCGACGTGACACCCACCTGTGGCATTGCCTGCGAGACCTCCGTGATCGGCTATTTTGATGATCCACTCAGCTTTTATGAGCCTGAACGGGTCCACGCTGGGCTTATATGGTTCCACAGCGGCTACGTCGAGTATAGCTTCCCAAACAGGTTGCCCCCTAGCGCCAGGCTGACGGGCCTTGTGGTGAGCATGGAGATCTGCTCGGAAGCGCCACTGCACAACAACGACTGGCCTTCTGACATTACCCTCTGGATCAACGGCCAGGAGGTAGGCACCTGGACCTCGCCAGCCGACTTCGGGCGGCAGCGGGGCCAGCTTACGCCTCCCTGGTGGGATAGCAGCGACTCGCAATACGGGCTGCTCAAGCGATGGATGGTAAACAGCGAAGGCTCTTTCATAGATGGTCACAGCCTCTCTCAGACAGTGATTCGTGACCTTGCTGTTGAAGAGCAGCGGGTGATTACAATCCGCCTTGGGGTACAAGCTGATGCACTCCACGTGGGTGGTATGAACCTCTTTGGCAAGTCGTTCGGCAACTACCCTCAGGACCTGGTTCTCCGCCTTGAATATACCCCTGGCCTGCGCCCTGAGAAGAGGACGTAATTAGCGCCCCGGCTGAGAGCCTGAAGAGCTGGCTCTCCGGTCGAACGAAAGGAGGTGAGCAGAATCGTAGCTCAATTAGCAAACACTGCAAATTATCTCTGAGATAAATGGAAGGTATCAAAGGAGGAACATTCCAAATGTTGTACAAACTCAAAAGAACAGCAGGCATCGTTATGCTGATGAGCATGCTTATACCGTCGCTGGCGGCCTGCGGCAATAGCGCCACACCCACCACAAGCACAGGTGGCACAACCGCCGAAACCCCCACTACAGGCGGCGGCGTGATGACAGGCACGATCTCTACAGGTGAAATGAGCACAGCAACCACCGGCACAGGTGTAATGACAGGCACCGCCACCAGCGGTGAGATGATGGGAACTGCCACTACTAACGCCTCCGGTGGCATGACCCCAACCATGTCGGGTGTAATGACAGGCACCTCCACATCAGGTGTAATGACAGGCACCACAACTACCGGCGGCGCTACAGGCGGCTTTACTTCGGGCGGCCCAATTACTCTGCCCGGTAACTGTGCCAATACCTCAATCAGCTATTGGACCCCGCTGAGCGGCCCCGACGGCCAGGCCATGACCGCCTTGACTGACAGCTTCAACAAAGAGAACCCTAACGTCAAGGTGAATATAACCACCGGCTCGTTCACCGATTACAACACCCAGCTTGGCACTGCGGCCGCCTCGAATACGTTACCTGACATCGCTATAATCAACGAGGACCAGGTTGCTACGCAGGCGTTCCGCAACGTAATTCGTCCTATCCCCGACGCCGCGATGAGCGGGATCGGTGTGACAGCTGCTGACTACCCGGCGGTAGCCTGGGGCGCAGGCACTGTGGCAGGCAAGCAGTACGCTATCCCTTTGAGCTTTGTGGCGATGACTATGTACTACAATGAAGATATGCTCAAGGCGGCAGGGATCAGCGCTCCGCCCACCGACAAGGCCAGCTTCGAGGCAGCCGCCAAGGCGATGACCGCCAACGGCAAGAATGGCTTCCTCCTCACCACCGGCTTCCCTGTGCAGCAGATCTTCCAAACGTTACTCCACCAGTACGGCGGCACAGAGTTCAACTCTGACGGCTCTAAGGCTACCTGGAACAGCGACGCGGGCGTGCAGGCCCTTACATGGATGCAACAGGCGTCCGCCAACTACGGCCAGAAGAACCTGGAAGTAGATGCCGACCTCAACGCCTTCAAAGCCGGCACAGTTGGTATGATCTGGAACGGCATCTGGCAGCTATCCAGCGTCACGGGTTCTGCGGTCTCCTTCACAGGCAAGGCAGCCCCGGTGCCGCAGATCGGCACTCAGCCCGCAGTGTGGGCAGGCGGCCCGCTCCTGACCTTCACCTACACCAAGAACCCTGATGCGTGCAAGGATACCGTTGGCGCAATGTTTTACAAATACCTGATCGATCACTCGGTTGATTGGGCAAAGGGCGGCAACATCCCGGCCAACAACAAGGCACGCGCAAGCGCCGCTTTCCAGGCTCTACCGCAGGCCAACATTGGCCCGTCTGTTGCTAATCCCGTCTTCCCGCCCGCTATTCCTGGTATCGGTGATGCTTTCGCCCCCCTGGGTACCCAGGTCGGCGCGGTTATCGCAGGCACCCAGACCGACATCAAGAAGGCCCTCGATACTGCGGCGGATCAGGCTAACACCATCCTGACCCAGAACAAGACGAACTACGGTAGTGCACCCAAACAACCGTAGGTAATTGTGAATTACGAATTACGAATGGGATGCATCCCATTCGTAATTCGTTCTTGTCAGAAAGGTGGCTGTATATGGCAATCAGGACTGCGGAGACAACTCTTGAAGCCGCGCGGACCACAACTGTCAGGCGCAAGTTTAGCTGGACACCATATCTCTTTATCTTGCCTCATCTGATCTTTTTCGCCGGGTTCATACTGTGGCCTTTCATCAACGGCATCTTGATCAGCTTGCAGCAGTATGATTACCTGCGGCCTCAACAGAACAAATTCATAGGGCTGCAAAACTACATTGACCTCTTTGTGCCCGGTACATTGATCTTTAGCGAGTTTTGGGACTCGCTAAAGAACACCGCTATTTTCGTGGTGATAAGCGTACCGGCGCTTGTAATCATCCCGCTGCTGCTGGCGGTGTTGCTCAACGTGAAAATACCCGGGCGCAATATATTCAGGGCAATCTACTTCGCGCCCTGGGTGCTTTCAGTGTCGGTGGTCGGCTTGCTCTGGTGGTGGATCTTTCAAAGCTCAGGCGGCCTGATCAACTATTACCTGAAAGACCTGGGGATGATCACGCCGCGCTGGCTCTCCAGCTTGCCATGGGCCTGGATCGCGATACTGATCGCCACCGTCTGGTGGACTATCGGCTTCAATATGATCATTTTGCTGGCGGCCTTGCAGGACATACCTGACCAGCTTTACGAGGCAGCCTCCCTGGATGGCGCATCACCCTGGCAGACCTTCTCACGCGTAACCCTGCCCATGCTGCGCCCGGTGCTCCTCTTCGTGGTGACAATCACCATTATTGCCTCATTCAACCTCTTCGGCCAGCCTTTCCTGATGACAGGTGGCGGCCCGCCACAGCCCGATGGCACTAACGCCACCACGCCTGTTATGTACCGCATATACATCCAGGGTTTCGTTCGCCCTTTGCAGGGGAGTGCCGCGGCCATGTCCTTCGTCGTGGCGATGATCATGGTCGTTGTTTCATATCTTAACTTCAAGATTTTCCGCCAGCGCGAAAACGGTTGACTTTATCTCGCACGGCGGCTCGCGCAGCAGCGCGGGGCAGTACGCGCAAGCGGCATAGCAACAAGCAACACAGTTACAGCTTTTGTTTAGAAAGGAGCAACTCTATGGCCGTAACTACAGCCAGACCGAATACCGGGACGAAAGCTCCTGACCCCAACGAGGGCAGAATGCTACGTAAGATAGTGAGGCTCCTCCCGGCGTACCTGCTGATGGTGCTGATAGCTGCGCTGGTTGTCCTGCCCCTCCTCTGGATGTTATCCACTTCCCTCAAGCCCAAATCGCAATGGTTCACTCAGGATATTGAGTGGATACCGCGCACTTTCACACTCGACAACTACCAGAGGTTGTTCAGTAACCCCGCTACCCCAATCGGCAACTGGTTCTTCAACAGCGTCTTTATCGCCCTTGTGAGCACTGCGGCGGTGCTTGCTATCGACTCGCTTGCCGCCTACGCCTACGCACGGATGGAGTTCCCTGGGCGCAAGCTCCTATTTGGCCTGATGTTGCTCACCCTCTTCCTCCCCGGCATGATGTTTCTGGTGCCCAACTTCCTGACAATAGCCAGCCTCCACCTGCTGAATAACTGGGCAGGAGTGGTTTTGCCCGGGCTTGCAGGCGTTTTTGGGGTATTCTTCTTACGGCAATTCTTTGAAGGTATACCCAAGGAGCTAGAGGAGGCAGCCTCGATTGACGGGGCCAACAGATTCCAGACTTTCTACATGATAGTCCTCCCCCTTGCCAAGCCCGCCCTCGCGACACTTGGAATCCTCACCTTCCTGGGGAGTTGGAACGATTTCCTCTGGCCGTTATTAGTGCTGCGCGACCCGAAGCTACAAACTCTGCCTCCGGGCTTACGCACGTTGCAAGGGGCATATAGCTCCGAGTACGGCCTCATGCTGGCGGGAGCAGTGATCGTGGCCGTGCCTGTGTTGATTATCTACATAGCCCTGCAACGCTATATAGTGCAGAGCGTGGCCGCTACCGGCTTGAAGGGTTAGGCGTGAGGCCAAGCCTCTATCACAACCTCAAGGATAAGATCATGCCAGGCGCAACACTACACAACGACCGAAGCGCTCGTGTCGCCATCTACCTCTTCGGGGCACTTGTGCTGCTGAGCCTCGCGGGGTGCGGGGGTGCAAGCCTCACAGCCACCCCTACGCAGCAGGCCCAGGCAACGCAGCTTACAACTTCAGGCACGACCAACGCACAAGCCACGCCTTCTACACTGCCTGTAGCGTCTACACCTTTCGCTACCACAGCCATGAGCGGAACTACAGCCACCACAGGCACTATGGCAGCGCCAACAGGCACAGCAGGTGGCACCAGCACGGCGGGTGCTATCTCAGGCAAGACTTACACCAACCCCGTCTTGCGGTATGATTTCCCCGACCCATTTGTCCTCCAGGACAACGGTGTATATTATGCGTACGCTACCAACGGGGCAGGCAAGAACATACAGGCAGCACGCTCCTCTGATCTTGTGAACTGGACATTACTGACCGATGCCATGCCCGCTCTGCCTAGCTGGGCCAAGCTTGGCGGCTCGCTTGTCTGGGCGCCCGAAGTAATGAAGATAGGCAGCAAGTTTGTTATGTACTATGTGGCACGAGACAAAGCATCCAACAAGCAGTGTGTGGGCGTAGCCACTGCTGATAAGCCCGACGCCAAGTTCAAAGATACCAACAGCAGCGCCTTTGTCTGCCAGGCCGACCAGGGAGGCACTATAGACCCTAATGTATTCCGAGACGGCGATAAGCTCTACCTCTACTTCAAGAACGACGGTAACTGCTGCGGCATGCCCACCCGTTTGTGGGGGCAAGAGCTTGGCTCCGATGGCCTCAGCTTGACCGGACAGCCCACGCAATTGATAGAAAACAACGCCCCCTGGGAAGGACGGGTGGTCGAAGCGCCGACGATGTGGAAGCAAGGTAACAGCTACTACCTTTTCTTTTCCGCCAACAACTACGCCGGGTTCGAGTACGCGGTGGGTTATGCCACCTGCCAGTCGCCTACCGGCCCCTGCCAGCAAGCACCCGAAAATCCCATCCTCGCCAGCCGCATGAACCAAAAGCCGCTGGTGGTTGGCCCCGGAGGCCAGTCGCTGCTGCAAGTAGGCGACCAGACCTGGATCATCTACCATTCGTGGGATGTTCTTGCGTCCGGCATGACGGGCAGCAACAGGTACATGAATATAGACCGGCTCAACTGGAAAGACGGCAAGCCGGTAGTAAACGGCCCGACCACCAGCCCACAGCCCGCGCCTTGATGCGGCGAGCAATGAGAGCCGAGGAAGCGCTTGCTAACCTCGAACCCCTGATTATTAACTCCTGGTCCCGGAGCTTTTATTGAGTAGTGACTTCCAATGGATGACCGGATTTGAGTGCTCGGCCTTCCCACAAATCGGGGCAGACG
>DAHVFG010000074.1:0-14061 GCA_027317125.1 Chloroflexota bacterium | reverse complement strand
GCAGTTCCAGCACGGTCACTCGGCGGTTCAAGTTCATAGCCACGAAGTGTGTTGGCGCGCCCGCGGCTTCCCCATGCCCTACATATGCGTCCATCTGGAAGGTGCGCGGACGGCCATACTGCAAGTCGTCCAGCTTGACCTGGGTCCACTCGACGGCGGCGCTTACTGTTCCGTAGAGCACCAGCGCGCAAAGCAGCCCACCCGCCACTATCCCGACGGCTCTTGCCTGAACGCCCCTCGGTTCGCTTTGCGCGCGGCTTTTCTCACGCCGTGCCTCCCTTTGAGGAGAGGTGACCCGTGACGGTTGCGGCTCTGTCTGCCTGAGGGGGGCCTCTTTAGGCCGTGCAGGCGCAAAGACCTGGCGACGTGGGGCGGGCATCGCTCTCAACTGAGGAGTGGCCGTGAATAGTTCCTCCTCCTCAAGGGCCTCCAACGGCAGCCAGTTACCCCGGCTGCGCCCCCTCTCGTCTGCCTCGTCCCACCTTTGTGCGCGAGCGTTGGCACCGTTAGATCGTGTGTAAGCCATCTCTCTATTCCTCCATCTATCTCTAAAACAACTCTGATACATCTCTTACCGAGAGATTAGGGACTGGTGATCTACTCTCCTAAACTGCTAGCCCCTGGTCCATAGCCCCTGGTCCATAGCCCCAAACCTATTAGTTCGCCGATACGTAAGGAAGGGCTAGCAGTGCGCATTGCGAGCGAAGCAGCCTCCCCATGAATGAGTTGGGGTCGGCAATTGCGTCCGATTCGTCCCTGGTCGCCACTACAAAGACCTCTTCCTCTGGAAGGTTGATCAGCAGTAGGGATGGAACTGTGCGCCTGATGAGATGGCGCGGCGCGTTTTCCTCTGCCCAGTGCGGTGCGCTTGCATAGGTGAGCCCTTTACCATAGTTCGATTTCATCTTGTCGCCTCCATATCAGCTAGAAGAACTAATGTTCTGATTACTTGAACACTATAGTTTAGAACGGGTGTTCGTGTCAACCCACTTTTCCACCAACTTTAGAGCAATTTATGGAACACCTTTGAGCAGACATATGGCCGCTGTGTTACAATCGGAGAGATAGTCGCGGGCAGAGGAGATTTATGAAGAAAGTTGTGCTATTCGACTTCCACAATACTCTCGCTACTTGCGACGGGTGGCTCGACCTTGAGATCAGAACCCTGCCTGCCCTTGTCTTGCAGCGCCTGGCTGCGGAAGGTCTCCGCCCCCAACCTACCTCCGAGGTGTTGAACGAGGCTCTACGCCTCTTCAAAGAGCTTCGACAGCGCGTGCGTGAGAGCGGCGTCGAGCTGAGCGCTGTCGAAGGCGCAACGCAGGTGTTGGCTGAGATAGGCATAGAGCTACCGGAGCAGGAGATAGCCTCCGCCGTTGATCATTTAGAGTATGCCTGCCTTCCACAAGTAGAGGTAGCCTCCAATGCTATTATCGCTCTAGAAAGGCTGCGTGCTGCGGGCTGCCGGCTGGGGGTTGTTTCGAGTGCGGGCTACCCGCCATTCGTCGAGCTTGCCCTTGAGAAGCTGGGACTACGCACCTTCTTCAGCGAGGTGATTACAAGCGCAGGAGAGGGCCTCTACAAGTCGGACCCGACGATCTTCCAGAGGGCAGTGGCACGCTTAGCTGGCACACCTGAAGAAGCCGTTCACGTTGGCGATCACGCAAAATACGATGTGCATACAGCAAAGCAAGCAGGCCTCTCGGCGATCTGGTATGCGGCCCACGCTCGGAGCACCGCCGAATTGCACGGGCAATCCTGGGAGAAAGTGGCCTGCGAAGGCGCTGAAGCCGATGTGGTCATCACTGACCTCGCAGACCTCTACCCAGCCGTTGAAAGGCTGTAGAGCCAGGTTTTGGTACGCAGTGACATTTGCGGCAGGGGGGCAACCTGTTGATCCGCCGATAATGCATAGTTGGTCAGCTTCCTCCCTCCGCCCGATTGACGCTCGCCTCTTTTCTTTGCTATAGTGTTTAGAAGAGTGCATTCTGGCGCTTACATGGACGCAACATAGATGGAGGAGCGGTTTACGATTATGACTACCGGTGAGAAGGCAGAGACAAGGGGCTTCGGGCAATCGCTGGCGAACAAGACCAGCGACTTCCCTGGCTGGTACAACGACGTGGTAATGCGCGCCGAGCTAGCAGAGGATGCCCCGGTGCGCGGCTGTATGACGGTTCGCCCCTATGGTTACGCCGTCTGGGAAAACGCGCGCGATGAGCTGGACCGCCGTTTCAAGGAAACCGATGTGGTAAACGCTGCCTTCCCTCTGCTCATACCTAAGAGCTTTCTCCTCAAAGAGGCCGAGCATGTCGAAGGCTTCGCGCCTGAGGTGGCCTGGGTCACCATCGGGGGCGACGAAGAGCTTGCCGAACCACTTGCTATTCGCCCTACTTCCGAGGCAATCATAGGGCCGATCTACGCCCGATGGATCCAGTCGTACCGCGACCTGCCAGTGCTGATCAACCAGTGGGCTAATGTCATGCGCTGGGAGAAGCGTCCACGCCTCTTTCTGCGTACCACCGAGTTCTGGTGGCAGGAAGGCCATACGGCGCATGCCACTCTCGATGAAGGCGAGGAGCGTACCTTGCAAATGCTGGAAGTTTACCGCTCCTTCCTGGAGAATGAGCTTGCTATCCCGGTAATCGCAGGACTCAAGAGCGAAAGCCAGAAGTTCCCCGGCGCGCTGCGTACCTACACGGTCGAAGCGATGATGGGCGACGGCAAGGCGCTCCAGGCGGGCACGTCGCATAACCTGGGCGACCACTTCGCCCGCGCCTACGATATCACCTTCCTCGATGAGAACAACACGCTCCAGTACGCCTGGACCACATCCTGGGGCATGTCCACGCGCATCGTGGGCGCAGTGATAATGGTGCATGGCGACCAGCAGGGGCTGATCCTGCCACCCCACGTCGCGCCTTACCAGGTGGTGATCGTACCTATCTGGCGCAAGGACGAGCAGAAAGCCGAGGTCATGGCCGCAGTGAACCGCGCAAGCGCTGCCCTCAAGGCAGCAGGAATCCGTATCAAGGTAGACGCAACTGAGGCGAAAAGCCCGGGGTGGAAGTTCAACGAGTGGGAGCTAAAAGGTGTGCCTCTCCGCATCGAGCTAGGCCCACGCGACGTGGAGAACAACAGCGTGGTGCTCGCCCGCCGCGATAACCGCGCCAAAGCATCGGTCTCGATGGACGAGCTTTCTCAGCGCGTGCCTGAATTACTTGAGGAAATACAGAAAGCGCTATTTGACCGCGCTCTTGACTTCCGGCAGGCCAATACGCTGCATGCCACAACATACGACGCGCTCAAGGCCAGCATTGAGCAGCGCCAGTTTGTTGACGTCTTCTGGTGCGGCGATCCTGTCTGCGAGGAGCGTATCAAGGCAGAGACCAAAGCCACCAACCGCTGCATGCCCCTTGACCAGCCGGGCGATAGCGGGCCGTGCGTGCTCTGCGGCGCCGTGAGTGACAAACACTGGATCTTCGCCAGAGCGTATTAGCTGCTTTGCCCGAGCTGAACCTCGATGATGGTATACAGAGAGCTTGGGCGAAGGGGTGGTTCACAACGCCACGCCTTCGCCTTCTTTATCCTCCTCGCCTCCGCGTTACTCCTGGCCGCAGGCTTTCTGCCCAGGTATCCCGTGGTCGCCCCGCTAGCTGAACCGAGCCCTTCGGCCACTCCTGGCGCATTTGTTCCTATCAACTTGAAGATTGGCCTCCATACACGCCTGACTGACGAACCCGACCCGGCGAAGATCAAGCAAGAGTTCAGAATGCTTCGAGAGATGGGTGCGACCTGGGCAACCGAGTTCTTTCCCTGGGCCTACATCCAGCCCTCCGACCCTGACCGCTTCGACTGGACCCACGCCGATGAAGTAGCTGATGCCGCGCAAGCCGCCGGCATTACCCTGTTGGCGCGCCTGGATGGAGTTCCTGACTGGGCAAGGCCCTCCGGCACGACCTGGCGCTACCTTGATCGCCAACGGTACAGCGATTACGGCAACTTCGTCTACGCCTTTGTGCAGCACTTCAAGGGGCGCATCTCCCGCTATATCATCTGGAACGAGCCGAACACCACCGCCGAGTGGGGCCAGCGTACACCCGACCCACAGGCATACACCGACCTGCTGAAAGTCGCATACACCAGCGCCAAGCGCGCCGACCCCACAGCTATCGTGATCCTCGCGGGCCTTGCCCCTAACCTGGAGGGCGAAGGCAGCACAACAGCCCTCAACGACCTCGTCTATCTCGATAAACTTTACAGCGCGGGAGCCGCCCCCTACTTCGATGCTGTGGCTGTACATGCCTACGGCCTCCTTGCCCCACCAGACGACCCATCAGGCCCCGCCAAGCTCAACTTTGCGCGCACCGAAGAGGTCCACAAGGTGATGCAACGGCGGGGCGACGGCAGCAAGCCTATCTATATAACCGAAGGTGGCTGGAACGACAGCCCAAGGTGGTCGTATGCCGTCAAGCCCTACCAGCGCGTCGAATATACTGTGCGTGCCTACCAGAAAGCCGCCCAGGATTGGCCCTGGGTACAAGCCGTTTGCCTCTGGGCCTCCCGCTTCCCCAGAACCCAGTACACCTACTTCGACAACTACAGCTTCATCACCCCCGACTTCATCCCTAAAGCTGTCTACCTGGAGGTACAGAAATATGCGAGAGGTGGGAAGTAGGGTGCCTGAATTGTATCGCGTGCTCGTGACCCTCATTTCACATCGTGTAGCTCGTAATTCGCGACTCCTAACTCTATAGATGCGTCGCATATCAACAGACCTGCTTATAATAGCTGTCCTTGCCCTCATATCACTGCTGGTGTGGGCTGGGCAGCAGCAAGCCCCTGACCGCTACTTACAGCAAGTACAAAGCAGCGGCGTGCTGCGAGTGGGGATGGACCCTACCTATCCTCCATTCGACGAGCTAAAAGGTGGTAAAGTGACAGGCTATGATGCTAATCTGGCAAGCGCGGTCGCTAAGGACCTCGGCGTGACAGTTGAGTTTCACACCTACGCCCTCGATACCCTATACGATGCACTCACCGCAGACAAAGTAGACATCCTCGTATCGGCTTTGCCTTTCATCTACGAGCGCCAGGCTGATGTCAGGTATTCAGTCCCTTACTACCAGGCAGGGCAGGTGCTAGTTGTACGCGCCGGCGACACCCGCATCACCTCTCTGGCTAACCTGAGCGGCAAGAAAGTAGGTGTAGAGCTTGGCTCCGCTGCCGACACGGAAGCGCGACATGAAAGCTCTCGCATCGCGGGCGTGCAGCTTAGCTCTACCTACCGGTCGGCGGAAGAAGCCCTCTCCGCCCTCCTCAAGGGCGAAGTAGATGCTGCTGTCACCGACAATTTATCTGCCCAACTCTTTCTGGGCACCCACTCCGGCTCTCTATCTATTATCTCACCGCCTCTCACAGATGAGCCTTATGTTATCGCCATGCCCGTTCGCGCCACCGGACTATCCGCCCGCGTAGATGCTACTATAGAACGCTTGCGTGCCTCAGGCGAGCTTGCCCGCCTCATGGGCGCGCCCTGAAGTTAATCCGATGGCATGGCACCTGCTGGGCGTAGCGTTGCTTTCCTCTTCGCTTTATATGGCTAACATGTCACTCCATGTAGAGCGTGCCATTTACCCGTTTTGAAGTGGAATGAACTATGTAAGTCACCATGTCGTTCGAGCAGATCCGACCACCGGACAGGTCATCATAGAGAGGATCTTATATGAAACCGCGACTACCACAGAGTGTGTTGCTATCCGTCGTCACTTTGCTGAGCCTTGCAGCGCTGCCCGGATTCGGGCGAGTAACCCTCCCTGCGGGTGTAACAGCCCAGGTTGGCCCTTCCTCCAACAGCGCAGATTGGCCGATGTATGGGCATGACTGGAGCCGCACCAACTACAACCCTGCCGAAAAGACAATCAACGCCGGCAATGTGAGCCAGCTCGTCTCGCGCTGGCAGTCGCCCGAGCTCGGCAGCAACGGCACCCCACCTTCCGGCGCGCCGAGTGTAGCTAGTGGCAAGGTGTACGTCGGCAGCAGCCGTAGCTCAGGAGATAACTTCTTCGCCTTCGACGCGGCCACAGGCGCACAAGCCTGGACCGCCAACGTAGGCTACAAGAGCGACTGCTTCAACGTCGGCATCGGCTCTACTTCGGCCATATCGGGCTCAACGTTGGTGGTGGGCGGCGGCGATGCTGCCTACTACGGTCTCAACGCTAACACCGGAGCGCGCCTCTGGCGTAGCGCCATGAACGTCGGCAGCAGCGGCTTCGCCTGGACATCTCCCCTAATAGCGAATGGCAAAGCCTACGTAGGTATGGCCTCGCGCTGTGATAACCCGTCGGTGCGCGGTGAGGTGCGTGCTCTCGACCTGCAAAGCGGCAGCTTGTCGGCCACCCAGTACTTTGTCCCAGCCGGAAAGGCTGGCGGAGGCATCTGGAACTCACCCGCCCTCAGCCCCGACGGTGGCACCCTCCTTGTCGCTACCGGCGAGGACTTCGCGGGCTATAACGGCCCTTATAATCGCGCCATAGTTTCGCTCGACTCCCGCACCCTTGAGATAAAGCAGACACACCAGCAAGGCAGCCTCAACCAGGACGCCGACTTCGGCACCACACCTATCGTCTTCAGTGACAACCAGAAGCGCATTCTCGTCGGCGCGAACCACAAAGACGGCGTTTTCTACGCCTACGTACTCAACAACATCAACGGTGGGCCTATATGGTCCCGCGAAACAGGGGTCACAGTAGGGATGATGCCCGCCTATGACCCCTCCTTCGGGGATGGCGGCACCCTCTTCATCCAGGGTGGCGGAGACAGGCTCTACGCAGTTGACCCCGCCACAGGCAAAGATCGCTGGCCTGATGTGGGAGTTGGCGGGCAGGATAATATGGCTGTCGCCAATGGCGTCATTTATATCAACGAGGAAGGCGCACTCAAAGTGCTTGATGAGCGCAATGGCAGCCTCCTCCGCACAATTACCCCTGCGCGCTCAGGGGCAAGCAACAGCGGCGTGGCGATCTCTAACGGCGTTGTCTACTGGCTTTCCGGCAATTACCTCAACGCCTGGAGCTTGCCTGGCGGTGCAGCACCAACGCCAGCGCCGACGAGCGCGCCACCTGCCTTGCCAGGCACAGGAAGCAAGCTCTTCCCCCAAACAGGCAAGAGTGTGACCGGCATATTCTTGGACTACTGGAATAATCATGGCGCTCTGCCCCAGCAGGGCTACCCTATCTCCGACCTGATGCAAGAAAAGTCAGACCTTGATGGTAAAACATATACTGTGCAGTACTTCGAGCGTGCTGTCTTCGAGTACCACCCTGAGAACCAACCCCCTTACAACGTCCTCCTCTCTCAGCTAGGCACAGTGAGGTACAGGCAGAAGTACCAGGGAGGGGCGCCGGCTCAACAAAGCGAGCAAGGAAGCATACTCTTCCCCCAAACAGGCAAGAGGGTAGGAGGGAGCTTTTTGCAGTACTGGCAGCAAAATGGAGGAGTGGCGCAGCAAGGCTATCCCATCTCCGAAGAGTTCCAGGAGCGCAGTGACCTTGATGGTAAAATATATACTGTGCAGTACTTCGAGCGTGCTGTCTTCGAGTACCACTCCGAGAACCAACCCCCTTACAACGTCCTTCTGTCGCTGTTGGGCGATTTCCAGCTCAAGAGCAAATACCCCGGCAGGTAGGAGTCACGCCAGACACTGGCCCGGCTGCCCTCCAACAAGCGTTCAGAGTAAGGGTGCAGGGACATGGCCCCTGACGGGGTTACAGGGGCGTCCCTTGTGCACTCACCAGGGAGTAAAGCCCCCTTCTCCCCTTGTGGGAGAACAACTGTATCTCCTGTGCACTTCAGCATGCACAAAGCCCCCTCTCCCTTCATGGGAGATATACTCCCCAGCAATAAAGCCCCCTCTCCCTTCATGGGAGAGGGGGTTTGGGGGTGAGGGTGCGTAAGGGTGTGTAAGGGTACGCCTCCACAGCTACTCCTTCAAGATTGCTCCACCCCATCTCTGAACAGTTACGCCCTCTACAGGGTATGCCGTTACACAGTGTTTTATGGTAAAATCTGCTAACATTCTCGGCCTGGTTACATCCGGCCTGATTATCCTGGTATACTTGTGGAGGTAAGTCTGTTGCGCTACGACTATACCCCATGGTAGAGTAGTCGTATAAATAGCAAGGAGGTCTCACCATGAAGTTCAGGCTTTCGAGCGCAAATATTGCCCTAACGTCAGGGCTGCTGGCGGTTATTACGCTGCTGCCTGGGCAGGTTGCAGCGGGTGATAGCAGTAGCATCGGCGGCACAACCGTCCAGGCGGCTCTCCAACCGAGTGCGCAAAGCCAGCCACCCGCCACTCCTGCCCCCGGTGACTGGCCGATGTACGGCCACGACGTGAGCCGCACGAACTACAACCCTGATGAGACGCTCTTGAACAGCGGCAACGTAGCCCAGATGGTACAACGCTGGCAGGTAGACATAGGAGGCGGCACCATTCCCTCCGGCGCGCCAAGTGTAGCGGGGGGCAAGGTCTATATCGGTAATAATGGCACATCAGGGAACAATTTCTTCGCCTACGATGCAGTCAACGGCGGCGCACCGCTTTGGAGTACAACCGTAGGACATGGGCCGGAGACGGGCTGTGGCGGTATACATATAGGTTCTACGTCAGCCATCTCCGGCACTGTTCTTTCTGTGGGGGGTGGAGATTCGGCATACTATGGCCTCAACGCGAACACCGGCGCCCAACTGTGGCGCAATGATATGAATGTTGGGCGAAGCGGCTTCCCCTGGGTATCGCCGCTCCTGGCTAATGGCATGTCGTACATTGGTATAGCCTCCGGTTGTGATGACCCCTCAGTGCGTGGCGAAGTACGCGCTATCAATGAGGTTACGGGCCAACAGGTAGCCAACCAGTATTTTGTCCCAGCAGGAGAGGCAGGCGCAGGTATCTGGAACTCGCCCGCCCTGGACCCAAAGAGCAACACACTCGTCGTCGTCACAGGCGAGGACTACAACGGCTACAACGGCCCCTATAACCGCGCTATGATTTCTCTTAATCCTCTGACGTTGCAGATCCTGCAATCGTATCAAGAAGGGGGTTTGAACAACGACCTTGACTTCGGCACTACACCCATAGTCTTCCACGATGCTCAAGGTCGCACATTGGTCGCAGCCAACCATAAAGACGGCACCTTCTACACTTATGTGCTGAACGACATCAATTCCGGCCCTATATGGCAGCGGGCGACTGGCACCGACGTGGGGATGATGCCTGCCTACGACCCTACCTTCGGCAACGGCGGCACACTATTCATCGAGGGCGGTGGCGCCCGGCTCTACGCAGTTGACCCCGCCACGGGGCAAGATCGCTGGCCCGATATAGGCGTGAGCAGCTATGGCAACCTGGCTATCGCTAACGGCCTCATCTTCGTAAATGACGACGGCACCCTCAAGATCTTCAACGAGACCGATGGCAGCCACATACGTGACCTGCCCGGAGCGGCCAGTGGCGGCTCGTATTCTGGCGCGGTGGTCTCTAACGGCTTTGTCTACTGGCTCTCAGGTACCCGCCTGAACGCCTGGAGCCTGCCCGCGGGCACTCCGGTCCCAACTTCCACCTCCACTTCGACATCGCTGCCAACGGCTACGGTCGTGCCTACAAGCACATCCCTGCCTCCGACTTCCACTAACACCGCTGTAGCCTCTACCGCTACTGCTACTGCTACAGCCACAGGCGTAGCACCTACCTCAACTGGAACAATCGCCATAACAGCTACAGCTACAGCTACAGCTACAGCTACAGCTACGGGCATAGCGCCTACAGCCACCAGAACAACAATCGCAACAAACACCAGAACGATCACGGCCGTGCCTACAACTACTAATACTACGACGACAGTTGCCACCTCAACAGCGCAGGCAACCGTCTGCACGATTAGCTTCACCGACGTACCACCCGGTTCAACCTTTTACTCATATGTAGAATGCCTGGCGTGCCGGGGAATAATCAACGGTTACGAGTGCGGAGGCCCCGGCGAGCCTTGCGACAGCAACGGCGACGGCTACTTCCGCCCTGGCAACCAGGTTACCCGCGGCCAGCTCTCGAAGATAGTCTCCAACTCGGCAGGCTACGATGATACGCCCACAGGCGTAACCTACCAGGACGTGCCCTCCAACAGCACTTTCTACGTATATATAGAGAGGCTGACCAGCCGTGGCTTCATGGGTGGCTACGAGTGCGGAGGCCCCGGCGAGCCTTGCGTGGCACCCCAGAACAAGCCTTACTTCAGGCCAAACGCTAACGCCACACGCGGCCAACTCTCGAAGATAGTCTCAAATGCGAGAGGCCTCAACGATGATCCGGGCCAGCAAGTCTACGAGGACGTGCCGCCGGGAAGCGCCTTCTACGACTACATTAACAGGTTAACCAGACAGGGAGTGATCGGCGGCTACGAGTGCGGAGGCCCCGGCGAGCCTTGCGTGCCCACCGGCAACAGGCCCTATTTCCGACCATTCAACAACGCAACCAGAGGGCAGACCTCGAAGATAGACAGCATCACATTCTTCCCACAGTGCAACCCGCAGGCCCGCCGCTAGCAGTGTTGCCACACCCCGTCAGGGGTGGTAAACAGCCGAACCAGGACTGGACGTGTATTGCGTCATCCGTACTACGTGAAGGATTACAGATATTGTATCTTTTCGCCTCACGCGGTACGCATGACGTGATACTCACATATAGGTAGCACACCGCAAAAAGAGGAAACGTAGTGATTTCGCCATACCCACAAGCGCCGCAGCATGGCACACCCGTCACCACACCCCTTTCACCTGACACCCGGTACCCCATCATGCCGGGCGCTGAGCCTTTCCTGTACAAAGCGGGTGACGTAGGTTGCTTGCTGGTGCATGGTTTTACATCTACCCCTTTCGAGATGCAATCCCTGGGCCGCTACCTGGCAGAGAGAGGCATCACAGCCGGAGCTGTGCTGCTGGCAGGGCACGGCACAGCGCCCGAAGATCTGCAAGGCAAGAGTTGGCACGACTGGCACGCCTCGGTGAATGAGGCGCTGGACATTATGCTGGCGCAATGCAAACGGGTCTACCTGGCAGGGCTGTCGCTTGGCGGCGCTCTCACCCTCTACACAGCGGCGCGGCGCGGCGATGACCTGGCGGGCATCATCTCGATGTCAGCCCCTATCTACCTGCCATCGGGGCTGGGATTTATGCTGAACCAGTTGAAAGGCTATGTCCCTTACCTCAACAAGCCCTTCCGTGATATAGAAGACCCCGATGCGAGGGCGCGCCACATAGGTTATCCATACTCGCCATCCGATGCCACCGCCTCTCTCATAGATTTCCTTGGCCCCGTCCGCGCAGCCTTGCCACAAATAAAAGCGCCCGCGCTGATTATCTACGCCCGCCATGACCACGTAGTGCCGAGCGTAAGCTCACATCACATATACGCCCGTATCGGCTCAAAAGACAAGCGAATGCTCGCACTCCACAGAGGCTATCACATAGTAACAGTAGACACAGATTGCGAGAAGGTGCATGCCGCTATCTACAGCTTCATCAGCGAGCGTGATGGGAATGCGTGAACCGCAAACTGTACTATCAGCCTTCGGCTACCGTGCCCAATAACCATGATAACTATACCAAGAGAAGCGTGCATAGATTTGGACCAGGCGCTCAACAAAGAGTGGTTGGTCGGCAACGGCATCGGCGGCTACGCTTCAAGTACCATAGCGGGGGTGAACACGCGGCGATATCATGGCTATCTTGTAGCCGCCCTCAAGCCTCCTGGTGAGCGCACTCTGCTCCTGGCGAACATTGACGAAGAAGCAGAGATAGATGGCCGCACATACTATCTTGGCGCGAACGAGTACCCTGACGGCAAAATACACCCTGGCGGTTTCGTCCATATCGAAGAGTTCCAAATCCGAGATGGGATACCCACTACGATATTCCGCCTGGGCGACAGCGCCCTCCTCAAAACAGTCTGGATGGAGCACGGGCACAACACCACGTACATACGTTACACATACACGGAAGGCGACGGGGAATGCTGCCTGCTATTGCATACAATGTGCAACTATCGCGATTACCACAGCATGACCAAAGGCAACTTTGAGCATGGCTACGGGGTAGAACCGCTTGCGAACGGCTGCAAGGTACAGGCCGATGAGCATGCCAGACCTTTCTGGCTTACCGCCGGGCCGGACGCTACTTTCACGCCAACAGGCGTCTGGTACTGGAACTTTGTATACCGCAGAGAAGTGGAGCGCGGCTACAACGAGACAGAAGACCTCTATCTCCCCGGCGTTTTCAGAGCTGTGCTACAACAGGGCGACAGCCTTGTGCTGGTAGCGAGCAACGAACCACCGTGGGCTACAGAGCCGCTAGTAGCAAATGCCTGGAGGCGCGAGCAAGCACGCCAGCAAACTCTCCTGCAAAACGCCGGTATAAAAGCTGAGGTAGAATTAGAGGAAGCGGCCAGCGTGAGCGCGCCAGACGAGGCGTTCGCAGCCCAGCTTGTACGCGCCGCCGATACCTTTATGGTGATGCGCGACCTTGACAGAAGCGGCGAGACCACCGAAGCGCCGACTCTGCTGGCGGGCTACCACTGGTTCACTGATTGGGGCCGCGACACTATGATCTCACTCCCCGGCCTCTCCATTCCTACAGGCAGCGTCCGTGAAGCCAACAAAATATTGCGCACCTTCGGTCTCTTCGCGCAGCAGGGCCTCATACCTAACAACTTCCCCGACGCGGCGGGCGTCGCACCGCAGTACAACACAGCCGATGCTACTCTCTGGATGTTCGCCGCCGTTGACGCTCTTGCTCGCGCTACCGGCAACATGTCAACCGCGCGCGATCTTTATCCGCTCCTCGCCGATATAGTCGCCTGGCATGTGCGCGGCACTCGCTTCGGCATCCATGTGGATCCAACCGACGGCCTGCTACACGCCGGCGAGGAGGGGTGCCAGCTTACCTGGATGGATGCCAAAGTTGGAGGCTGGGTTGTGACGCCGCGTACAGGCAAGCCTGTGGAGATAAATGCTCTCTGGTACAATGCCCTGCTTGTGATGGAGAAGCTGCGCCTGTCTCTAGGTTCCAGCATGATGCGCGGGGAGGAAGACCCACCCGACTTCAATGCTCTCGCTGAACAAGCAAGAGATTCTTTCCAGAAGCGATTCTGGTATAGCAAAGGGGGCTATCTCTTCGACGTTATAGACGGACCAAATGGTGACGATAGCGCTTTGCGCCCCAACCAATTGCTGGCCCTCTCCTTGAGCAGTAACCTTGTCAGCGTAGAGCAGGCACAACAGGCGCTTGGCGTTGTGAGGCAGCAGCTGCTTACACCTTATGGCCTGCGTACCCTGTCACCCCACGCTCCTGAGTACAAAGGCAACTATACAGGCGATAGACGTGAGCGCGACGGCGCATACCACCAGGGTACGGTGTGGGCATGGCTCCTCGGACCCTATTTTGGCGCTGTGCGCGCGATAGAGGGAGAAGAAGCAGCGCGCAAAGAATTGCGGCAGATGTTGCCCACCTTCAAAGCCCATCTCGCGGAGGCCGGGCTTGGCAGCATCAGCGAAATATTTGACGGCGATGCTCCTTATCGGCCAAGAGGGTGTATCTCCCAGGCGTGGAGCGTGGCCGAATTGCTGCGTCTAGTCTGGGGACCCGAACGGCTGCTGTAGCGACAGGTAGTATACTTGTGAACCACACCTGTGGGGAAGGGCTTTTCTTTTCATCTGGTGGACGGCCCTACGCGTATAAGTTATAAATAGCTTATGTACGCACCTGAGCAATCTCCTCCCTCGGAACCTACAAATACGCCCTGGCGTCCTGAGCCGGACAACCCACCTCAAAATGGCGTGGATCGCTATCTACCTCCTCCCCCCAACTATGTGCCGCCGCCGCGCCCTTCTATTTACGCGGGGCGTCCTGAGGCGGCGCGGCTGGTGCGCACCTGGTTGCGTATTCCGGCAGAGCGGGCGGTCCTGACGCCGCTTATACTTGCGCTGCTGGTAGCAATTTTCGTGATTATGACGG
>DAHVFG010000073.1:0-14105 GCA_027317125.1 Chloroflexota bacterium | reverse complement strand
AATATCAACCAGCCCGGCCTGCACCAGCCTGTCGAGCGCAGCCGTTTGTATCCGGCAGCCTGTGCGCATTGTATCGAAAGGGTGCGGTATACCCACTAAAGCTCCCTGCCCTTTGATCCGCTTCACAGTCTCTTCAGGGCTGAGGCCCCTGGGCACCAGCTCGGACAAAAAGTAGCCGATGATCTCGCCTTCAGAGCTTTTCACTTCTTCCGAGGGTATCACTTTGATAGGTAAATCGGCCATCCTGGAGAGGGCAAGCGAATTAGCCAGCATGTTGTGGTCGGTGACGCACAGCGCGCCCAAGCCGCGCTCAGCGGCCACCTGCACGAGCTTGCGCGGATCGTTGAGCGAGTCTTTGCTCAAGCGCGTGTGACAGTGCATGTCTACCTTTATGAGCATGAAAGCAAATTGCTCCTTCCTGGCAATACCATTCTACAGGCACCAGCCTGATATTATACCACAATGCATGGGGATGGCGGCGTGTGGCGGTAAACGCTCAGAGCTGGGGTAGAGCAAGGTTCAAGAGGTATCTGTATGCCGCCACCCTCACCTGCCCTCACCCCATGCCCCTCTCCCACAGGGGGTGAGGGCGGGTGCCGGGCGCACAGATGCCCCAAGAAGGTTGCTCTACCCATGTTCTGAACATTTACTGCAGGCGGTAAGTTGGACCTACATAACAGCTTTAGAGTACAATTTTACAATGAGTGTACAAGAAAGGGATGCACAACAGGCTCCTGAGCTGCAAGCTGTGCCCGACGGGCACGGGATGAGCATCAACAGCCCTAACGCTGCGACTGCTACCGCTGAGGGGGGCACCATCGCCTCGGAAGCGCCGTCGAGAGGCTCTCCCTGGCAAGCGCTACAACACCATGATTTTCGCCTGCTATGGGCAGGAGGTTTCGTTTCACAGGCGGGCAGCCAGATGCGCGTCGTGGCGATTGGGGTACAGCTTTGGGACCTTACGCATAACTACGCCGCGCTTGGCTTGCTTGGACTCTTCAGGCTTTTACCTGTGCTGGCTCTTTCTCTTTTCGGCGGAGTAATTGCAGACGCGCTTGACCGCAGACGTTTGCTGATGGCCACGCAATCTGTGATGGCTCTTTCCTCGCTGACACTGGCGCTCTCCACACAGTTCGGCTGGGTCTCGGCGCCGATCGTCTACGGCGTCAGTGCGCTTGGCGCGGCGGCTCTTGCTTTTGATAACCCGGCTCGCTCGGCGCTCGTACCGAATCTTGTGCCGCGCCGCCATCTCGCTAACGCTTTGTCACTCAACATTATAGTCATGCAAGTGGCAACTATAGTAGGTCCAATGCTCGGCGGCTTATTCCTGCCTTTGCACTCTACGGGGCTTGCCATTATCTACTGGATAGATGCCCTCTCTTTCACCGCTGTGATCTTCGCTGTTTTTGTGATGAAAGCCCGCCCACAGCAAGAAGCTACACGCGACATCAGCTTCAAGGCGGCGCTGGAGGGGCTGCGCTTCCTCCGCAAAGCCCCTATTATTATGTCAACAATGACCCTCGATTTCTTTGCAACCTTCTTCGGCGCGGCGATGGTGCTCCTTCCCGCCTTTGCCGAGAACATATTACGTGTAGACCGCCAGTACTGGGGCATCCTCTATGCTGCACCTGCAATCGGTGCGGTGATGGCGGGGCTGGTGATGGCAAGGATAGGCCATGTGCGGCGGCAAGGCATCGTGGTGATTATCTCGATTGTCTTCTATGGCCTGGCGACAATACTCTTTGGCGTCTCCTCGCTCTTCTGGGTAACTGTGCTTGCGCTCGCGGGTACCGGCGCTGCCGACACCGTAAGTATGGTCATGCGCCAGACGATACGCCAACTCTCCACACCCGACGAGCTGCGCGGGCGGATGACTTCGGTAAACATGGTCTTTTACATGGGCGGTCCGCAGTTAGGCGATATGGAAGCGGGCCTGGCAGCCCAGGTGATCGGCCTCGGCCCTGCTATCGTATTGGGCGGAATCGGCGTAATAGTAGTCACCGCGGTAATAAGCTACATCGTGCCCAATCTGCGCAGCTACGTCTCAAAAGAGTAGGGCAACGGCTTATCCCAATGGCAAGGAAAGCCCCTTCTCCTGATGGGAGAAGGGGTTGGGGTGAGAGGTCCCGCCGCCCAGCCTGTCTACACGCGAGCGAAAGCAGACTTTTACGGCTTCCAGGAATCGCCGGACATCTGCCTTGCCTGCTCAACCGCCTGAGGATTAAGATCGGTCAGGTCGCTGAGGTCGCGCACTACAGCGTAGGGGATGAGGCCGCCGATCTCCCTGGTGAACCTGGCGTTGTCTTTGAGGTTGCGCGAGCAAAGCTGCGCTGTCTCATTGTCATTGCAGGCGAGCGCGGTGGTCATCATCATCACATAGCTGATGTTGCTCAAGCCGAGGGCGGTGTAGTCGTCACGCAGGTCCTTAGACACCTCCTCGGATCGTACTTTGTCAATCAGGCCCGCAGCCACACCGAGCACCGACGCGCCAAGCTCTTTCACAGGGCCGCTCTCTTTCCCGCCGAGAGCTTGAAGTCGAGCACGCAGGGAGTTCACATGCTGCTCAAGTGTAGCGCTGATTTCCACCAGCTTAGGATTGATGTCCTGCTCATCCTTTGTCTCTTTTACCTGCTTGTCAATTGCCTGATAGATGTGACCTTCCACACCTATCATATCTGCCAAATATTTGGTAATCAGATCTTTCTTCTTGTCTTCTGCCATTGTTAGAGGCCTCCTTATCAGTAAGTGGGAGAATAAGCTAGCTTCGGCTAGCCTGGTTTGCCCTTCCACCTTTATCAAGCCCCATATCAGGAAGCACAATTTGTGCCAGAAGAATTGCTACCGCCGCAGAGATTACAGGTTATATCCAGCGGCTCACCCCGCAGCTTACCACCGGATACAACGTGTAATGGCTCTATCCCTTGCGCCGCCGTATTTCCGCTATAAGAGCGGGCACTACTTGATGCAAGTCGCCTACCACACCCAGGTCCGAGAACTGAAAGATAGGTGCATTCGGGTCCTTATTGATCGCCACTACAGTGCCGGAGGTCTGCATCCCTACCTTGTGCTGTATCTCGCCCGAAATGCCTACAGCCAGATAGAGTTTGGGGCGGACAGTCTTACCGGTCTGGCCTACCTGATAGGCATAGGGTATCCAGCCCATGTCAACTATGGCGCGCGTAGCGCCCACAGCACCGTTGAGGCTCTCCGCCAGGTCGCGCACAAGGCTAACCTTATCGGCGCTGCCGAGGCCGCGCCCACCCGCCACGATAACTTGAGCGCCCGCAAGGTCGGGAACTCCGCCCTTCTCCTCCACCCTTTCCACAACGGTCATGCCAGGGGCTACATCGCCCGGCACCTGCACTTCCTGAATGTTGGCGGGGCCGCCTTCACCGCGCTGTGCTGTGCCCGCGCCGGGGCGCACGAGCACCAGCCCCGTCTGCTCTCCTTCGTTCTTGAGTTGGCTGCTCACACGCAGCGAGCCGTTGAAGGCGGGGGTAACTGTAGTGGCTTTGCCGTCTTGTACAGTAATCTCTGTAACGTCAGCCTCGATGCCCAGGCCCAGCTTGCCGCATATCCGCCCCGTCCAGTCCCTGCCGAGGAAGGTAGCAGGCAGAAGCACCAGCCTCGGGTTATGCCGGCTAATGAGGGAAGAGAATACCGCCGCCGCGGGCCCAACGATATCCGACTTACAGCGTTCATCGGCGCAGTAAAATACTGTCGCCGCTCCGTACTGCCCCACAGCCTCGGCAGCCGCACGGGGGCCAATGACAACAGCGCCGCCTTGCCCGCCGTACTGCCCTGCTAACTGAGCCGCCAAGCTCGCCAACTCAAGGCCGAGCTTCTTAGGCTTGCCATCGTCCCCGGTCTCCACAATCGCCCAAACGTCGTTGTTCGTTGCCACAATTCCTCCTGAGAAGGGTAACTACGAGCTACAAAATGCCCGCTATTGTCATCATCACCTATCGGCCTGCGACTAACTCGTAATTAGTAACTGCTAATTTTCTACGGCCTCTAAATAAGCTTCCGGCTCTCCAGGAAATCAGCTATCGCAGAGGCAGTAGCCGCCGGGTCTTCAGCCTTGATTGTCTGCCTGGCACGAGCCGTTTGCGGTCTCTCTGAGCCGGTGACATCGCTCTTTGCCCCAGAGAGGCCCACCTGCGACGCTTCAACACCGAGGTCAGCCAGACTCATCGTGGCGATTTCCTTCTTCTTGGCCTTCATGATACCGGGTAGGGAGGGATAGCGCGGCTCATGAGCGGTTTGCGTGACTGAGGCGACCGAGGGCAACGGCGCTTCAACCACGTCATAGCCGATGTCGCTGCCGCGCTTACCGCGCACTTTGCCGCCTGTAACTTCGATCTCATTGACCCATGTAACCGCAGGCAAACCGAGTATCTCGGCTACGATGTTGTAGACCATCCCACCGCCCGCATCGGTGCTTTGCGAGCCAAAGAGGGCCAGATCAAACTGCTGCTTTCTGAGAGCCTCGGCGAGCACTTTCCCTGTGGCCCACATATCAGAACCGTGCAGCGCGGGGTCGCTGATGTGCAGAGCACGGTCAGCGCCCATAGCCAACCCTTTGCGAATAGTCTCAGCGCTACCGACAGGCCCCATGCAGAGAAGCACAATTTCGCCTGAGCCGTCGCCACTCTCACGAATACGCAAAGCTTCTTCTATGGCATATTCATCCCAGGGATTGATCACCGCAGGCACGCCTGCGCGATCAAGAGTGCCGTCCGGGAGGAGCCGCTTCTCGGCAGTAGTCTCCGGCACCGATTTCATACACACTATTATATTCAATCGTCTCTTCTCCTACGCGCAATACGGGTAATTGTAGCTTCAGTACATGGTGAATGGTATCACAAAGGGGGTTCGGGGGTCAAGGACTCATGGCATAGTAACTGTTCAGAGTAAGGGTGGAGCAATCTTCAAGGAGTAGCTGTGGAGGCGTACCCTTACGCACCCTCACCCCATGCCCCTCTCCCATGAAGGGAGAGGGGGCTTTATTGCTGGGGAGTATATCTACCATCAAGGGAGAGGGGGCCAGGCTAGCTCCCCCTCTCTCCACCCTATATCTGAACAGTTACATGGCATAGTGCGCATTGGGTAGAAGGTAAAGATATTATCTCTGTAATCACTCACGTTTCACGCGTCTACCCCTCAAGTAGGAGAAAAGGGTGCCGAACGCGTTACCGCTCTAAGTACAGCGGTACTATATGAAACGCCGCCACGCTATGATATAATTTCTATTGATGTAAGTAAACGCTGCATGGTAACTATCTGCCTGAAGGATGCTATCTCTGACAGGTAGCGCGCGAGACACTTAGCATTGAAGCATAGTCGTGATCAACTACCAGCGTTGCGTCATCTGGACTCTCAGCCTATGGACCTGAATATCACCGGCCCGCTCAAACCTCTCAACGGGCAAGATGCCTTCTACCGCCTCTCGCGGTTGTACGACATTGTCCGGTCGCTCAACTCCATAATACACCTTGACAAGCTACTCGGTAGGATCGTGGCTTCCGCAGCCGAAATGATGGAGGCGCGCGGCGGCGCTCTTATGCTCGTGGACCAGAGCGGGCGCAATCTAACCTTTGAAGTAGCTTCGGGGGGTGCGTCGGCACAGATCAAAGGTGTAACTATACCCATTGACGAGCGCAGTATAGCGGGCATGGTTGCTTTGCGCGGTACACCTTACATCGAGAATGATACCCAGCAGAGCGTTTTCTTTTCGGGCCAGATAGACAAGCAAACAGGGTACATCACCAGGAAGCTCGTCTGCGTACCCCTCAGGCTACAGGACCATACAGTTGGCGTGGTCGAGGTACTCGACAAGACATCAGGCGCTGATTTCAACAAGGAGGATTTGAAGCTTCTGGAGGCGCTTGCTGACGCCGCGGCTGTAGCTATCGAAAACGCCCGCCTCTACGAAGAGGAGCGGCGAAAAGCCGAGCTACTCACTGAGGCGTACAGCGAACTGCAAAAGACGTACAAGATGACGCTGCAATCGCTCGTCGGCTTGCTCGACTCGCGGGATAGCGCCACTCACGGCCACAGCAACAGGGTAGTGGGCTTCACCTTGAGATTAGCCCGGGCCATGGGCATCACAGATCCAGCGAAGCTAAAGGTGATAGAGCAGGGTGCACTCTTGCACGACGTGGGCAAAGTAGGCGTGGCCGACGCGATATTGAGGAAGACCGGCCCCCTTACAGAAAGTGAATGGTCGGAGATGCGCGCTCACCCTGAGTTGGGCTACAAGCTCCTCAAGCCTATAGACTTCCTGAAGGATGCGCTACCTATTGTGCGCTACCATCATGAGCACTGGGATGGCTCAGGCTATCCATGTGGCCTGAAGGGTCAGGAGATACCTCTCGAAGCGCGTATCTTCACTGTGGTTGACGCCTTTGATGCTGTCACTTCCGAGCGGCCTTACAGCCCGGCGCGCACTTACAGTCAGGCCGTAGATATACTCCTCAAAGAAAGCGGCACCACCTTCGACCCAGCCGTCGTTGAGACCTTTATAAAAGTGCCCGAAGAAGATTGGCAGCAAATACGCGAGGGGGTCAGGGCCAGGCTGGAATACGGCCTCACCTGGGATATACCTACGGAGTATTCTACGGGGCAGCTGATCTAGCCCCGATTACTGGGAATACCGGGAAGCGCCTATTGCATTGCTCAATCAGTAAACTCCTGCACAAACATCTTGCCATAGGCCCCGCCATCAAGGACCCCGATGCCCACCTTGCGGAACTGTTCGTTTAATATGTTGGCACGGTGGCCTGGCGAGTTTATCAAGCCGTCGTGGGCGATCTGGAGGGTAGGGGCCAGCGCGAGGTTTTCTCCTGCCCAGGTAAAAGCTATTTGTGCCGCACGCATCCTGGCAAAGGGGTCGAGGCCTTCAGGGGTAGCGTGGGCGAAATAGCCATCTTTGAACATGTCATCGGCATGTGTACGCGCTAACTGCCGTAAAGCCGGGTCCATCGTCAAAGCGCCGAGACCCCGACTCGTACGCTCCTGATTCAGCATCGCCAGCATCCCTTCTTCAGCAGCAACATCAGGCTTTGCATCCGCGACAGTGAACCCAAGCTTGACCGGTCCTTCCTTTGCTTCACCAGCGCTTGGCGTCGCACCAGGGAGGCCGGATATGCCTGCTGGGTCAACTGTAAGGAATCCCAGCGACTGGGTTGCCGCGGGGCCAAAGACCCACTCAAAAGGCCGCTCTACAGTCAGCATAGCAGAGACGAGGGTACCACTGATAGGCGAGCGCACTACCTGATCGCGAGCATTACCCGGCAACGGCAGCAAGCCCAGCACCGTAACAAGCAAAGCGGCGCTGATTAGCCCCTGCAAAGCCCCCGGCACGATTGCCAGCAGGCGGTTAGCGGGATTCTCTTGTATGCGATAACCGAGGCGCGTTGAGGCGCGCTGCAATATGCCGAAAACCATCTCGACAAGCACCCATAGCGCAGCGAACGCCGCAGGCTTGCTCCAGACAGGCGACCAACCAAATTGCCCTGAGAGCCACACCGACACCGCCGGATAAAAGGCAAAGGAAATTGCCAGGCCCACGACGAAGCCCGCCAGCGCGATCATCACTGATATAAAGCCGCGCCTGGTTGCCGCGTACGCAGACAAGACCACGATTCCGATCACGAGGAGATCGGGCCAGCCTAGGTTACCCATGCTGCTCCTCAAAGTCGATCGCTACCTGTGCCGCGCATGCTTCCTTGAAAGGGGCTGCCACGCGCAGGTGCTCAAGATTATCGGCATATTCCGCCAGAGCCGCCTGGTCGTCAAAGTGCATCACGAAGCAGTGCGAGAACGACTGGTTGCGCCCGCCAACCACAGGCCCTAATTCAACCCTATTGAGAGCTGTAATCTTGCAAGGCAAAGCCCGAAAAGCGCTCTCAAGGCGCGCGCGCTCCTCCTCAGGGACTTCATCGCGGTAGTTCCAGAGCATGATGTGTTGTATCATCTTTACTCCTCCAGCCGTGTTGGTGGGTTGCACCTCTTAGTGTTCTTATTGTATCGTAGACGAGGATAGGTGCCAATGTGTAAGAGAGGAGTAGCTGTTCAGAGTAAGGGTGGAGCAATCTTCAAGGGGCATATGCGCGGGCGTGCCCTCACCCCCAACTACCCTCACCCCATGCCCCTCTCCCTTCATGGGAGAGGGGGCTTTGCGCATGGGAAGAGCCAGGCGACACCCTTGGATCCCCGTTAGGGGCATAGCCGCCGATACTCACCAGGGAGAAAGGCCCCCTCTCCCCTTGTGGGAGAGGGGGCTGGGGGGGTGAGGGCACGCCCGCACAGTTATCTCTTGAACTTTGTTCTACTCTAAATCTGAACAGTTACAGAGAGGAGGCAAGCCTTCGAGCAAACCTATAGTGAAAAGTAGAGAGATCTGTGCATGTAACAGTATACGTATTATACTAAGGAGAGCGTTTGGAGCAGCGAGCGCTACTGTGTAAAGATAACAACAGCCAAACTCCAGAGACAAGAAGAGATTATGTCTACAGAAGAAGAGTGGCTCAACAAGGAGATAGAGCGCACACGCCGGGGGCGATGCGGCTCCGCACCACCGGCGAAACCGGCAGAGGTTAGCGCCGAGCAGATGGCCCTGCTGCAAATGGCGGCCAACCTCAACAGCCTCAACGCAGAGGCATCCCAACCCGATCCGGCTTTCGTTGCCAGGCTGCGTTATCGTATACTGGGTAACGACTAGCGGATAGGACCACGCGTTATGAACTGCCAACATCAAACCGTACTCAGGAGGAAAATCGCTAACATGCAAACGATGAATCCCGCGCTCAAAAAGGTAAGCAACTTCAAGCATGCAATCACGGCTGCGTTGCTTTTGATCATCATGAGCACAGCCCTGGCCGCCTGCGGCACAACAGCCGCCACGTCCACGTCCACGCCCACCACCCAGGCACCACCTGCCGCCGTTGAGAACACAGCCGTCCCTAATTCCGACAACTCTACCGCTCCGCCCAGCGCCGCTACAAAGGCCGCCAACCAGGTTGGCGTCACCCTCAGCGAGTGGGCAATCACTCCCAACAACCTGGCCATACCGTCGGGCAAGGTGGAGTTCATGGTAAGTAACACCGGCAAGTTCGGGCACAATCTATCGATTAGCAAAGATGGCACCGAGATAGGCAAGACCTCTACCTTCACGAGCGGCGAAGGCACCCAGACCCTGGCTGTCGATCTCCAGCCTGGCACTTACGAGATACTCTGCAACGTACCAGGGCACGCAGACAAAGGAATGAAGGGCACCCTCACAGTCAAATAGCCAGCTTTGTAAAGGCACAACGCTCACAAGCTGAAAGAGATGGGTGAAGGGTGAGAGATTACGGGTGGAGTTCCACATCCGTAATCTCTCACCCTTCACCTTTTATGAGTTGCTCAGACCCGGCAACCGGCGGGCACATATATTGCTAGAAAAGCTAGGAAGAGGTGTGAAATGGTCAAAAAAGGAGAGGAACAAGTAAGTAGCATAGACTCACCGAAGCATGGCGATGAGCGTGATCCTAACGCTCCAAAGATCAAGCACAAGGGCGGCACTAAGAGCCAGACGCGTGCTATGCCGCAGGCGAGGGTAGCAGGCGAGGGTAGCAACAAAGGATAAGTGGAAGAGCTACGGGGAGGAACTACAGTGGCAAAGCAAGGCCAGCACAACAACGACTCCGACGACAAAGATGTGTCGAAGGGACCAAACAACCCCTCCAAGAGTGTGACGATAACCACCGGTGCTCCCAAGAAAGAGGAGACTTACAAGGAGGAGGCAGCCGATCACAAAGCTGACAACAAACGGGCGCAGGCTGCCAGGCGCGAGTGGGATAACGACACTCGCAACAAGCCGAGCATCGAGAACAGCACACGAGCACGCGACGCGGATATAAGCGGCGGGCGCAGCGGCAGCGACTCCAACGCGGATCGCGGCACCGAAGGACACTGATATGATGGACAGAACGCCCGAACGAGAGAGAAGACCCCAGGAGGGCGGCACCGCCGACCAGTTCGACGAAGACCTTCACCCGAATATCATGGCCGGAATATACCCCGCCAAAGACGGCAACATCAGCACAGCCTACGACATAAAGGATCTGCATAATAAGTTGCAGCAGTTCACCAACGATGAGCTAAAGCAGATACCCGTCTTGCCACCAGGCACGCATCTTCATGCAGGCTCTACATACATTGACTTGCGGGAGCGCAACCCCGAAGAGGTCACAGGTAAAGACGGCATGCAAGCCGCCACGAACAACTGGTATGTGCCCAAGAGCGAGGTAGACTACGTTCTCTGGAACAGGCTTATAGGGGTGGACAACCCTGAACGTCTCGACGAGGCAGACGAAGGTTAGCTCCAAGAACGCGAGCAGAGAACGTGGGGGTATCACCCGACGATGGGCTACTATCGCTCGCAGGGTGGGGCAGAGGCGTCTGATTCGGTGGCCGCAGGGTAGCACTGCTACTGTAGTGGCGGTTGGGTCTGCGCTCCGTGGCCACTGTTATCTTCCGACGACACTAAGCCGCTGCCGTAAGCTCACTATCAAAGCCATGTCACACCTGGCTCAGAGGAGCAGCGCCCAGCACACCATATATCTTGCTATAATGCCCCTACCCACTGACGTAATCTCGCTTGATTACACCCGTCAGACTCGTGAGTGGGACAGTTGGATAAGGGCGGCGGCTCTCCGTGGCATCGAACGACATTTTCTTAGTATCCATAATCACCCCTGAGCCGATTTGTCGCGCCACTGTGGGGTTCAAAGGCTTCATGAGAACCGACATTATACGCATCATCGGTAGAGGTATGTGACTTATCTTGCCTGCCTTTCCGGTCACCTGCTCGAACGTATCCGCGAATTGATTCATGCTCAAGTTCTGCGGCCCACCAACTTCTACGACCTTGCCGCGCAACTCAGGGTCAACTACTGCGAGTTCCACGAAGGAGGCTACGTCTGACACTGAAACGAAGTTGATCGGGTTGTCTCCGCGCCCAAACAGGGTAGTCTTACCCTTCTTGAGCAAAGGCTCTCCTACCAGTTGTGCCCACGTTTCAATGTAGGCTGTGGGCCGTATAATAGTCCAGGAGAGGGTGCTGGCGCGTAGTTCCTCTTCAGCCAGGTACTTCATGCGGAACAACTCTGTACGATGGTCCGGGGCTGCACCGTGGATCGACATCAGTATGAAATGTTCGATTCCAGCGCTCTGAGCCTCTCGCATCAAGCTAACGTTGGCATGCCAGTCCACGCTCTGAGGATTATCAGCGCCTGTGCCCGCGAAGCCATGCACCGCCGAAATTGCACTCTGAACACCCGACATGGCTCGCTTCACTGCCTCAGGGTCCCGCACGTCGCCAGTCATAACCTCTACCAAGCCAGCCTGAACGTCGTTCTGAAGAAGATGCTTCGCCCTGGAAGGCTCGCGCGTCAGTACACGCACCTGGAGGCCCCTTGCTACCAGCAGCCGCACTACCTGCTGCCCCAACCTTCCGGTGCCACCTGCTATCATTATCATCTCTTACCCCCTCTGCATGTTTCACATGCGATGCATGCCTTACTTGCTTTACTTGCTGTGCCTCTCACCGGGAGATGCAACATCGGCGTCTTCTCCCGGCTTATTTTTGGGTCGCGGCGTGAGCGTGGGGCGCCGCAGACCAGCCTCGAGGCCCGGGCCAACTCCCTGCACCGGCTCCATATAGAGCCACGCGTGGGCAATTCGATCCTCGGGTATAGTCTGGATAGTCACACCCCGCATGTGAAACGGTTCGCCGTCTACCCGTGTGCCGGCCCAATCCCATTCCGTCCACACCGTCTCTCCATCCACAACGGCTCGCACCAGTGTTGAGTGTATATCGGGCGCCGATGCAAAGATCTGCGTCCAGTTCCGTCGCATCGGTTCATGCCCGCGAAAGGCTCTGTCCAAATGTGCAGGGAACTCGCTCTCGTAGGCTGGATCAAAGCATTGGGTAAGGGCCTCTATGTCATGTTGGTTGGTAGCTTCCTCCAGGCGCTTCATACAGGCCATCCCTCGGGAAGCGGCACCTGATGCCTCATCAGTCTCGGCGCTAGCGGCTCCGCCCGTCTCTACCCGTTTGTTTTGCGTCTCTTCCATGCTAGTACCCCTTTGTGGTATAATCTTCTTGTTATCATACACTAATATTGATTACGAGTCAACACTAATGAACGGAAGTGATGAACGAATCTACTAACAAGCGCACGTATCAGTCTCCAAGACGGGAGGAGCAGGCGCGAGAGACGCGCGAACGGATACTCGCAGCGGCGCAGCGCCTCTTTGGATCGGATGGGTACGTCGCCACTACGCTTCCCACCTTAGCACGAGAGGCGGGTGTATCGCCCGCCACTATTACTGCGATTTTTGGCACCAAGCTTGCTCTCCTCAACGCCCTGGTCCGAGCCACGGTACGCGGCGATAGCGGCCCTGAACCTCTCGACCGCAGACCATGGTGGCGGAATATGCTCAGCGAGCCAGACCCCGCCCGTCAGCTGGCGCTCTTTGCGGCTATCAACCGCCGTATCCATGAGCGGACAACCGATATCGCCGACATAGTGAGAGGTGCGGCATCAGCAGAACCGGAGCTTGCAGCTTTACGACAAGCGCTGGGTGAATCACGTCTACAAGACAATCGCGAGGTCGCGGTATCACTGGCAGGCAAAGGCGCTTTGGCCCCAGGGGTTACGGTTGAATATGCCAGAGACCTATTATGGACGTTGGGGTCGTCTGAGGTGTACAGGATGCTGGTGCACGAGCGAGGTTGGTCGCCAGAGCAATACGAGCAGTGGCTGGTGTCGTCCCTGGCCGACTCGCTGCTTGCAGGGGAGAAGAGAGGGTAGAGATAGGCACCCGCGAAGCCTAAGGCAGCTCCATGGCCTGTAGAGACGACCAAGAGAGCAGAGATGTGCGGGAGCAACCAGGACGGTGCTGCTATCCAGCCTCAACTGAACCGGCAGAATGACTATGCAGCCGCAAATCAGCCTAGTCCAGAGTATAAAGCGATAAGATGCCAACCCCTTCCACATGTGCGACAGGTAAGAGCTTACGACGTGGGGGGTGGATCACTATCTTTCGAGCGCCTGGGCAGAGCCACCAGCAGGGCTACAGGCCCAATGATAAGCAGCCACATGGTGACACCCAAACCATAATATTGAGCCGCCCAACCCAGGGCCATTGGCAGCAACCCACCCAGTAGCCCGAAGACGTTGCCCACAGCCATCACCGAACCGCTTTGGCCGGGCATAGCCGAGTAGAGCCGCCCCTGAAGAATGGCATACCAGCCGGCGTTGAACAAGCCGAGAAGCCCCACCAGCGCGAACTTCATCCATAACTCGGGAACCAGCAGAAAGGCCGGAAGCAGCAGCAGCTCGATTAGCGCGCTCACTCGCAGGTAGCTCAAGCTGTGCACGCGCTCCAGCAGCGGTATCATCAGGAAGTCACCGAGCAGGCCGAGCGCCGTCCATATAGTGACGCCCAGGGCGGCAGTCTCAGGAGTAGTGTGCGCTACATCCACGAAGTAGAGGGCAAGGTAGCCAAGCAGCACGTCCGTCATCAGGTTCGAGAACTCAAGGAGGGCCAGCCAGCGCAGCACTTCAGGCCGCTTGAGAGTGCGAGCGGCATTAGCCACTCCCTCCTTGAAAGCCGGCCTTTCTTCCTCTACGATGTCGCCCTGCCCATTGGCGAATCGAAAGCGTGAGGCCAGAATCACCAGCACAAGAGTGAGTAAGGCAAGCGCCAGGAAGAGGACGCGCCAACCTGCGCCGAAGCCGGAGACGCCGCTCAATACCAGCGTTCCACCCACTACGCCCACGGATCCCGCGAAGGTCCAGCGTGCCATGTTCTGCTCGTGCCGCGACGGATCGCTATCCATCAAGGTGGCCTGCGAAAGGCTCACAAAAGCTCCCGAAGCAGGGGAAAGGAGGATAAAGGCGGCCAGCAGCATCAGGAATTGTTGGCTCGACGCCACAAGGAGCAGCCCCACGCAGAAGGCCACACCTCCGCCCAACACCAGAACACGTCGCCGCCACACATCGCCCAGGATGCCCAGGAGAGGCTCTATCAGATTGGCTGTGAAGTTGGGT
>DAHVFG010000072.1:0-14535 GCA_027317125.1 Chloroflexota bacterium | reverse complement strand
TATTTAGCAGGCGCTGCATGCCGTCAGGGCTCTTCTCACCTGCTTGTTCAGCCAGTTGCCACCCATTCTTGCGTCTCAGCCCGCTGAGCAGCCCCCTCAGATATGCCTTAGCCCTCTCTCGTTGCTCTTGCGAGGGCTAGTTATGCCTGCTCCATGCTCGCGTAAGTACCGGCGTATCTTGCGCGGCTCGCAGAGCAGGTTTTTACGGAGGGTTCGTCATTACTACCTGGCGGCAAGCAACCTCCGATCCTCCTGACCTCCTTCCCTGTGGGAAGGGGCCTTGCTGTAGCAGAACGTTGGGTGCCACAATCGGGGCCGCCCTACTTGCCTTCTTTCCTGCCGGTGGTGACTTGCCAGACGTAAACTATGCGCTGGATAGCGGTGAACTGGGTGCCGATAGCGAGGAGCCAGAGGATGGGCAGCAGCAGCACAGTTTGGAAGATGAGGCCGAGCGCCAGCAGGACAATGCGCTCAGGCCGTGCCATGATACCCACTTCGTTTGCGATATGCAGCGCACCTGCGCGTGCCCTTGCATAGCTGATCATCATCGAGCCGACCAGGATGATGTAAATTAGCACTACTTCCAGGAGGCCCTGTGTCTGTGCTTGCGTGTAGTAGTGAAGCAGCAGGCCGAGGAGGATTATTGCCTCCGAGTAGCGGTCAACCACGGAATCGAGAAAGGCCCCGAATGAACTCATCCTGCTGGTGATCTTGGCGAGGGCGCCGTCGAGCATATCGAATAGGCCGGCGGCAATAATCATGATGCCGCCTGCTACCAGGTGATTGTTCAGCAGGAGCACCGCCACGACCAGGTTGAGCACCAACCCAAATAGCGTTAGCATATTTGGCGTAATAGGCGTCCTGACGAAAATCTGCGCCGCGCGCCGGGCCACTCCCCGTGCCCAGGCTTGCAGCAGTTGTGTCAGCAATTAGTCCCCTCCTTGAACAAAACAAAAGGCGTCGCTTTGTAGTGCTGGGGTGGCTGATGGCTACCCAATGACGATAGGCGGGCTGGCCGCCAACGTTGCGTTTTGTTGGATTCCCACGCTTTCTGTCCAACGCTTCACAAGCGAATATTATACCACAGAGCTTTGTAGCCTGGCTGGAGGGTCCCACAGGTTTGCTTTTTCGAGTGGTGAGGCGAGCAGTGAGCTATCTGCTAGCTACGCTCCTGGCGCGGGCCAGCTTGCGTCTGCTGGTCTTCACTGGAATCCCCAGGGCGATCGTACGCTCGTAGAAGTCCAGGACGCGTGCGGCGATGATGGGCCAGTCGTACTGGTTGGCGCTCCGTCTGCCTGCTTCTTTCATATACTGGCGTAGTGGTGCGTCGCTGAGGAGCCGGACAATGCCTGCGGCTATGCTGGCGGGGTTCTTTGGCTCGGCGAGGAAGCCTTCCCGGCCGTGGGTGAGTACATTCGCGTAGCCGGGGATGCGGCTAGCGAGGACCGGCGCGCCTGCGGCCATAGCCTCCAGCAGCACCACGCCAAAGCTCTCGCCCCCCGTGGAGGGGGCGCAATATAGGTCGCACGATTGATAGTAACGCGGCAAATCTTCTTCCGAAACGAAGCCTGTGAACTCCACTTCGAGGGCTGAACCTGCCGATCTATATACCTGCCGGTGGGGGCGTGAGTAGTCGCGCAACGGCAGCCACTCTGCGGCATCCTCCGGGTCTCCTTTGCCCGCGACAACGACGCGCAGGTCGGGGAAATAAGGCTCTATGATAGGCAAGGCTTGCAGGAGCCAGCGCAGCCCCTTGCGGCGCTCCTCAAACCTGCCGACAAAAAGGATTGTGGGCCTTCCATCGCGCATCCACCTGATGGGGGGCAGGTCTGCGGCGAAGCGCGCCACGTCTACCCCGTTTGGGATAATCTCGTATTCGCCGCCGAAGTACTGGGACACGAACTCGAAGGCTGATGCCGAGACAGCGATCCGCCCTTGCAGGCGGTCAAAGAAGCTGCGCAGCAATGGCCTGCCCATCGCATAGTGTGGGGAATAGTCGCCAAAAGCATGGAAGGTACCGACATTTACGGTGGTGGAGTCGCGGAGCACCAGCCATGGCACCACAGGCATCAACGGCTCATGAAGATGAATTATGTCAAAGCGCTCTGCTCGGAGGATTGCGCGCACGGTACGTTTGAGGTCGGGCGAGAGTGAGATGCGGGCTACGGAGCCGTTGGCGGGCACAGGGGTGACAGAGCCGAGTGCATATAGATCCGCAGGTAGCTCGGCGCGGTCGGTGGAGAAAGGAGCAAGGATCCTGGTGGTGTGTCCATGGGCGCGCAGCTCTCTTGAGAGGTGCTTGATGTGCTCTGTCACTCCTCCCTGGCTGGCGTAATCATAGGGGGATACAAGCCCTATATTCAGTGCGGTGCCCGGCATATGTGGAATGCCTTAGCCCTTGGCCTTGAAGCGCCTGCCAACGGCCCGTTTGACCTTGTAGGTGGGGTGGACGATCATGCTTTTCCAGAGGTTGGGGGCAGCTATCGCGCCGTGGTCGCGCAAGTTCATAAAGGTGCCTCCGGCGGAGGTCTTGTGCTCCTTGATGGCTTGCAGCAACTCTTCTACTGTTGACCCTGGGAAGGATGTGTACCCTTTGCCTATCATAGAGAGGGCGTGCGCGTCTGATCCGCCGAACTCCGGCAGTTTTAGCACGCTGCGGTTAAGCTCTTTTACCCTCGTATGGGCGACGCGTCCCGCGTAAGAGGGGTTGAATGTCTCGATACCGTGGAAGGGATGCTTGCTTGCGTGCGTTATCAGCAGTTGTTTCTCTCTGATTGAGGTTGTGAGCCACGACAGCGGGTGTGGGGCTATAGCCATGCCGCCGGCTTCATAAATCGCCGCCATGCTCGCCTCAAGCGATTTGAGCATCGGGAACTCACGTGTGACAAAGAGAGCTAGCAGGTGCCCCTGTCTGGTGGTAATCTCGTTGCCGGGTATGACCTTGAAGCGGTAGTTGCGTCTCTCGGCCAACTCAAGGGCCTGCATAGCGCCGCGTATATCGTCGTGGTCGGTTATGGCGATAATATCCAGGTCGGTGTAGTTTTCTACGAAGTCGAATATCTGCTGCACGCTGGCGAGGCCGTCGCCGAGAGAGGTGTGCATATGGAGGTCGGCTTTGCCCATCTGCGGCGCTGGGGGGAGGGGAGATTCGTCGTACTCAGGCATGGTATGCCCGTTTTGTGAAGCTGTCATAAATGCCTTTATTTCGTGGGGCAACCAATCTGCGGGGTGAGAATTGCCTGTGAGTATGGTAAAGTTGCCACGTCGGTTGCGGGTGGGATGCTGAGCAAAGAGGGCGTGTGTAGGTATTATATCAATGAGAGGGCTGTTAGGCAAGGGGCGAGCTTGACATAACCTCAGCCACTTGCTCGGAGGGAGATCGCGCTTTGCTCGCTGTAAAGCTCGATCCATTCGACGATGTGGTTGCGCCCCAGGTCTTTAGCTCGGAAGAGCGCGGCGTCGGCTTTATCTATCAATTCTTCAATGTGAACAGCATCTTCCGGGTAGACTGCCAGACCCTGGCTGACTGTTGGCGACTGTATAGACCTGTTGTGCATGTCTTTCATGACGTTGGTCGACACCGTTTGCCTTATTCGTTCGGCGACGAGCTTGGCTTGCGCCCGGCTTACGTCCGGCAGTATAATCGCGAACTCCTCGCCACCCCAGCGGCCTACAACGTCTACACTCTTGAGGTGGTTCTGGATAGCGCCCACTGTGGAGCGCAGCACATCATCGCCAACCATGTGGCCGTAGGTGTCGTTGTACTGTTTGAAATGGTCGATGTCGAGCATGATGAGGGCGACGGTTTGCTTGTCGGTTTGGGCAACACGGATGGCGCTGTTGAGCTTGTCAATAAAGGTGCCGTGATTGTAGGCGCCGGTGAGGGAGTCGCGCTGTGCCTGCTCAAAGACTGTCTCGTGCAGCTTGGCGTTTTCTAGGGCGAGTGCGGCCTGGCCTGCTATTGAGGTAAGTAATCGCAGGTGATTCTGGTCGAAAGCCTCGGCTCCGAGGGCCTGCACCGACATGACACCGACGATCTTGTTCTTGGCGATCAGGGGTACGCTGATGATCGACTGAGTTGGTACGCCTACGACGTTGGACTCAAAGGGCAGCTGCTCTGTTTCATCGTCCCAGCGGCGGATGAAAATTGGCTTGCGGTTACGAATTACCCAGCTTGAAATGCCTACGCTCTCCAGCCGTGCTTTGAAAGGTGGGAGCGCCTCGCCGGCTTCGATGAAGATATCATACCTGAGCTCAGCCAGGTCTTCGTCGTAGAGGGCTATATAGAATGTTTCAGGGTGCAAGACGCGATTGACCTGCTCGTAGATCAGGTGAAGCACCTCGTCAATTTGGAGGGATGAAATGGTGGCTAGACCTATATGGTAAAGTCCTGTCATCTCTCGGGCGGCCCGCTGTGCTTCGGCAAAGAGGCGTGTGCGCTCGATAGCTAGGGCCGCCTGCTGGGTCATGCTCTTCAGTACGTTCCAATGGCTATTGGACATGGTGTAGGGCTTATCGAAGCTGAGATTGAGGGTACCCATCACCTCGCCTTCGTTCATCAACGGCAGGGCATAGAAAGATCGGGTGGTGCTCCTCAACAGAAGGTGGCGTAGCTTAGCTATTGTGTCCACGTCAGGCGCGTAGATGCCCTTGTTGTTGACTACAAGTGTTCGGAACAGGTCGGGTGGGTTCATTGGAATAGGCACGCTCAGGTACTTCTCGAACTGCTCGGCAGGCAAACCTTTGGCGGCCATGAGGATACTTTCGCCTCGCTCATTGAAGAGAAGGAGCGAGCAAGCGTCGGCATGCTCTACTTGCACCGCCGTGTTGACGAGATTCTGCACAACTTCTTCGCTGCTCAAAGTGCTCGACATCGCGCCCGTAAAGGTGTAGAGGCTGTTGATCTCGCTTAGCTGCCGGCGAATTGTACCCTCGTCGCGGGTAAGCCAGCCGGCGAAATAGTTGGCTATGTATGCTGTAATCATCAGCGTAGCCGACACTGTCAGGAAGTAGCCGAGATAGTAAAGGAGCATGGAGCCAGGTCCGCCGGCGAGGGGCGCGGGCCCGCTGCTGGTTGCCGTCGTAAACCAGAGAGCCTCGAGCAAGGCAAGGATGCCGTAGCAAAGGGCTGCGGTTCCTGCCACGAGATATGCCCCGGAGGGCGGCAGGATTGAGAGGCCGACGAAGATGTAGAGGAAGTAGAGGACAAAGACGGGGCCTGTAACACCGCCGGAGTAGTGGAGTATCACCGTGAAGACGAGCAAATCGGCTGGTACTTGAGCGAAGCGTATAGCCGGAAAGAGGGGTGATTTTCCGAAATCGACACTCTCAGTGTAGCGCAGATAGAAGTAGTTGTAGAGAGCTACAATAGCAGCAAGAGTGAGGTGAACGAGGCTCGTCTGTACGCTGTCGTTGCGCCACAGCCGCCCGAGCAGCCCCACCAGCAGCAAAGCTGCCACCACAGTCCAGCGGATAGCAATTACCCAGCGCAGGCGCTCGATAAGCTCGCTGGTTTTGATCTCGCTACTTTCGATTTTCCAACTATCGGCGTGCAGAATCAATTTGAATTTCCACAAAAAGTTATGAGGACTGTCTAGGCACCCTGATGTGGTAATAGTACCCGACAGGAACCTGGGAGTCAATGCCCCAATAGGGGTACCTAGTTCCTACTATTGCTCCTACATACGGCCTAACACATAAGGCGGCGCAACCGGTTGCCCGGCCCGTGATTGGAGGTTGACTAACTCACCTTAGGCAAGGCGATTGATGGCTGACCGCGAAGGTTTCAGGCAATTTACAGGGCGGAAAGTATACAGGCGACGCTCGCCTGCCCTGTGTGCGCCGTATCTCTAACTTTGTTGCGTTATCAGCTTTGGGAGGCTGTAAGGCTTTGCGAGGTGGGCCGTAAGCAGAAGTCTATGAGCGCTGGATCGTCAGTGCCTGAGACGAGAAGCGCACGGGGGGGCAACTGAGCCGCAGAGGGCTTGCCCAAGATTGCGGTGGGTGTATCTGACTCGTGCAGCGAGCTCAACGTTGCGGCCCCAGGCAATGCTATCAGCGCGTCGGCCTGCTGGATCAAGCCGCTAAGGTCAGGATCGTCGGCTTGCAACCTGTGATGGATGAAGCCCTCGCTTGTCTCTGAAGTCGCGTGGTGTTCTCCGCCCACTGTCGCCAGCGCGACACGCCCGTATTTCTGTAGTTTGGCCGCAATGGCTTTTCCTTCGTCTTCTTCATCAGACGATACGAGGATGAGAAGACGGTTAGGCGCGGCCTCGTTGGTAATAGCGTAGAGGTTCAGGGACGCCGCAAGTCTGCTGGCGGCCTCCGCGTAGTCGGAGCCTGCGAACTGCGGCTCGAAAGCTCTCCCCAATAGCGGTAATATCTCTCTGTCCGAGCGTAGTCGCGCCGCCTGGATACGCCTGCGTTCCTGCATGAAGTGCGGCAGGTGCGCATTGAGCCTGTTGATAGCGACGATATGGGCAACGCTTATCTTCGGCAATTGCTCAGTGTTAGTAATACTGGTGTCTTTGGGCGCGGTCAGCTGGTAGTCGGAGGAAGTGAAAGCGCTATCTGCCGCGAGGATCGCCCGTTTGTAGAGCAGCAATACGGCTGCTGAGAGTATCCGCTCCACATTTCCCTCTTCATAGTTCTTGAGGATAGTAGCGAGCGAGTTGCACTCCCATAGGGTGTAGCGTCTGTGGGGGCTGGAACGCGACCCCGTAGCTCCTCCGATGTGGTATACGACAGCGCCGGGCGCATAGACCACCTTATGCCCCAGCGCCCAGAGCCTCCACCCCAGGTCAACATCCTCAAAGTATGCGAAGAAGGCCGGGTCGAAGCCTCCTGCATCGAGGAAAATACGCCTGTTTATGAGCATCGCCCCACCAGATGCGAAAAGGAGTGGGCTTCCTTCCAGGGGGGTCTGGGCTGTATCGGGCCAACCCCAGGCGGAACGCGGCCGCCCCACTCCGAAGAGGTTAGCCGAGGCTCCGCTGAACTCCACTTCCCTGCCGTCACGCGAGAGTATGCGCGATGCGGCGCAAACTGCCCCTTCGCCACCGGCGTGCAGCCCTGCAAAAAGAGCATTCAGCCATTGGGTGTCGGGCAGCGCATCATCGTTCAGGAAGGCTACATACTCCCCGGATGCGGCAGCAGCGCCCCTGTTGCATGCCTCGGCGAAGCCGTGGTTCTTCTCCAGCCTGATCTGCTTGGCCCAGCGGTATCGTGTAGCCAGGATGTCGGATGTACGGTCTGATGAGCCGTTATCTACAACTACGACCTCGATCTGTGCTTGAGGGTAGCTGATCTCGCGCACCGCCTGTAGAGAGTCGCGCAAGATGGCTACGTTGTTGAAGGTCGGGATGACTATGGAAACAGCAGCCTGGCTGCCAATGTGGGCAGAGGTTGTTTTTCTGTCATGACTGTCGCTCATGGTTATAGCGTTCCTGGAGTGCTGTTTTTCAAAAGTCCAGAGTTATAGCTAGTGAGCCTGCGGCTGGAAGACCATCTTCGTAGCGCTGGCCGTTGTACCTGGGAGAAGTTGACGCCCATAGTGTCACCGCATCGCCCGGCACGGCATCGGGCGACTCGGCCACCAGGTAGAACCACCTGTTGGCTGAATCGCGGATAGCTGGGAAGCGGAAGGTGATGACCTCGCCATCTCTCAGACGATATGCAGGAACTTCCGCGCTGTATATGTCGCTGGAAGCGCCAGGGTTGGAGCGCAAATGCAACACCAGCTTGCAGCTATTGCGCCTCCCGAAAGTGCCGATTGTCACTGTTACGCCCGACAGAGCGTTGTGCGGGGCCAGAAACCGCTGGCCATGGCTGTGTCCGCCGATCAATTCGGAGAGGGCGAAGCGCGGCTCGCCGCTCTGATAGACGGGCCGTGCCTCGCTCCCCTTCAGCGGTAGCAGTTCTTTGAGGATAGCTGCTGATCTGGCTGCCAACTGGGCCGCCACTGTTCGCCGCCCGGTAGCAAAGGTTTGCGAAGTGGGTGCGCTTTGCATGTTGCCTCTCTTTTGGTTTCCCGCGTCGATGTAGGCTGTGCGCGTTAGAGCTTTGGCTTGCCGGCGTGCTTCCGGCTCTTCGTCGTCCCGATTTTGTGTGAGGCGTCCGCTTCTGATATATGGGTTTCTTACGAAGCTATCGAGCTGCTGTACTGTGCGGTTCCAGGAGAAATGCTCTCTCGCCAGGCGTTGGGCGTTTTCGCCGCGCCTGCGAGCTTCTGCCGGATCAGCCAATATGCTAATCACCACATTACGCAACCCTTCTGGATCGTCATGTGGCACTATCCAACCCGCTTCATAACGGCGGATGTAGTCGGCGGCTTCGCTGAAAGCCGAGTGTATCACGGGCAATCCACACCAGAAGTAGTGGACCGTGCGGCTGGGAAAGGCCAACACGCGCTCGGCGTTAGGCATCATCATGTCCACGGCCACGTGAGCATGCGTGAAACGCTCCACCAGCTTATCATGGGGCAGCAGGCCCGACATCTCAACCCTGGGTAGAGTTGCCAGCCTATCAACGAGAGGGCCGAAGCTTCCGGTGTCCACTGCGTGGAAGGGGTGCTTACCACCTATAACTTCCAGCACTCCACTCTCTTTTTCTTGCAGGGTGGCGGCAACTGTGAGGAGCGCGGGGGCAGGATTCTGCCAGGGGAGGAAAATGCCGCCATATACGAAGCGCACTTCTGTTTCCGCCCAGCTTTCGGGCCAGTGATGCACCGGCTGGTCAGGATCTACCGAGTAGGGTATCACCGCCAAGGCATCGTATATCTGGTCTACCTCGACACCAGCTTGCGCCAGCCAGGCGGTAAAGTAATAACGCTGTCGCTCACCGATGCAGGAGTAGAAGTCGGCACGTTTGAGGGCGGCGAGCTTCTCCTTAGTGTTTGCCTGCACATCGAGGTGGCCCTGGTAAGCGCGCTCAAGAAGATGAGGCCCTGTAAGGTCGAGCGCAACGGGTAGATTCGCCCTGGCAAGCCATGTCAGGTTAGGCCAACCACAGGAGACCACGACGTCGGGCGCGAGGGCGTCTACCAGAGACTGCAAGTTCTGGGGCGTCCATGCGCCGCGCACATATTCTTCCGGCACCTCATTTTCCCTGCCCTTGAGGGCGGCAGCGGGCATAGTAAAGCTGACGTGGTGTCCCCGGCTCTCAAGACCTTTGCCGAGGGCCCAGGCCCGTATGCCGGAGCCGCTTGCGGGAATGTGGCCCACAGGGAGCACATCAGGGCTGATGACCAGCACTTCTTTGGGTTGCTCACTCCATAGCGCTTCGATGCCGAGCTGGTGAATCAAGGTGTAGTGGGCTGCTGAGTAGGGCGCATCGCTCTCATGGTTGAGAAGATGCACGCGCCCCGGTTGGCCGAATAGCTCGAACAACTCTGCGTCACTGCGCTTGCGATGAGCCTGTATCCACTGGCGCTTGCTGTTGAAGTTTTCTAAGGTTTGCATGAACTCGTTGGCGGCCAGGAGAGTGGCAACCGTGTTACGGTGTACATTCTCGGTGGCTCCTTGGCTTGCTTCGGTATTGGCCAGGTCGTAATCCGCTAAATCTACCCCGCCTAACTCAGCGAAGCGCACAGCCCTTTGGCCCAGCAGTAAGAGGGCGGCGGGGAGTATCTTTTGCAGGTTCTCATCTTCGTAGTTTTTATAGATAGTGTAGAGGGCGTTACGCTCGTAGAGGAGCTGGGTGCGGTGATGTGGGATGTTCTCGGCTGTGCCATGGTGGCGGTGGTAAGCTATCGCCGTTGGAGTGAGGGTCACGCGGTAGCCGAGCGCCCAGAGCCGCCAACCGAGGTCTACATCCTCGAAGAAGGCGAAGTAATCGGGGTCGAAACCTCCCACAGCGAGGAAAATATCTCGCTGTATGAGCATTGAGCCGCCGCAGGCGAAGAGAAGGTCGCGGGGGCGAATGTCGCGCCCCTTTACAGTCAACCCATATGATGGCTGGAAGCCGAAGCCATGAAAGTTGAGAGCGCCCGCCTGGAAGTCAATTAACTCGCCCGACCAATCAAGCATCAGCGATGAAGTGCAGACTACCCCTTGCTCTTTGCCGGCCTCTATGCCCTTCACCATCTCCTTGAGCCACTGGGGGTCCACGCGGGTGTCATTGTTGAGGATCGCCAGGAACTCGCCTGTAGCTCGCTCCGCGCCGTAGTCGTTACCTGCCGCGAAGCCGAGGTTGGCTCCCGTCTCGACGATGCGAACCTGGGGGAAACGCTCGCGCATGAAGCTGAGAGAAGCATCAGAGGAGCCGTTGTCTACAAGCATTAACTCCAGGCGATCCTTCGGATAGTGGAGGGCGAGGAGCGCTGTAAAGCAGCTTTGCAGGTGCTTGAGGCCATTGTAGTTGAGGACCACAACCGTAACAGTGGGGTATTCGCCGGGAGGGATTGAGTGAGGCTGCGGCAGAGTGAATGGCTGCTGGGCCTCGGCCTCCATCGGGGCGACTTTCGGTGTGGGAGGCTGTGGGTGTGGGTGTGGGTCTTGGGGGGGTGTGTAGTCAGGTGGGTGATTCACTTTTACTTGCGTCCGAGAAAACGAGAAGCCGTGCGAGTGAGGCGCATCACCCGGCCTGCTTGCACAGCTTGCAGCAGCTTTTCGAGATAAAGGATATGCTCACCCTTGCTGCGCATCTCTTCTTCGAGGCGAGCGATATATTCTGCGGTTGCTTTTTCACGCTCAGCTATGCGCTCACGTTCGGACTCCATACTATCTATAGCACTGTCCTGGAGGGCTATGTGCGTCTCCATGCCCGCTATGTGCTGGTCGCGCCTTTCCATTTGAGCGCGCAGGAGCTTGCTTTCGTGGTTGGCAATCTTCAAGTCGAAGATGCTCATCAGCAGCTGCGACAGCTGTAAGCGCACCCCGTTGGCGGCGTCATCGCTCTCTACTGGCGGGTAATCTGTGCTGATTTGTGCTAGCACCGCCTCGAACTCAGGGCGGACCGCTACGATTACACCTCTGTAAGCAGGCTCGGCACGGTCGCAGTCGGAGAAGGTGAGATTGTAAAAGCGGTCGAGTGTGCGCTCGAAGGCGCTGGCACGCTCGTCGCGCATGGAGATAAGGTAGTGTTTGGCGATCATCATCAGGAGCCAGTTGTACAGGTTGGCAGTTGGGAAGTGGGTTGTGCGCCAACCACCCTCCTCAAAGGCGGCTACTGTGACCTCAAAATCGGGGAGGCCGTAGGCGCGATGCTCGGCTAATTGTTCCTGCTGCGCGTCCAGTATCCAGTGGATATATTCGTTGAGCGTCTCTTCGGCCAGGTCTGCCTGCACAGAGTGAATAGGATTCACCAGCACGGCAGCGTAGCGCGCCACCCGCATTACCTCAGAGAGAAAGCGGCTCCTATCAGCATTGGGTATGTGCTCAAGGGTGTCGAGGGCAGTGACCACGTCAAAAGAGCGGTCAGCGTAAGGCAAATCGAGGCCCGACGCCTGAGTATAGCCAGGCACTGAGCCATCATCAGGTACCACATCGAGCACTGATAGGTTGTAAGCATCTCCCGCCAGGAAGTGCCGGAGCACTCCGGGGTAGCCGCCCACGTCGAGCAGGCGCATGGTGAAGTGTGGGGTTTCGGGCGTAGAAGCTTGCGGAGCTATCGCTGCGTAGAGGGAACGCACGATGCTCTGCACAGTTCGCATGCGTCCATACTGGTCAAAAGGGAGCGAGAGGAGCTCTCCCTCACGAGGGGCGAGGCTTGGTTCAAAGCCTTGATTCAGCGGAGCGCCAGGAACGGGAAGCTCCGGTGCGTCAGCAGAAGTGCTGGACATATCTCTCCCAGGGACATAGATTTGCTTCCGCCAGTATAACAGAGGATAAGAGGATAAGCGGAAGGGGAACCGGAGATAAGAGCCATAGATAAGAAGTTAGCCACTAACTCCTTATCTATGGCTCGCGCTTTACCTTTTAGAGAAAAAAGCTACGGGTGCGCCGCGCCTGGCTTCCTGCTGCTGGTAGGCTACGACACTTACTTGCGCCGCGAGGCTCTTGGCTATGTGCATGAAAGCCTGGGCCTCCGGAGAGTCGGGGCTTTCCATGACAATGGGCTTACCGCTGTCGCCCGTCTCTCGTATCCGCAGGTGTAGGGGCACCTCACCGAGGAAAGGCACGCCGAACCTGGCAGCCGCCGCCTGCGCGCCGCCGTGACCGAACAGATCGGTGGGGTTGCTGCAATGAGGGCAAATAAAGGTGCTCATATTCTCTACAAAGCCGAGTATGGGCACATTGAGCTTCTTGAACATCATCAGCGCCTTGCCAGCATCGAGGAGGGCAACGTCCTGCGGGGTGGAGACCACTACGGTCCCTGTGAGGGGGAGCGACTGGGCGGTGGTTAGCTGGATGTCGCCTGTGCCGGGGGGCATATCCATTACCAGGTAGTCGAGTTCACCCCACTGCACGTCATATATAAACTGCGTCAACAGCTTGGCGAGCATGGGCCCGCGCCAGATTACGGGGCTATCGGCATCTATGAAAAAGCCCATAGAGATGAGCTTTATACCGTATGCCTCAACAGGTATGATCTTGTTATCCTCTCCCTGCTGGGGTTTGTCGGCGGTGCCCATCATCATCGGCACGTTGGGGCCGTAGACATCAGCATCGAGCAGGCCGACACGCGCACCCTCTCGTGCCAGAGCGAGCGCCAGGTTCACGGCCACCGTGCTCTTGCCCACGCCCCCCTTGCCTGAGCCGACCGCTATCGTGTTGCGAACGCCCGGTATTCCCTCGCGCTGCGTCATCGCGCCCTTCATCACGCGGGAGGTCACTTCGGCTGTCACCGAGCGGACGCCGGGTATCGCCCGCACAACGCTTTCGGATTGCTGCTTCAGCTGCTCTTTTACAGGACAGGCGGGCGTGGTGAGAACAATAGTGAAGCTCAGATCGCCATCAGGGTTAATATTTACATTCTCTATCATCCCCAGCGTCACAAGGTCACGCCCCAGGTCGGGGTCCTTGACCACGCTGAGGGCTTTTAGCACCTCATCTTTAGTTACGGGCATGGTTCATAACTTCCTTCCAGATAGCAAGTATTTGATTGGTCATTATTTTATAAGTTCCAGCTTTTCAGATACTACTCAGAGTGATGATTAGACGCACTTATCTACTCTAATGGTACTTGCTTTAGGGGCGCATGTCAATGTTAAGAACCGGCGTAACTGTTCAGGTTAGGGGTAGAGCAATCTTCAAGGAGTAACTGTGGAGGCGTACCCTTACGCACCCTCACCTATCCTCACCCCCAAACCCCCTCTCCCATGAAGGGAGAGGGGGCTTTACGCATGGTGAGTGTACAGGAGATACAGATATTCTCCCATGAAGGGAGAGGGGCATGGGGATGGGGGTAGTTTGCTTAGTGTGATGCAACGGAGGATTAAACCCTTTGCAAAGGGGTATGCCATCACGCCTGGCGGAGAGATCATCAATCCTTTAGCAGGCCCGGCTCGCTCATGGGTGGCTCAAGAGGCTGGGTGGGGAGCTGAGGCGCGGTTACCACAGGCTCGTCACCCCTGGGCATGAATATTCCCATGTAGAGAATGGAGGCCACTATACCGCCAATAATAGGTCCGACCCAGTAAATCCACCAGTCGCTGTTCCAGTAGCCCGACACGATAGCGGGTGTGATAGCCCGGGCCGGATTCATAGCAGCGCCTGTGAGTGGGCCGGCTACCAGAATATCCACAAAAACGGTCAGGCCAATGCCGAAGCCCGCTACTCTGTTGGCTCTCGGGTCTACAGCGGTGCCAAGAACCGCCAGCACCAGGAAGAAAGTGAGTATTGCCTCAAGTGTTACCGCCTGCCCACCGGTTATCAGGCTGACGCTCGGCACGCCGAGCTTGACCGCCTGCCAGGCATTGGCAGGTAAGACAGCCACCAGCGCCAGGCACGCCGCGATACCCCCTATTAGCTGGCCCAGTATATAGAGAACGGCGAGCAATGGACTGATCTTGCGCGCCACAGCCAGCCCGATTGTCACAGCGGGGTTGAAGTGACCGCCTGAGATATGGCCCAGGGCTGAGACGGCAATCGCCAGGGCTACACCGTGCGCCAGCGCCACATATAGCACACCCCCACTACCCGCCGCAGGTATGCTGCCGATGCCGATGAAAAAGAAGAAGAAAGTGCCGACAACCTCCGCCAGCACCTTTTGCCAGTCCTGCTGGTCTATAGTAACGGTCATGTTGGGCCTCCAGCCGCGCATATGGGTCTTTTGGGCAACAGTATAGCACCCTCGAATCGGCTGCGCAATCAGGGACCTGTGAGTAAATGTTCAGATTTAGGGTGGAGCAACCTTCTTGGGGTATCTGTGGAGGCGCACCCTCAACTACCCATCACCCCATGCCCCTCGCCCATGAAGGGAGAGGGGGCTTTAATCACCCTTGTAACCCCGTCAGGGGCCTGCCCCTGTGCACTCAGCATGCACAAAGCCCCCTCTCCCCTTGTGGGAGAGGGGCATGGGGTGATGGGAGGGACGCCCCTCCACTCCTACTCTGGACGCATACACCTGTGAAGAGGACGCTTGATACATATCGGG
>DAHVFG010000071.1:0-14664 GCA_027317125.1 Chloroflexota bacterium | reverse complement strand
CGACTGAGTCACCCCGTTCTGGGTGCGCGAGGTCTGGTTGCCCGCCTGGTCGTAGGAGTAGGTGTTGCCTTTATAGGAGGTTGGGGCGTCTTTGTGGGCCGGGTCGTTGTAAGCGTAGGTCTGTGGAGTGCCCCCTATGGTACGAGTGGTCATGCGGGAGAGGTTGTCGAACTCGTACTGCTCGGTAGGGAAGAGGCTCCCTACCTGGGTAGATGTGGAGGAGGCCGAAGAGAGGCGGTTCAGCCAGTCGTATGAGAAGGAGTTGGTGAAGGTGGGGTTGCTTGTAGAGGGGTTGGAGATGTTCTGGTTGGATATCGAGGCGACATTGCCATTCTGGTAGTAGCTTGTTGCTAGGTTGAGCAAGGTGGCGTTTGATGTAGTGGCCAATGTCTGGGTGAGCCAGCCCCTCACCGAGTACTGGTAAGAGGTTGTGAGCAGGTTGTTCTGGGGGGCGCTGCCTTGCTGCAACTGGCTGATCTGACCTCGCTCGTTGTACTGTGTGGAGTAAACCGGGTTGGGGTTACCCGATACGTTGGAAGTCAGCGACTGAGGCAGCCCCATCCCCTGCTGGTTGTAGCCTATGCTCACCGTTTCGGGGGTGACCTGGGGGTCAGGGTCGGGGTCAGGATAGGTCACCGAGCGCATCCTGCCGCCCACATCATAGGTGTAACGCACCACGTACTCGGGCAAGGTGTTGTAGTAGTTCGTGGTGGTGATCACGTCGGCCACCGGCCTGCCCCGCAGGTCGTACTCGTACCCGTGACCGTTGGCCTTCTCCTGACCTTGCCCCTGCAACGTCACTTCTACATAGCGCAGCCTGCCCCACGAGTACTTGGTAGAGGCGTCACCCAGATCATTGTCATAATAGTACTTCACGTCGGGGATGTCCACTACAGGTGTGGCCGTAGGCTGGTAATGTGCCGTGCCGTAGTACTTTGCCTTGACGCGGTTCATGCTGTCGTAGGTGAAGAATATCTGGTGGGAGGCGTTGGCTGAGGGGTCCTTGAGGTAGAGGGCATCTCGCTGCACGGTCATGTTGCCCGCTAGGTCGTACTCGTACTGCCACTGCCCCATGTCCGGGTCTTGCATCTGAGACTTGCGCCCCAGACCATCATACTTGATCGTGGTGAGCACAGGACCCGCTGATGTGGTGCCGTCGGGGTCGCGCGTGACGGTAGTGAGGCGGTCGAGCACGTCGTACTGGTAGGCCACCTTGGGGTCTATGCGGAACCCCGCGCACGGCGGGCACGACTGCTCCATCACCAGGTCGGTGCGGCCTGAAAGGTCCGTGCGCTGCCACTTCTGTCTGCCTTCCTCGTCCCGCACTCCCGTCCACAGGAGGAGGGAATAGTCGTATATGATCTGGGAGCCGTCCGGGTTCACCACCATAGAGGGACGTCCTGCACCGTCCTGGTACTGGACGGTCTTTGGCGCGTTGGGGTCGAGAGGCACGTACTGGGTCGGGCTGGCGGTCGCCAGGTAGGGCATGGTGGTGGAGGAGAGCACGCCCGTCACCGTGTAGGTGTTGGCCACCACTACCACCTGGTTGGTGTTGCGGTCCTTTGGCGATACGTCTTCCAACGCGCGCCCCCTCCCGTCGAACCAGCGGGTCTGCCAGCCGTACTCGTTGGTGGGGGCGTCGAGCCGCTTCTGGTACTGGATGTACAGGTTGAGGGTGGGCGTCATCACCTGCTGGTTGATGTCCGGGAAGATGTATCGCTCGTTCGGGTTGTTGGCGTCACTCTCGCCCACCACCCATGAGCGGGCGGGTCTGCCGAAGGTGTCGTACTCCTGGCGCGTGACCATGCCGTTCATGTCGGTCATCACGCTGGTCGCGTCCAACGTGAAGTCGTAGGCCGTCGTTTCGCTGCGCCCGTTCGGGTACGTAACCGCTACCGGGAAGGAGCGGTAGTATGTGTCGAACTGGGTAGTGATGGTAACGCCGTTGGGGTCGGTCACCTGGTCGCGGTTGCCCCACTGGTCGTAGCGGAAGAACTGCGAGCTGTGCGGAGGAGTGCGTACGCCGTTTACGACCCCCACCTGCTTCGCCTGGGTGAGGTCTCCCTTGCCGCCCGGCGGTATTTCGCCGTAGTTAGGCTGGTTGTCGTAGAAGTACTGCGTCTCGGCCATCAGCACTGTGTTGGTTATCCCCTGGTAGGCGAGGGTCTGCCCAACCTTGTCCACGATGTACTGCTGGGTTGTAGTCAGCACCGCGAACGAGGAAACGGTGCTGCGCTCGTCCCCTTCCGCGCCGTCGGCGGCATCCCCGAAGTCGTTGGCCCTGGTGCGGTTGCCGTAGGGGTCATAGTCGTAGGTCTGCCTGCTCCGCTTCGACTGCCCGACCTGGCTGCCCTCGCCGTACTTGATCGCCTGGCTCTCGACCACCGGCACGAACCTTATGTTCATGGCCTCGGCGTTGTTGGCCCGCCCCACCAGAGGCTCCTCGCGGAAAGCCTGCGCGGTCGTCTCAGCAGGGGTCCGGTCCCCGTAGGTGGAGTCCGACTGCGAATAGAGGGTGCGCCACTCCCGGTACTCGTCCACCAGCGTAGCGTACTCTCCACCCACTTCCTGGATAACCTGATGCTTGAACTTCCAGGTGCGCCCGATGGGGAGCTTCGGTATCAGCAGCGCCGCGTTGTTGGGGTCGTAGCGGTCGCCCGACTTGATCTGGATGTAGTCTTTGTTCGGCTCCAGGTCAGTCCTGTCGAAATAGAGCTGTAGCGCAAAGCGCCCGTCGGGCGAGGTATGCAGGCGCAGCCTGTACCAGTAGCCCACCCGAAACCCTTCGGAGGACCACTGCGGGCGCAACGGGAAGTAGGTGGAGAGGTCCCTCTCGCCCGGCGTGCCGTTGACGCTCCAGACCAGCTTCGGGTAGTGCAAATACGTGCCTTTGCCGGTGTCGCGCGGGTACATCACCAGCCCCCAGTAGTCGCCGGCGTCGTTCTGCAGCTTCCAGACGGCCTGCATGCGGGAGGTGCTGGGGGGCGGCTCGGGCTGGCCGTTGAACAGCATGAAGCGCACGGTCACGTCAGACCCGTCGGTCACCCCTGACTTGCGCTCTATGTAAGGGGTGGCGCTGGGGTTGCCCGAGGGAGGCTGGAGCTTCCAGACGTAATTGGGAGTAGGGGTGGGCGTGGTCGAAGGGGACGCGGTGGGGCTGGGGTCCAGGCGCTGCGTCACGTCTTGCGTTATGGTCCAGTCGGCGTTGGTGGCGGGGGTGGCGTCCATATAGTCGGTGAAGGTGTTGGCCTTGCCCGACTGCGCCCGCCACTCTTTGCCCTTGAGGTCGTCGGTCTGGCTGTAGTAGTAGTCGGTTACCTGGCCCATCGGGTCAAATACCCGCACCCAGCCGAAACCTCGGAACTGCGTGGCCTCTTTGCGCAATGGGAAGCGGTAGCCGGGGTCGGCTTCTTCGGAGATCTCTCGAATATTGGTCATCGAGCCAATCTGCTCGTACTGGTACAGGGCGTTATGCGGGTTGCTCTGCCCTGGCCCGGGCGGGGGCGCATCGAGGCCATCGTACACCCGTTTGGCGCGCACCCTCCTGTATGCCCCTGCGGCGTCCCCTCCCGCCGCGTCGTAATAGTAGCCCACCGAGCCGCCATAGCCGTTCTTTGCCGAGCAAATCTTGCCCCGGTCGTAACGGTCAACGCCGCTGTCGGGGCACGTGGCCGGGGAGATGTAGTCGAACGTGGTCTTTGGGAGTTGCTGCTGCTGACCCGTTATGTCGTTGGGCTTGCCCTTTGGAGTGATGCCCGACAGCGTCAAGTGTGGGCGCATGACAGGCGTGGGCGTGGGTGTGGAAGTGTCGGTAGGGCGGGGAGTGGGCTCCGGAAGCTGTATGCTGTAATTCTGGTCAAGCTCATACGTGCGTAGTATCTTGAATTGCCCGGACCCTTGTTGCTTCCGCTCGACTGTGATCTTACTGATCCGGTAGGACTGGTAAACGTCGCTGTCAATGTCCTGTTGGCTGACGTCCTCATACCCGCCTATGGCTCGCGGCACCACATCGAAAGTCACCCTGACCTTTTCCCCGCCCGAGCCATCTCCGGCAGCGCCATAAACGATCTGGTACGGGTAAACGGCTCTGGTCTTGTCAGGATTCGTGGGGTTGATCTCGGTCGGTTCCTGATCCTTGAGGGTAGTGGTGGAGTCCTGCCACTTGTACGAGTAGGTGATGGTGTTGCCGTGAACGTCGGTGGCCTGGCGCAACATCCACTTGTACGTGGTCCGGCCCGTGGGAGGATTGACGTCATCGGTTACGAGTGCGTTCAAGTCGAAATCATACTTGGTGCCGCTCTTGTCCCATGCTACCCAGGAGTCGGTGGTTCGGGTGATGCCCACCGTCCCCGTGATGTACTCTATGCGGGCGAAACTTTCGTTGGAGGTGTGCCAGTAGCCGTCTTTGCCCAGCACGAGGTCGCCGTTGATGCCGTCCACCACGATGGAGGCTGTCCAGGGCTGGTATGTGGAGTCGCTTCCCCAGTTTTGTTTGGTGGCCGCTATGTAGCTGCTGGAGAGGCTCCAGCCCCACCCGACATTGGATGTACCCTGCTGTCTGACGTCCACACGGTCAACGTTGCCTGAGTTATAGCTGAGAGACACTTTAGGGCCGAAGCCTCCCGGCCCAGGCGGCAGATTTAGGGGGTACTGGATATTAGACGTACCGGTCTGCAAGTCCACTTCGAAATTGTCTACGCTCGGTACGTAGTTCTTCACCTTATCGAAGGGCGGGTCGACGGCCCAAAGGCTGAAATGGGGCGTGGTCGCTACCAGCTGGTTGCTCTGCGGGTCCCAGTCGGTGCGCACCGGCTGCCACGATTGGCTGGTCTCATCGAACGTATATACGTCCAGAGGCCAGCCGCTCACGCCTGCCGAGTTGAGGGTGGTCACATCCCACAGGAGCACCACATCCTTGGTAAACCGCTCCACCGGCTGTGACTGCCCTCCCACGCTATGGGTGGCCGTAAGCTCATACATATAGCTGAGCTGGTGGCCGTTGCGGTAGGCCCTGCCATCGCCCTGCGGGAGGGTGACACGATTCACCTGAACCAGGATAGTGTCGGTAAGCGGCACCACTCCTGGTCTCAGCCCGAGCGTGAGGCCACCGTCCTGGCTTCGTACCCTGCCGCCGGTCAGCCCGCTCACCAATGTCCCAGTGATCGTGCCGGTCAGGATCGGCAGCGAGTTGACTTCGGACAGCAACGTATTCCGTGCCCGCTCTAACGCCTGGTCATTGTAGTTTGTATCGGGAGGGCGCGTGACAGTCGGTGCAGGTGTAGGTATGGTGATAGTGTAGGTGGGAGGCGGGGTGTTCTCGATCGGTGTGCTGCTGGCACTGGCTGTGGCGCTGGCGATAGCAGTGGAGATACTGGTGCTTGAGGGCACCGGTGCCGTGGAGGTTGTAGAGATCGTAGGGGTGGTGGAAATCACAGCCACAGGTGCTGCGCCTGCGCTATTGGCCAAGGTCGCCGGATCACTACCGGGTGAGGCAGATGCATACGCAACAGGAGAAGGGGAGTAGGCGACGTAGAAGAGGTTCGCCAGCAGAGTTACGATAGCAAGCCAGGTTACAATCAGGTTGCCAAAATAGACTTTCTGACGCCATATATGCCGAGCGAGAGCCTTGTAAAAGATGAATGGAGAGGCATGCTGAGAGGCAGAGGCATAGCGTCTAATGAGGCTGTGACGGGTGTGGCGGGTGTGGCGGGTGTGGCGGCAGTTGCTGTACATGGTGAGTTCCCTTCAAGATACTGAACTTCTCGTCTTTGAGAAGCCGTAAGAAATAGTGGAACAAACAATAATAACGTAGCAACACTGGTTGGAACAGCTATTCAGTTGGCGTTGAGATATTCTACCCAACTCCGTGACTTGAGTCAAGGCATTATCCGGCGATTTTGAGCGCAGCCCTTACGTACTTATGTAGTGACTCGCATTTCTGGAAAGCAACCAATCAGCACGTCAGGCGAGGGAAGCTGCAAGGAGCTACATCTGCGTCCAGGTCATACAGGAAAACGTCCTATAACCCCATCATATTCCCGCTGTGCCTCACCCATTGCCAGTCTGGAATAGATCTCCAGAGACTGCCGGCTGGCATGGCCGGAGTAGGGCTGGATGAGCGCATCATCTATCCCCTGCTTCTTCAGCCAGGTCAATAGAAAGTGGCGCAGCTTGTGCGGCGAGATCGGCTGAGCCATGCCCGCTTCTCGGCTGTACCGGGCCAGTATCTTGCGGACACCGCGCTCGCTATACTTGCGTTTCCAACTCGACTCGAACAGGTACACCGCCCCCTTGTGGTGCTGCGCTTGCATATGCAGGGCAAGGGCCTCTTTGAATGAGGTTGGGAAGAGGACCAGCCGGTCCTTGCCCCCCTTGCCTGCGATGACCTTGATCTGGCACTGCTCCAGGTCCACGCCCTCCAGTCGCATGTTGACCAGTTCGCTGACCCGCGCTCCTGTGTACAGCAGCAGCTTGATCATGATCACATCCTGGAAGTTGCGAGCACGGGACTGCCCAGATTGCCACACCACTTTATAGTAGCGCCTGATCTCCGCCTCGGTGGGCACGTATGGCAACTTCTTGGCGGTCCTGGGCACGCTCACCTCTAACTCGACTCGCAGATAACGGAACAGCTCTTTCATATATGTATAGTCTGGCCGTTCGCCACGCAGGTATTTGGCCAGCTCTTTGGCCTTTTTTCTGGCCGGTGTGCGTGCCGGCAACACCGACAATGCTGGCACGCGCTCCGGCGCATCCTGCTGGGCACGCTCGGTCTCGGTACTCGTATCTGTGTGGCCGTTTCTGCTGAAGCGATCACCTAGATTCACGCGGCTATTGATTCGCCCAGTCCCGCTACTGGTGCTTTTGGCGCTCTTAGTCATGCCACCGCCTCCATCAAAGGCAGCCGCTCGTCCATGTTCAGCCGAAACGTGCCGTACGGGTTCACGTGGCTGTAGATCAGCGGCGTCAGCGCCCGCAGATCCTCCGGCTTCATCCTCTCCAGCCACTCAGGCTCGCCCAGCACCTGCTGCAGCATCAGCGTGTTGATGAACACCAGGCAGCTTTGGAGCAGGTGCAGCGACAGCATCGCCAGCTCCTGGTCCTCCAACCGGTTGGTGGCGAACTCTCCGCTCTTGCCGTAGAAGATGAAGCTGTTGGTCGCGTTCCAGCTTTCGATCACGTTCAACCCTTCGTGGATCTCGCGGCGCAAGCTCTCCGAGCGTAGATACCGGCACAGGAAGATCGTCTTGACCGCCTTGCCCAGCTCCGCGAGTGCCTGGTAGGTGGGGTGCTGGAGGTTGTTGCGGGTGAAGCGGCGCAGGATCGCCTCCGTTTCCGCCGTGCCCAACCGTAATGCAGTGGCATATTTCACCATCTGGTCGTACTGCTGGCGTATCAATTCCCAGTTGATGGGGCGGGTGAGGGCCAGGTGCAGATTGGGATAGGCATCTGGCTTGCCGGTTTCGGGGCGGTAGAGCTTCTGCGCGTGGATGCCTTTGAGGCGTGGCAGTAAGTCAAAACCCAACAGCCTGCAGAATGCAAAGGCCACTTCGCTCTGGCCATGGCTGTCAACGTAGTTGCGCTGAACCTGCATATCGGTGCAGTGCCTGAGCAACCCTTCGATCATGGCCGCCACCTCCGAAGAAGAGCAGGACTTCAGCTGGGAGTAGATGCAGGCGGAGCGCTTCTCCACGTGCCAGTAGATCATCACACCTCGGCCACCGTAGCGGATGTGCCACTCCGTCATCAGGTTCTGGTCCCACGCACCGAACTTCTTGGAGTCGGAGGCGCACGCCGTGGTGCCTTCGCCCCATATCTGAGGTAGGCGCACCCTGAAGATGGCATTGACCACCTGTGCGATAGCGTTGCGTAGCTGTTCGCGGTTGATGAAACGGCGGCGCACATACTGCAGATCTTTGTACGCTTCACCATGGTCACCGGAGCTGATCCGCTTGAGGCCGGTGTTGGTGCCCAGCGCATACAGGCAGAGTAGCAGGCGCTTCTGCAGGGTGGCTCGGTCCAGGTTCTCCCAGGCGGTCGGGCTTTTGAACTGCTCGCTGAAGTTCACCCTCAAGTCGGTTTCCTTGAGTATATCGAGCAGGCTCGTCATCGGCCAGCGCTGTCCGACCTCCCCTTTCAAGCGTCCCAGGTTTAGCGGCTCCGGTTGTGGCTCGAGGGGAGTAACGGAGATCCACCCACCACTCCTATCGAGGATCTTCACATGCTTGCTCTTCGGCAACTCCTTGTCCAGGGCTTGAAGCTCTGCCGTCATCACTTCCTGTAACTGCCGGATGAACGTTTCCACATCCAGAGGCTGGCGAAGCGCTTCATAATATTCCACGCGCCGATTATCGAAATCAGCCGGGAGGTCTTCTTCCGGGTTGCGGTAGCGGTTAGCTCCGACCACCCAGATTTCCTTACATCGCAGTCCCTCCCGCAACGTCTGCAGGACACATATCTCATAGTTGATCCGGTTGATGCGGGTGCGTAGTTGGCCCTTCTTGCGTCGGTTGTCTCCTTTGTCTTCCCTATCTTGCTCATCCTGGTCCACGATGATTTTCCGCCAGATGGCAGGCACAACTCCGTTGAGGGGGACGATCTCGTTGGGAGGGTAGTATTGTTGGGAGCTGTCGGCATACCGGGCGATCAGGGCAAGAGCCTGAATAAGTGGTCGGTGCGTGTCGTTGTTGGAGCGGAACTCAAGCACATCCAGGATGCGAGGCACCATGCGGCGGTAGTGGCTGCGGTAGGAGGCGCGCATCAGCACATGAACCTGCTGCCGGTAGCCAGGACCTGTGGCTTTGTACTCCCGTACCAGATCCTTGAGCGTCTGCTCGCCCACCACCGGATAGAGGACTTCTTTGACGACGCCATCCGGCTGGTCCACCGCGGCCTCGGCCAACCGAAAGAGGAGACCGACCTTGCCGTCCACCCGCCGGAAGTCGGCTAGCAGTTGCCGCTCGACCTTACGCTCGGCCCGTGCGCCGATGCCATGCACGATCTGCAGAAGAAGTTCCACCAAGTTGTCCGTGATCTCCTGGCGGCGCAAGTGGCAGTATGCGGCCATCAGGGTGTGGCGGATGGGGTCTGGATGCCTTCTCAGTTCGTAGAGCTCCTCTGCTGCCGCCCGTTGCCTGTATCCGGCGAGCACTTTGGCAGAAATCCCACCAAACAAGTCGGGCGGCAAACCCAATTGGCGCAGGCGCTGCAATTTGGCGATCTCTCTGAGGGCACTCTCCAAGCCAATGCGACCGGGGTCGGATTTGAGTTGATGCCAGTACGCCGAGTAGGATGAGTGGGATGAGTGGGCCCAAGATACAGACTCCAACTCAGCCTGTCCAACCTCATCATCCTCTGCGGAACCGCTTGCACCACCAGTACCACCGCCGACATTGGTGCCGCTGGTAGTACTGATTTTACCGGTGCTATCAGCGGTAGTGATGCCAGTGCCTCCGGTGCCTACGGTGCCTACGGTGCCTACGCGCAACAGGGCATCCAGGTTGGTATGAGTGGCTGGGGATAGCTGCTGCTCCATGGAAGCGAAGAAGCGCTCTTCGTAGGTGCGGATCGCTGAACGGATCAGGCGCTCCACCTGGTCGGGTGTCGGCGGCTCTATGTGCTGGTAGCGTAAGCGGCTGTAGACTGCCCCCTTGAGATGCTCCATCTCACAATCGTGCGCCAGCACATTTTGGCAGAGCCACTGGCCGAGGCCCTCGACATCTTGGAGGGTCGCCTCACGGAATCCGAGGAAGTCGCGGATCTGGGCGCGGTGGTACTTGATGGCGCGACCTCGCCAGTCATATTGCAGGTAGGAGTCGGCAGGCACGCCCACCTGTTTCGCAACGTAGGTAGAGACCACGCGAGGGATCTCGTTCTTGGCGTACGGGAAGCGAGCCTCGTACTGGAAGAACTTGAGGAGGACGGCAAAACCGAGGCGAGTCGGACCGGTCTTGTTGCCGAGGAGGTCCAGTTCGTTGGGCATCAGCGTGAAATGCTCGACCAGTTCCTCGGTATCCCAGTTGCGCTTCATTTGAGACGCTCCACGTTTGTGATAATATGGGGCTGCTGAGTTACAAGGGTAAGGCGGATGAGAGAGTTTGATAAGGTCATGCGGACGCGCGGTTAAGATAGGAAGAAAGTTCCCAGAATTAGCCGTGGTGGTACTCTTTCCTCGAACCCGAGTATATCCCATCCACCCGACAGGCACAAATTACACACAGGTTAGGAATGAATACTGGGAGAGGGATGTGGAAAAAGGTCGAAGTACCAACTCTATAACGAAATTGAGAACTTTATTTTGAGATTTCTACGGTAAATGCGCCAAGTTAGGAGCTTTCCAGGCCCGATCTACTTTGCCCCTGGTTGCAGCAATGTTGGGTTTACCCCAAGCAGGCGCTCTCCCCATTGACTGAGATAGCCGCAAAGGAATAGAATGGTGGCAAAGTGGCGCAACTCGCCCCGCAGTAAAGGTTGCCAGTAGACGACTTCCTGCTGGCGGCGCCTGTTGCCGATTGACGGAGGTGTAGTTGGAAAACCACGCAGGCGGAGATGAGCGATGTTAGCAATACTTGCTCGTAACTGCTGGGTGTTTGCCCTTGATGGCGTGGTTGCCATCATCTTTGGCATCCTTGCCATCGTCTGGCCTTTATTGACGCTGCAAGTCCTGATCCTACTGTTTGGGTCGTACGCTCTGGTGGACGGTGTCTTTACTGTAATAGGAGGTATAGTGGCGCACGAGCGCAATCAACACTTGTGGATGATGCTGCTCGAAGGGATAGCGGGAATCATCATCGGCATATTGGCCTTCCGATGGCCAGGCACAAATGCACTCATCCTGCTCTATTTTATAGCCGCGTGGGGGATTGTCACCGGTGTTCTTGAGATCGTGGCGGCTATCCGGTTGCGCCGGATCATCATCTTCGATACGGACAACCGGACAACCACGCAACCACGCAACCACGCAACCACGCAACCACGCAACCACGCGGGCCGCTCTATGCCCTTCTAGAGAGGCGTACCATCAGCGAACACTCTCACAGGGGAGCCAGGATTTGTTGTGCCGTGCCCTGACACAGTTTTGCTATACAGCCCCCACATGGTAAAAGCTGATTTCACCCCCTTGCTGACAAGATAAAGGAGGGAACTAATGAACGCGTCAACCAATAAGAAGGCTGCCGTTGACCTGGCGGGCATGGCCGCACGGTCACGCGAGCCTGTGCGCTTCCTGGTGTTCTCCGCATCGCTTCGGGAAGGATCTCTGAATACACACTTGGCCAGGCTGGCCGCGAACGTGATTCAGAAGCATGGCGGCACGGCTGACCTGGCGTCTATGTCCGACTTCGACGTCCCCTCGTACCACCAGGACGTTCAGGATACAGAGGGACCTCCGCCAGGCGCCGAGGAGTTTCATCGCAGGCTCCTCGTCAACGACGCTTTCGTCATCTCTTCACCCGAGTACAACGCTTCAATACCCGGACTGCTCAAGAACGCGATAGACTGGGTGTCACGCTATCACCCGCAGCCCTTCAACGAACGTCACGCCCTCTTGCTCTCGGCGTCTCCCTCCATGGTGGGGGGCAACAGGGGGCTATGGGCGCTTCGCATGCCGCTGGAGTACCTCGGCGCACGTGTGTTTCCCGATATGTTCTCACTCTCGCAGGCACATAAGGCGTTTAACCAAGATGGAGATATCGATGACGCGCATCTCAGCGAGCGGTTTGATATCACCATATCGGCGTTCATGGATCTGGTAGAGGCAGCCCGCAACTACCCATGTGCCAAGAAAGCCTGGTTCGAGTTCCTGGGTGAGCGGACAGACGAGGTCACTAACCACGCCGAGTAGAGCGGACCTGACATCGTACCCCATAGAGTGATGATCGGGCGCGGCAAGTACAGATACCATGGTTACGAAAGGCCGGAATAATATGGATGCGATTACCCTTCTTCGAGAACAACTCACAGAGGCTTGCACCCTCCTTATGGCGATCATACAGGACTTAACTCCGGAGGCCGCGCACTGGATCTCACCGGGCCAGGCGAATCCTGTGGGCGCTACCTACGCTCATGTTGTGCTGTTCGAGGACAGGAGCATCAAGGGCATTCTCTTGGACCGACGCCCACTTTACGAGACTACATGGTCGGGCAAGACCGGGATGAGCGAATTGATGCCCAAACAGGGGCCCGAGTGGAACGACTATGCGGATTGGACGCGCCGTTTGAAAGTGGAGCTGGCGGCTGTACGCAAGTACGCCAAAGCCATATACGCAAACAGTGACCGATACCTATCTTCTCTAACGCCCGATGATCTCGACACTCCGATCGACCTTGCGGGTGTAGGCGGGAGCAACGTAACGCTTGGTCATGTCTTGAGCAGATCAGTGGTGGGGCACGTGGACAATATCTCAGGTGAGATCTCGTGTCTCAGAGGCCTGCAGGGGATCCAGGGCTACCCGTTTTAGATAAAGACACCCGACTGTTGTCAGTAGCCGATTTGTCGGTTGACCAGCAATGAGTCCCAGCGACGAATCATGGGTTGTCAATCATGATTGACAACCTGCAAGTGAGGATTAAAGCTTATGACTGGAGATGAAAGGGACTTGGCAGCATGGCCGGCTCTGCCCTATGAGGAGTGGAAAGATACTTACGAGACCCTCCACATGTGGACCCAGGTCGTCGGCAAGATCCGGCTAACCCTCAGTCCGATGGTCAACCACTGGTGGCAGGTAACCCTCTACGTTACACCGAGGGGGCTTACCACGTCACCGATTCCCTATGGCACCCGCACGTTCGAGATACTGTTCGACTTCATCGACCACAATCTCGCTGTTCACACAAGCGATGGCAAAGCCAGGTATATGGGTCTGCACCCTCGTTCGGTCGCTGATTTTTACCGCGAGCTGATGTCTATCCTGCGGTCACTTGGCATCGAGGTGAAAATCGGCACGAAGCCGCAGGAGGTGCCCAGCCCTATCGCGTGCGATATAGATACGATTCATGACTCGTACGATGAGGAATACGCCAACAGATTCTGGCGTATTCTCGTTGAGACCGATAGCATATTCAAAGAGTTCAGGGGTCGCTTTACGGGGAAGTGCAGCCCGGTGCAATTCTTCTGGGGCAGCTTCGACCTTGCTGTAACGCGCTTCTCGGGCAGACGTGCCCCAGAGCGACCGGAGGCAGACCATATCCAGCGAGAAGCGTATTCGCACGAGTGCAGCAGCGCAGGGTTCTGGCCGGGCAGCGGCAGCTTGCTCGCCCCGGCTTACTATGCCTACACAGTTCCCGCCCATCCCGACCTGAGCAAGGCGCAGGTACGCCCGGATAAGTCGGATAGGTCGGCTGGCGCACACTTCGATAAACAATTGGGAGAGTTCATCTTGTTGTATGATGATGTTCGCAAGGCAGCAGATCCTAAGGCAACGCTGCTCGATTTTCTGCAAAGCACATACGAGGCAGGCGCTGATTTGGGCGCGTGGGATCGCTCTACCCTTGAGAGGCAGCAAAGCATACAGAACCGGCCGGCGCAAAAAAGGTAGGAGAAGAATAGCAATGACAAACAGGGATGACAGTGATGACGGTATGAGCGAGGGGTGTACTCACCTGAGGGAAATCCACGAAGTTACACCGAGCGCGGACGGCTGTGAGGATTGTTTGAGGACAGGGGACAGGTGGGTGCATCTGCGTCTGTGCGAGACGTGCGGACACGTGGGCTGTTGCGACAACTCAAAGAACAAGCATGCCACCAGGCATTTCCATGCCACCCATCACCCGATAATAAAGTCGTTCGAGCCAGGCGAGGACTGGGGGTGGTGCTACATGGACCAGGTATACTTCGAATCGCTGGGCGTAAATATTGGTAGCCACCATCATTAGCGAGTCAGGTGTCGCTGTGTTAGAACCGCCTGCTCAGCTGACTGGCGCTATCAGTTGCTCACTGCCTGTGCGCGAGAAAAAGGCATCGGGCGCAGTTTCTATTACAAGTTAACCAGTAATAGTAGGCTTTGCCGAATCAACCCCACGGCGGATTCTTGGTGCCCAGGTTGTGGTTGTCGGTATCCTCAATGGAGCCACCGAGCTTCACTACGAGACCCGCCAGTGTTGCTTCTTGGGCCTTCAGATTCTCGCGCATATCGTGATTATCCGTATCGCCTATCTCGGCGCGCAGGCCAGGTAAGTAGGAATCGAGTACAGCCAGCAGAGCGTTTACCTCGTTCTGGTCAAGGTTCACTTGCATAGAATGAACTCCTTAGGTCGGTTTGGCATTAGCTCCATCTTTGGTGAGCACCTCTGTAGAGCGACAATAATCAACCTCTGCAACCCGCAAACGATATATCTCCTATTATACTCCCAGAACCCCCAGAACCAAAAGCACACAGGGGCGTACAGCACTATGAGGCGGCAGCGACGAAGTGCTGGTACGCGTCCGGGCAGCTGGGGTCAACAAGGTCAACTGGTACACAACCAAGGGCTATTTGAAGGGCATGCTCACGGCACCTATTGCGCAGCGCGAAGCTTCGCGAGAGGTAAATCCTCGTAATAGTCAGCACATGTCACTCGAAGATTTGGAAATGGTCACCCAAGAGGAGTCCGCAAACAGCGTGGACCCCTCCAGAAGCGCCGTACCTATGTTGAGCGCAGCGCAACTGACAGCTTGGACTGAGAGGA
>DAHVFG010000070.1:0-14697 GCA_027317125.1 Chloroflexota bacterium | reverse complement strand
AATCCGCACAGCAAGCCCCAAATGAGGACGAGCATAGACGGCAGATAGAGGCATTTCGCAGACAAAAAGATAAGTTTCTATTGGAGCACCCGGAGTCGCCAATCCTGGCGGAGGACAAAGAAGAGTTCAGGGGGAGCAACTATTACCCCGTTGATCTCAAATACCGTGTGATTGCCACGCTGGTGCCTGAGCCGCACCCCGGTATCTTCAAGGTGCAAACCACCACAGGCGACCACAAGGAATATACGAGGATCGGGCGGCTTGAGTTCGAGATAGACGGACAGCAGTTGAGGCTGACAACCTTCATGCCACCCGCCGACGAGCCATTGCATGGCAACAGGCTCTTTGTGCCTTTCCGGGACAAAACGGCAGGTAAGGAGACTTATGGAGCGGGCCGCTACATTGACCTGAATAAACGCCCCGGCGAAGAGTATGTGCTCGACTTCAATAGGGCCTACAACCCTTATTGCGCGTACAGCCCCTACTATTCATGCCCCCTTCCCCCTGGGGAGAACAATTTGCCTGTAGAGATCAAAGCGGGCGAGAAGATATTCCATGAATAAGATGGGATGACTATTGCGTACTGAGTAAGTGGGCGAGATTGGAGCTACTCCCTATGTAACCTGTTACGCAACACGCAGTACCAATCTGTAACCACAGGCGTAGTGAATTAGGACCCAAGCGAATAGCCTTAGCAGGAGGTTAGAGTTGGAGACTAATCAAGACGCCCTGCCTGATAGCGCAGGCAGTATGGATACAGAAGATACAAAGAAGCAGCGCGGCGGCTGCGGTTGCTGGATTATGGTCCTGATTGTTCTGGTGGGAGGGGCAGCGCTATCAGGATGGTTCATGGGCATGATCATCACACGGGAAGAGAAGCCGCTGCCGGGCGAAGTGGCTATTACAGACCTGGGTCTCAGATACGTGGCGGTACCCGGAGACTTTGCCAACCTGCGGAACCCGTCTATCAACGATACAGCCGCCGCAGGCAGAGGTAGAGAGTTGTTCGGCGTAGAGTGCGCGGTCTGTCACGGCCCTGTGGGGAAAGGCGATGGTGTATATGGCGCAACAATGTACCCCCCGGCAATCGACCTGACTTCAACGCGCGCACAAAGCAAAACCGACGGCCAGCTCTACTGGTTCCTAGCTCACGGCATCAACCTCTCAGGTATGCCCGCCTTTGGCAAGGATTACGGCGGCCCGCACAACGAGCAAGAGCTATGGGACCTCATAGCCTACGTACGCACCCTGCAACCCAAATGAAGCGCGGTCGCTGCGCGGCGGCGCGCTTCCGCAGAAGAATCGTTTCCCTGCTCACATTCCAGCTTCCAGCAAGTTAGTATGCATGCCTGTTGCCTCTCCAGGACGGAGAGGTGAAACCTCTTTGCATTACAAATAGCCACACCCACCTTCGTAGCCCCCTCCCTTATGCACAACTTGCCACGCGTGGCGTTTGGGCATATAATTCTCTCCTCAGGGGGCGACATGGATCAACTTTTTGTCTTTAGAGAGACAGACCTCATTACGATCGTCCGAGTCTCACTGGCCTTTATTCTTGGGGGCCTTGTGGGTTTCGAGCGAGAGCGAGTGCAGCGACCCGCCGGGCTGCGTACTCACATGCTCGTGTCAGCGGGGGCGGCCTGCTTCACCCTTGCGTCGATATATGGATACCAGGGGATACCTGGCAATAATGACCTGACGAGGATAGTGGCGCAAATAGTGTCAGGCGTCGGCTTCCTGGGCGCAGGGGCAATATTCCGAACAGGCTCAACGGTGCGGGGGCTTACTACAGCTTCAAGTATATGGATCACCGCCGCAATAGGGATGATGTCGGGGCTTGGCATGCTATGGCTGGCGGTATTCACCACAGCGATAACGGGGTTTGTCCTCTACGCCCTCAAGAATGCGGAGCTACGACGTCGTGGGACCGGCTCAGGCGCACAGGTGGGGGAGCCGTCAATCAGCCAATCAGAACGCCACGATGATGCTTAGTGGGGCGTCAACCCTGATTTGTAGGTTTGAAGACGAACAGGGGACACCCCTGTGACCCCGTCAGGAGTTATGCACCTGCGCCCAGCTACTACACGATTCATCGTTGACAGACTACCAGGCGGCTGTCAAGGACCTCTGAATAGCCTCAACACTATATTCACAACGAGAGTCAGCAGCAAGCTAAGGAGTAACATTGTCACCAGTGGAGCTACACAGCTAAAGTTGCCACTGATGAAAGTTATATCACCGGGTAAGCGTCCAAAGAGTGTGCGCCCAAACACCAGGAAGGCGAGGCCCACCACCAAAAGGGTGCCGCCCGCGATAATAAGCAGCTTACCAAGCTGGTCATAAGGCATGATTCTTAACTCCCTCTAAATGATGAACTATACTAACCCTTGCCGCTTCAGGCTCAAGTATATTATAACGGCTTTCTGCTGTCTCATCGTGATACCACTGGCCTTGAGCGGCTGTCTGGAGCAAGTGCAAACCTCACGCCTTCCATCCGGCGCTCTCTCCAACTTCCTACTGCATCTGAGGCAGGGCGAGCTGGACGATGCCCGCGCCTACATGGCCCCGGGGCTTGTCACCCCTTCCGCTACGCTGGACCAATCTATCAAGGATGCATCGGCACGGGTGCGCCGCTATGAGATTGAGGACCAAAAGGCAACGAGCGTGGACCTCGGCAATGGCGAACTACAAGAGACAATCTCGGCGCGTGTGCGCCTGAAAACACCCGCCGGACAACCCACCCCCGACCCAAGCTCAGGCTGGCAGCAGACTGACGTAATCACAGCCCGTATCGTGATGCGCGGCCCCGGCTGGCGAATACTCAACTTCGAGCTAAAGTGCTGCGATAAATAGGGATTAGGGGTTAGGGGCTAGGGGCTAGCAGTGCCAGGTTGACGTAAGCCCCAGCTACACCATCATGTAGGGTGAGTTAGTAATAGTCGGTGTAGAGGAGTAGGCCGAAGGCCAGCAGGTTGGCCGCGATCAAGGCGAGGTCTTTCTTCTGCCTTCCGGCGTGCTCTTCGTCCGCCCAGTGCTGAGCAAGCTGCATGAAGTAGAGCAGCATGTATGAGAACTGAGTGGACATGTAGACGAAGTGATAATAGCCGAGAAGGTTCCAGCGCCAGGGCTTTGTCATTGTCCAGTTCACCATGCCGCCGCGACCCTGGGCGATGTGGAAAATGAGCGAGATAACGCTGCCACCGGCTATTGGCACAATTGTGCCCCCCGAACCGAGGCGAGGCCGCCACCTCTGGAGCGACCTGACCATCACCGTGTTGATGAACGGCAGGATCATGCCGTCGCCGAAGATCGCCGACCTGAATGTCAGGGTGGGACGATGCTTCTTTATCAATTCGTTGCCCGTCGCAAGCATCCAGAGGTTTGTGCCGCCCGATACCCCCAGTGCGGCGGCAAAGCTGGTGAGCGCCGTGACAGCTAGCAAAGGCCAGTCGCTCTCATTCTCCGTTAGCTTATACGCTTTTTTCAAGCTATCTCTCCTGGTGGCGTATTACGTACTGCGTGAGCAAGCATGGATGAAGTGCCTTCAATGCCTCATGCAGTACGCAGTACGGGTCCATTTCACAGAAAAGTGAGTATGCAAAGGCCGTGCCGTCGATCTGTGTTATAATACAATACCCCATATCTTCGACGGCCAGGAGGCCCAACTATGTCTTCTAGCGCGCATTATTCTCCTAACGGTCTCACGCGCATGGCGCGCCGCGTCCAACCCATTGGCGTTTCGGTATTCTCGGAGATGAGCCGCCTCGCCCAGGAACACAACGCGGTAAATCTCTCGCAAGGCTTCCCTGATTTCCCTGCCCCCGATTGGCTGAAGGACGCAGCCCAGGAAGCTATAGAGCGCGACGTTAACCAGTATGCCCCAAGCCAGGGTTCGGCCAGGCTGAGGAAGGCGATTGCCGCCAAAGTTGAAGAGCGAATGGGCACCGGCTATGACGAGAATCTCGAGATTACCGTCACCAGCGGGGCTACGGAGGCCGTTTACGACGCGATACAGGCGCTGGTGAACCCAGGAGATGAGGTGATAGTTTTCGAGCCATTCTACGATTCGTACGTGCCTGCCATCGAGCTCGCGGGCGGGGTGCCCAGCTTCTTAACGCTGCATGCGCCGCATTGGAGCTTCGACTTTGGCGACCTCATCGCCAGCTTTAACGACCGGACGCGTGCCATCCTCATCAACACCCCCCACAACCCGACCGGCAAGGTCTTCGGGATGGAGGAGCTTGAGCTAATAGCTGATCTTTGCAAAAAGCATGACGTGCTGGCGATCACCGACGAGGTATACGAATATCTAGTCTACGACGACAACCGCCATATATCCATAGCCAGCCTGCCTGGGATGCGTAACCGCACAGTAACGATCAACTCGGCCTCAAAGACCTTTTCCGTTACAGGCTGGAAGATAGGGTACATGCTTGCCGCGCCTGACCTCACGGAAGCGGTCAGGCGATTGCACCAGTTCGTGGTCTTTTGCAGCGCGGCTCCATTCCAGGAAGCAGTAGCTATCGGTATGGAGAGGGCAGGGAGCAGCAGCTATTACAGAGACCTTCAGGCCGGTTACGTCACACGCCGCGATATGCTGCTGGAGGCGCTGCAAAGGGCAGAACTCAAGCCGATACGCCCACAGGGCGCCTTCTTCGTTATGTCGGATATATCGGGGCTGGGCTTCAAGGATGATGTCGAGTTCGCCAGGTACATGACCACTGAGGTGGGCGTGGCCTGTATACCGCCCTCAGCCTTCTACCACAACCCGGCAGGAGGGGCAAATCTGGCTCGGTGGTGCTTCGCCAAGCGGCATGAAACGCTCAACGCTGCTGGCGAACGGCTCGAAGGGTGGAGCAGTAGCAAATTACTTACTAATCGCTGACGCATCACCCATATAATGGAGCAACAATTAGAAGATGGATTTTAACTTGACGCCGCAACAAAAAGAGTTGCGCAGCAGGATACGAAGCTTTGCTGAGATGAAGCTCGCGCCCACTGTGTCAGCACGAGATGAAGCGGGCACATTCGACAGGTGGGTCTTTGATGCTTGCGTGGAGGCGGGGTTAGCGGGGCTGCCTTTCTCCAAGGAATATTGCGGGGGCGGAGGCAGCCTTCTTGACTACATAATCGCTTTGGAGGAGATAGGCAGGGTAGAGTCGGCGCAGGTGTTGGTGCTCGCCTCACACCTGGCGCCTATGACCTGCTTGCTGCAACATGGCAGCGCGAAGCAGAAAGAGCGCTGGCTGGTGCCGATGTGCAAAGGCGAAGCGCTGGCCTGCTTCAGCATCACAGAGCCGGGGGCAGGCTCTGACCCTGCATCAATGAAATCGCATGCAGTGAAAGAGGGCAACAGCTACGTGATCAACGGGCGCAAGACCTTCGCCACCAACTCAGGAGCGGCGGATATTTACGTCCTCTTTGCCTCAACAGAGCCTGAAGCGGGCGGAAAGGGCGTGAGCGCCTTCATCATCCCGCGAGATACGCCTGGGTTGTCTTTTGGCGAGCCGATTCAGAAGATGGGGGTGCGCACATCGGTGCAGCGTGAGATTTATCTGGAAGATTGCAGAGTGCCTGCGGAAAACTTGCTTGGGCATGAAGGCCAGGGGATAAGGATCGCGCTGGCTGCGCTCGATGTTGGACGTATCGAAATAGCGGCCCAGGGGATCGGGCTATCACAGGCCGGATATGATGCCGCTCTCAACCATGCGAAGGCGCGACAGCAATTCGGACAGGCGATAGGGCAGAACCAGGCGGTCAGCTTCATGCTCGCTGATATGTACGTGGCTACGGAGGCTGCCCGCTTCCTCACTTACAGAGCCGCGCTCTCCTACGATGAGGGGAAGCCTTACGCGAAAGAAGCGGCTATGGCAAAGCTCCTGGCGACTGACACCGCGATGAAAGTGACAACCGACGCTGTGCAAATCCTGGGCGGCTTCGGCGTGACCAAGGCAAGCCCGGTAGAGCGCTATATGCGCGATGCCAAAGTGACGCAAATCTACGAGGGGACGAACCAGGTGCAGAGGATGGTAATCGCGGGTCACATTATGAAGTAGTCCCTGGCAAGACGAAGACAGGTAGGCACTTGTAAAGCGTGGCGGGTTACGTGTAATAACCAGAGGGTCTAACATAGTGGACAAGAATGTAGAACTTACTGAGGAAGATGTGCATCACATCACCAGTTACCTGGATGTTGATGCCCCAACGGATAAAGCCGACCTGGCTTTTGTTTTCGGAGGTAGGTTTACTGAGCCAGCCTATATCGCTGCTGACCTGTTCAAGCAAGGCGTGGTCAAATACATATTGTTGAGTGGTGGCGTGAATAGAATTACAGGGGGGAACGAGGCAGAGACACATCTTGCTATCGTCTTGCAAGAGGGAGTTCCAAGAGACCACATCATTGTAGAAAACGAGTCCACCAACACTTATGAAAACGCGCTATGGACATTACCCAGGTTGAGTGCTCAAGTAGAGCTGGCAAGCATAAAGCGGGTTGTGGTAATAACAAAGTGGTATCATTGCCGCCGTGCTATGATGACCCTCAAAAGGAGCTGGCCTGAGGGTATCCACTATTTCACGAAGTGCTTTGAGCCAGAAGGAATACCACTCACACAATGGTGGTTGCACGAGGCATCACGCAAGCGCGCTCTGAAGGAGTGGCAGCGCATTCCCTACTACATGCAGGCCAGCTACCTAGCTGATTTACACAAGGGAGATGATGGCTGGGTTTAACTCCGCGCGCATATGCTGCCCGGTCTCCACATCTGACTATCGCGCGTTACGGAATGCTTATCACAAAGCTCCCGCTATCTCGTCAATATGCGCTTTGCGGTGGATTGAGCGGTCTACCATACGGTGCTCGTGTTTGCCTCCGCCCTTCATGTAAGCGTCCAGACGGTCTGCGGGCAAGCTTGCTATTTTGCGGTCTACAGCCTCGGCTGCTTCAACAGCCTGGCGAGCGGCCTCACGCGGGGGTTGAGCAAGCCACTGGGCGAAGCCCGCGCTGTTGATCATATCTTGCTCTACATCTGTGCTGAAGTGCCTGTTAGTGTCGCCTTGCTCCCATAACTCCCAGCAGGCAAAGCGCATACGGTCCCAGAATGCAAGGTGCGCCAGCATCGCGGCGACCGTCCACCCATCATCCCTCACATCGCGAGCCAGTTGCTCGTCGCTGAGGCTCGCTACCAGCCTGGTCAGCCTTGCCCGCTCTGCGTCATTCCGCTGTCTGTAAGATTGGTCCATAAATGTGTCGCTCCATCATAACTGCCTCAGCCCGATTGCTTTCATATCCCCAACTCCACCACCCACTCGCGCAGTATACCCATAGCCCGAGCCACAGCTTCTACATTCTCACGGTCGTTCAGCCAACGGCTAACACCTGATGGGTGGGGCAATGGGAGATAGCAAACGCCCTCCTTCTTTACGGCTGTACCCACCACCGCGCTCAAGGAAGGCGCTCTGCCGAGAAAGGTCTGGATCGCCAGCATGCCGACCAACAAAATTATCTCAGGCTGGAGCAGGCGCAGCTGGTCGTCGAGCCAGGGCCTGCAAAGCAACTGCTCGGTGAGGGTGGGCAGTCGGTCGCCTCTCGCGCCGGGGAGACGGCCTGGATAGCACTTGGTGACCGCGCTAAAGTGAATCTTGCGCCAGAAGTCGTCACGCGGTATGCCGCCCATCTCAAACCAGGCCCGCAGCTTTTCGCCTGCTATCCCGGCGAAGGGGCGGTTTTCGCATGTGGCGCGCAAGCCGGGCGCTTGCCCTATCAGCAGGATGCGCGGCAGAGGAGCATCCGGCTCAGGGTCGCGGGCGATAGGCGTTGACTCGCGCTCGCTGAGGTACCCTGCCAGGTGACAGTGGCGGCAGGCGCGCATGCGGGTGTTCAACTCAATAAGGGTGGAGAAGGGTGGATCGAGGTGATATCCACAGGTTGAAGGCCCGCTATTCTCTATTGCGAGATGCTCTATGCCGGGCATACTTTAACCTTCTTGCCCCTGGACCAGGCTGCGCAGCAGGGCGAGGTTCTCTTTATCCTCCGCCATGTCGGGGCCTTTGGGGGTCTCCAGCACCTTGGGGAGAGATGCCAGGCGTGGATCGTTCATTATCATGCGGAACGGCTCAACCCCCAGCGCGCCCTTGCCAATATGCTCGTGGCGGTCAAGGTGAGAGCCGAGGCCCTTCTTCGAGTCGTTCAGGTGAATGGCACGCAGCTTGTCGAGACCTACTATTCTGTCAAACGACTCTACCATGCGCTCGTATGTCAGAGGCTCTGTGAAGTCTATGCCTGCGGCAAAAAGATGGCATGTATCCCAGCAAACAGCTACTCGCGGCTTATTTTCAGCGCTGAGCGAGCCAAGTATAGTGGCGAAGTGCTCAAAGCAGTAACAAAGGCAAGTGCCCTGTCCGGCCGTAGTCTCCAGTAGCACCGTAACCTGCTGGCCTGGGCGTTCGGCCAGCACACGGTCGATACCGCGTGCTATCCGCTCAAGGCCGACTTCCTCGCCCGAACCCATGTGCGCTCCCGCGTGAGTAACGAGCGCCGGAATAGCAAGAGTGGCGCAGCGGTCAAGCTCATGGCCGAAGGCTTGCAGCGACTTCTCCCAGAGAAGGTCGTCAGGGCTGGCAAGGTTGATCAGGTAGGAGTCGTGAACAATCAGAGCCGATGCATCGAGGCAAGACTGCTCACGCGTGCGCTTGAATAAATCGGCCTCTCCTTCGCTGATCGGCTTCGCGGCCCATTGGTTAGCATTCTTGCTGAAAAGCTGCACAGCCGTACAGCCGATTTCCTCTGCGCGCTCAAGCGCCTTGTAATAGCCGCCCGCAGCCGACATGTGAGCGCCAAGTTTCATTCTATCTCCATAAGAACAAAGGGTAGAAGCCTCTCTAAGGCTTGATCTATTATAGAGCATCCTGCGGTGAGGAAAGGACAAAACGACGAGAGGCGCGCCTCGGCTTTGGCTACCTGCTATCTGCCGCCCTGCCCTATGAGCTAGCCGTTAGTGGCTGCTGGGATGGCTTCTGCTATAGCCTCTAACGCGGCCAACACACCTCGCTCCATGTCGGATAAGAGCATTCCGGGCGCCACAGGATCATCACCCGGCAAGCCAGGAACATGTATGAAGCCTATGCGCGGCGCGTCAGGCAGGCTTTTTGCCCAGGCCAGCGCCATGTAAAGAGTGTGGTTGCACAAATATTCGCCCGCACTCAACGACAGTTCAACCGGCAAGCCCGTAGAGATGATTCTAGCGACTATAATCTCCACAGGCAGTGTGCTGGGCAGTTCGTCTGGCCCATTGGCGTCAATGTGCAGGATACCTGGTGAGCCACCGGAGTTGTCGGGGCGGTTGTCGCAGGCGTTACAAGCCCGGCTTTCAACGGAGATGTAAGGGCGGCGGGCCGCTTGCCCCAGCATCAACAGCCACTGCGGGCGCATCTGCTCGATAGCGGCGCGCAGAGCAGGCCACGCCTGTTGCCAATCTACAGGAAGCTGCCTGGATATAACGTGCAGGCCACCAATTTGCTTATTATCCAAGGCGCGTGCAACCTCCCAGGAAGGGTTGGTAGACCACTTGCCGAACGGTTCAAAGCCCGTGAGCAGTAAGGTAGGAGGGAGATGTTGCTTATTATCCATTTAGCGAGTGATATCCAGCCGCAGCGCGTCGCTTACACGGTTGAAGTAGTTGAACAGACCTATGGCGCAGGTCATTTCGACGATCTGGCCGCCGTCGAAGGAGCCTTTCAATCGCCCCCAAAGCTCGTCACTCACTGCATGGCCCGACTCGGTGATCCGGTCGGCAAACTCCAAAGCAACCAACTCTTTCTCTGAGAAGAGAGCAGTGTCGAGTATAGCGTTTTGCAAGCCGGCAATTTTCTCCTCCGGCACCTTGTGACGCCGCAACGCGGCGGTGTGCGAAGCCAGTCAATATGCACACCTGTTGAGGGCGCTGGTGCGAACAATTAGCATCTCCTTGAAAGAAGGGGCCAATGTGCCTGTGCCGAGGATAGCGGCCATGTGCGCCTCTGCGGTCAGCATAATCTCCGGGCGAACAGCAAGGGTGCGGAACATATTAGGTATGTTGCCGCGCGTTCGCATAAATCTGTCGAAGACCTTGCGCACTTCGGGCGTGGCGTCATCCGGGTCTATTATCGGGAGCCGAGCCATATTGATCCTCCAATGCGGTTCGAGGGGTGTAGCTACATTGTATCACAAAAGGGTGACGTCGCGCCCTGGAGAACTACCGTTGAGGCAACGAATCCCGCCGTAGAACAAGCGACTGAAAATGCACGTCTGGCTCACGCTCAAGCGGGATCGCCCTGAAGTAAAGTAGCTCAAAGAATGAGGCGACTATCTCTTGTAGGTGCTCATCGGTGTGATAGGAGAAGAAGCGCTTCGGGTCATGGTGGTCACCAGGCCAGGGTCCCTCACGGTCCAGACCTCCATAGAGACCCAGGTAAAAAAGGCCTCCAGCTTTTAGTAAAGACCGAATCCGCGCCAGGACTGAGGGCATATCACGCCCCGGAACGTGCAGCAGGCAGTTGAGGGCGTAAACCGCATCGAAGGTGCCCTCCGCAAAATCGAGGTGAAGGAAGTCCATTGTATAAGCAGTCAGCCCCTTCGCCTGGCAGAGCTTCACCATCTCAGGTGAAAGGTCGGTGCTGATGACCCGCAGCCCATTGTCCTGAAAGAACTTGCTGTCCTTGCCTGTGCCCGCGCCTACCTCCAGCAGTGACGTTTTGCCCTCTTTCTGGAGCATTCGCAGGAAGTACTTTCTCTCCTCCGTTTTCCAGGCAGCAACGGGGCTTTGCTCGCGCTCTTCAGCGGTGCGATCATAAGAATTGCGTAGCTCAGCTATTACTTCATCATATATATACATAGGCTCCATCCCCGAGCCCTCTACGCGTCCCAACGCGCCTCAGCCTCATCGCTCAAAAGGCCGAGCCACCAACTTCCAAGCCGGACCCAGCCGGAACGCGTGTTGCCCGCCCCATCAGCTACGACTACTCGATAGACAACCTGGCCTTTAGATGAGGTCCAGAAGAATGGTCCGCGAAAAAAGTATGCGTTATTGTACCGTAGTAAGCTGTACCCATTCCTGGATGCCCATTCCTGAAGCATAGCGAGCGAACGGCGTGAGCGCCAGACGAGGCTCAGCGCCGCGATAACAATAACGAGGATAACGAAAGGAATGTAAAGCGAATCCACTCTCTACCCCGGTATGAGAAGGAGCTTGCCGGCGGTGGCGCGACCTTCCAGAAGGCGGTGCGCTTCGGCTGCCTGGGAAAGGGGAAGCACGCGGTCAATCCGCAGCTTGAGCGTGCCCGAAGCTACCATATTGAGCACAGCATCGGCGTGCATCAGCAGTTCTTCGCGTCTGGCGATGTAGTGGAAGAGGGTTGGACGCGTCAGGAAGAGGGATGAGCGGGCGATAGGAGCCATCTCCACAGTTGGAACAGGGCCGCTTGACTGCCCAAAGCTGACCATGTAACCGAGCATAGCAAGGGAGTTGAGGCTTTTGGTGAAAGTGTCCTTACCGACGGAGTCGTAGACTACGTTTACACCTTCCCCATCGGTGAGCCGCTTTACCTCCACCTCGAAGTCCTGCTGAGTGTAGAGAATGACCTCATCAGCTCCTGCCTCACGAGCAAGGGCAGCTTTCTCGTCTGTTGAAACGGTGCCGTACACCGTTGCGCCCAGTTGCTTTGCCATTTGCACCAGCAGCGACCCAGCACCCCCCGCTGCGGCATGAACCAGCACGCGGTCTCCGCGCTTTACGGGATATGTCGTGTGCGTCAGGTAATGAGCGGTCATTCCCTGCAACATCGCGGCTGCCGCCTGCTGGGAGTCCATACCTTCAGGGATTGGAACCAGCATCTGCGCGGGCACAGTGGCGTAATCGGCGTAAGAGCCTGAGCCGAGTCGAGCCGCGTAAGCCACGCGCTCGCCGACGCGGGGGGTGGAGACCCCAGGCCCAAGTGCCTCCACAATGCCCGCTGCCTCTCCCCCCGGCGTAAAAGGAAGCTCCTTCTCGTATAGCCCGCTGCGATTGTAAACATCTATGAAGTTGACCCCTGAGGCTTCTACTTTTACAAGGGCTTCACCTTCGGCAGGCACAGGTATATCTATCTCTTCGTAGGACAAAACCTCTGGGCCGCCTGTCTTGTACACACGTATTGCATGCATGATTTGTCTCCCTCTATGGCTGCTGGGAGCCGGTTGACACCCAAATACCCCTATGATAGACTGGCAGCGTAAAGTGTGGGGGTGTGCGCTCCAAATGGCTACCTTCGTAAATTAGCGCAGTATTATGTACATTATAATACTCCGCGCAAAAGAGGCCCCTGTACCAAAGATTGGATCAAGCAAACAGGATACCCTGCTTATATTATTCCCGTGATTTCCAGGAGGATAGATAGAAGGATGGACTTTCTTCTTAACGAGGAGCAGAGGTCAGTACAGAAACTGACATACGACTTCGCGCAAAAAGAGATAGCTCCCAGCGCACGCGAGCACGACGAACAGGGCACGATCAACTGGGAGGCGCTCAAGAAGATGGGGCCCCTCGGCCTGCTTGGAGGTCCAATCCCGGAAGAGTACGGCGGGTCTGGCTTCGATTATATCTCCTTTGGGATTATTTGCGAAGAACTGGAGAGAGCCGAAACAGCTTTCCGCGTCATACAGAGCGTGCATGTCGGCCTCAACTCGCTAACGTTGTTGCAGTGGGGCACGGAGGAACAAAAGCAGAAGTATCTGGTGCCGCAAGCCAGAGGCGAAAAGCTCGCCACCTTTGGCCTCACCGAGCCGGGCGCGGGGTCAGACGCGGGCAACGTGGCGACCACCGCCCGCAAAGACGGCGACAGCTACATACTCAACGGCTCGAAGCTCTGGATCAGCCTTGCGGATATAGCCGATCACTTTCTGGTATTTGCCTCACTCGACCGCTCGAAGAAGCATCACGGTATGGCGGCATTCATCCTTGAGCGGGGCATGGAGGGCCTCTCCACAGGCACGATACATGGCAAGCTGGGGGTGCGCGCGGGCAACACAGGCGAGATAGTAATGCAGGACGTGCGCGTGCCCAAAGAGAATATGGTGGGCGAGCCGGGAGAAGGTTTCGCTATAGCCATGTCGGCCCTCGACTGGGGCCGCTTTACAGTAGCCACAGGCGCGGTGGGGCTGGCACAAGCCTGTCTCGACGCATCGGTCAAATATGCCAATGAACGGCAGGCGTTTGGCCGCCCTATCGGTAAGTTCCAACTCGTTGAGCAGATGATCGCCAAGATGGTGGCGGGGATCGAAACTTCGCGTCTGCTTTGTTACCGCGTAGGCTGGATGAAAAACTACGGTATGAAAACCACCCGTGAAACCTCGCTCGCCAAGTGGCAAGCGTGCAATGTGGCCTTTGAGAGCGCCAACGATGCGATTGAGGTGCATGGCGCGTACGGCTATTCCTCGGAGTATCCTGCCGAACGTTATCTGCGTAACAGCCGGGGCGCGGTAATCTATGAAGGGACCCGCGAGGTACACACAGTGTTGCAGGGGGAGTACGCTCTGGGGTATCGCTATGATAAACCGTACCGCTGCCCGCCCCCACCGGCAGTGGGTTATGAGCGCAAGGATATGTATGACGCCACCAGTGCCCTGCACTACCCGTTCGCCTTCCCCGTGCAGGTAGAGAAAGGCGCGACTCCGATGGTGGGGAACTGAACGAAGCCTTTATAGTACCAGTCTATGGAGCAAGAGCCTTATTGCAAAACAGGAGCGGTATTGATGCATACTTTAAGAGATGTGATTTCCAAGAAGATGCAGACCCTACCTGAGTATAGCCTGCGTGAAGTACTCGAATTCGTGGAGTTCCTCACCTGGAAGCAAGCTAATCAGAAAGTGGTTGCAGCTGAACTGGAGAACGATCCTATTTTGTCCGTAGTAGGCATCCTGTCGAGCAAACCTCTTACTGATGAGGAGATCGACCAGGAGCTGTATGGCGCTTACGGCCACAAGGAAGAGGATGATAGCTCTAAACGGCCTCTTCATTGACACCTGGGGCCGGATGGCGATTGCTAACCGGAGTGAGCCGCGCCATGTAGAAGTTACGCAGCTTTACCAGGAAGTCCGCAGTAGGAAGATTCCCGTCTATAGCAGTGATTACGTACTCGACGAGTTCATCACTCTGATATTCAGGCGTGAAACGCACAACCATGCAGCACAATTCCTGGAGGCAGTACTTGCATCAGCAGCAAAAGCACAACTCCGTGTAGAGAGTGTGAATCGGGATCGTTTCCTGGCAGCGTGGGAATTGAGAAAGCGGTATCATGACAAACCGCGCATTTCATTTACAGACCTGACTTCGATGGTCATCATGAGCGAATTAGGCATTGAGCAGGTTCTTACAGGAGATGAGCACTTTATGCATGTGGGAATGGGGTTCGTCAAGGTTCCATAACTTGTGGACGTTGTGAGCGCCCTGCACTATCCCCTTCGCCTTCCCCATGCAGGTAGAGAAAGGCGCGACGCCGAAGCGGAGGAATTAGCTGATGCAGGTACAGAACGAATAGATGATAGAAGAGGCACTCAAGGAGTTCGTCCAAGGGCCAGACAAATTAGAAGCGACCCTTGCCGGTCTTTCGGAAGCGCACCTGGATAGGCAGGGCGCTCAAGGTGGCTGGACCATTGGCCTTCCCTTGCCCTGTTCGGGGCCAACC
>DAHVFG010000006.1:0-50423 GCA_027317125.1 Chloroflexota bacterium | reverse complement strand
GTCACAGTGCTTCAGTTTATCTCGTTGGACCTCGAGACTCTGCCCCACCGAACTGACCCGGGCATAGCCAATCAGCGCCATCACATACTCCTGCTATCTGTCCTTGTGCCTTATGTCTCTCTTGTTATCTGTCCTTGCTGCCTTGCGGCCTTGCCGTCTCAGAAAATCTAAGGGGCTATGATAAGTGGATTATGAGACATGTTATGCGACGCGTCAAAGAGGTGGGACTTGCTAGGATTTAATTGTATACTTTTTGAGACTTTGGACTTTGAGGCGATTGTCCCGTGGTCCTGTGACGACCTACTGGTGATGATGACGACGAAGGAGCAGTGTGACCGACCTTGTGACAAACCTGGAAGTGAGCAAGGCCAGTAAGCCACCAAAGCGGTTATACATTCTGGACGATGAAGAAATCGAGGCCCTTTACGCCAGACCGCTCTTTACCGAAGACGAACGCAGTCACGCCTTTACGCTGACCCAGTCCGAGAAAGACCTTCTTGCTTCCTTTACGCAGATTCACGTCCAACTGTACTTCATCCTTCAATTGGGCTACTTTAAAGCCAAACAGCTTTTCTTCGCCTTCACTTTTCATGACGTTGGCGATGATGTGAACCACCTCCTCCAACGCTATTTCCCCGATATTGGGCGTGGGCCTCATGCAACATATGGACCGCGACCCAAACTGCGTCCTCTCAATAAACGGACCATCCTCAAACAGCGGCAGCGTATCTTGGAACTGTTCCAATATCGGCTCTGCGCGCCGGCAGATCGAGGGCGCTTGTTCCTCCGCGCCCAACAGGCCTTAACCAAACCTCCATAGTGCCCTACCCTGATAAGCCATTTCGTTGATAACCCGCCGACCCAATATGGACCCACTAACAACGCCTAACAAAACCTCTTATAGGGCTATCTAAGAGACCCCTTTACGCATGTGGTAGCTGATTGACTAAGGTTTTGCTAGGCGTTCCCAGGGTCTAACTCAGCCTTGAGTTCTAATAGCAGCCAGTGCTTAAATTACCATAGGGCATCACTGGTCTAGTTGCACTCGTAGATTTTCTAGTACTTGTTTACGTTGAGATAGCTTAGTTGAGCCAGCTTCCTCCCAGCGATGAAGATCAACTCCAGTGTCTATTATCTCAAGCGCTCGCCTGCGGATGCCTTCGCTTGCAGTACCATGTTCAAGTTGTAATGCTGCCAGCGCTAGGTATATTATCGACCCTTCGTCTTCATCATCCAGGTCAGCCACAAACTTGACAAGCACGCGTCTAGCAGCATCTGCTCCGTCAGCCCCCCTCGAAAGTTCGTCCTCGAAAGCATCACGTGTATCACCTGCCGTATCGTCGTCGAAGATACCTGTGCCCCATGTACCCATATCTCACACTCCTTACTGCTTTTCGCTAAACGTGCATCTACCGTCCATTTTGGATGATGTCCAGTGCTTCTCTAAGTAGAGGGCGTCCGGCATTTAGATAGGCTTGTAAATTTCGGTTTCTAGCTCCTGCGCCATTGTTATCATTGCGTAACTGGCCACCACCTCTACCGCCATAATGATCAATTAGAAGTTGTTCCAGACCTCTAGCTTCTGACTTAGTTAGATTATTGTTGGCAACAATCTCCCAACTCAAATCATCATGCTCTGGTTCTAGCATGTGATTCCGCACTCTGCTTGGAGCGTCGCCCTGCCCAACATAGCGGACCGTCCCTTCACCATCTATTCCAACGTAGATTCCCCTGCCGTTTGTACGGTCGTAGTCAGGACGTGTAGTCCCTACGGGGCGTCCTCTAATAGGAGTTGGTCCCTCCGGCAGGCCACCCTCTCCTCCGTTTAGACCCTGCCCAACACTCCTGAGCAACTCTCCAAACCCAGGCAGCGATGGCTGCACCCACGTGCCATTCGGCTGCTCTATAGGGTCCATACCCTCTAGACCAGAGGGATCTGTATAGTTTACAGGATTGCCATAGGCATACCCATATGGCTGCCCTGTTCTCTCTACAGCAGGATCACGAGAGATGAACTGCTGTGTCTGAGGATCGTAATACCTGGCTCGCTCGTAGAGCAGACCACTCTCGTTGTCAGTGTATTGGCCTGTGTAGCCGAAGGGAGTGGAGGCTTCGCACTCGGAGGGACCACCTGGCATTGTGCAGGTGCGCCTGCCATATGCATCATATGAGTAGCTTGCTTGTACCTGCCCCAGGTCGTTCCTGAAGAGGCGAATGCTACCCTGCGCGTCTCCCAGGTAAATTAGCCCGTTCTCTACAGGTGCATTGGGGTGAGGTTTACTCTGTCCAACTCCTCCAACTCCTCCGGCTTCAGGGTTACCAAGCAGAGCACCAGGAAAATTACCTGCTCCATTGGGCCTATGAGGAGTATTCACCACCTCCCTGGTGACCACCTCCCCGCCAACACTGTACATGTAGCTGTTTGTGTAGTAACCGTTGTCAAAGCCGACACCCTGCGGCTCTTGCTCTTGCAGCATCAACGGCAGCCCACCTGCTCCTACTCCCAGTATGTCCCAGGTGTAGCTGATCGGCCTTGCCACTCCTATGTCGTAAGTGGGGTCTATCTTGCTTGTTCTCAACCCATCCCCATTGTACTTATACTCTGCCTGGTAAGCGTTATTGTAGTAAGAAACAAGCTGGTCTGCCATATTGAAGGTGTAAGTAAAGACCTGCCCACCTCCACCTATTCCACCTACAGCATCGTTGAGGGTTCGGCGGTTGCCACGAGGGTCATAGGTTAACGTCAGGTCCTTGAGCGTGCGGGTCTGGGTATACTCCTGTAGCGAGTAGAGTTCGCCCGCACTGTCATACTGTCGGGTGCTGGTTAGGGTCTCTCCAGCGCCAGGACCCGATAAAGGTATCGAGAGGGTTTGGGTAAGCTGTGAGGCGGCATCATAGTGGTAAGTGGTAGAGAGTGTGGTGCCTGCTGTGGCGTTGGTGAGCAAGTCACCAGTTAGCCTGTTCTGCTTGTCGTATGCATATTGGTGAGCTACTCTACCACCACCATTGACTACTCTCTCAGTGGAAGTGTAGACCTGCCCCAGTGGATCTCTTGAGTATTGAATGTCTATGGGAGAGGTCTCCCCAGCTACATAAGTGGTTGTGGAGATGACCTGATTAGCAGAATCATAGGCTGTCTTCTTCTGAGTGAAAGCAGTCCAGGGGTAAGTTTCAGTAGTCAGGTTGCCGTTAGGGTCATAGTCCAAGCCTACAGCGAAGCCACTAGTCAGGTAGGTTATCTGGCTGATGCGATTGGCATCATTGTGTGTATAGTAGACGCTACGTGGATCGTAAGCATCACCGTTGAGCACGGGTGGGTAGTTCACCTGTTGCACATTACTCGCCAGGTCGTAATGATAACGAACTACATGACCACTACCGTCAGTAACGCTTGCAAGTCTATCCAGGCTGTCATACCCATAGGTAGTAGAGCCTGTACCATCAGACATGCTAGCGCGTAAGCCGCGGCTGTTGTAGCTGTATGACACATCAGGTGTGGAGGGGTCTCCATAGTCTATGGTGTGTAAGAGATTATCTGGGTAGTAGGAGAAGTAGGTGTAGATGCCCTGCGCGTCTTGTTTCCTCCACAAGTTACCTGCCAAGTCGAAGGCGTATTCCTGGCTGCGCTCAAGCGGGTCGTGGACGTTGTAGCGCCAGTTGGCATCATCGTAGGTGTAGGTGGTCTGCTGCCTCAGTGGGTTGGTCTGGGTGTATACCCTACCTAACCCGTCGTATGTAGTGGCACTGTAGCTGCTGTCCGGCATCACTGTGCGTGTAAGCTGGTTATCATAGTCGTAATAATAGGTGGTAACCTGCCTCTTGGGGTCTTGCACAGTCTTGAGGTTACGATTGTTGTCGTAGCTGTAGATGGTGTCAAAACCAAGAGTATTGGTTGTGGTGAGTGGATCGCCGTAAGCGTTGGGTACGCTGTAGCTAGGATGACCATTAGGATCGGTCGTGCTACGCAGTCTGCCTACTGTGTCGTAGTTGTAGAGGGTAGAGTTGGTCAGAGGGTCAGAGGAACTCGTCAAATAGCCGTAGCTGTTGTACCTTTGTCCCCATTGTTTCCCTAGCTCGTTAGTAATGGTAATCACATCACCCGCACGCCCTGGAGCAGGGTCATAAGTGTAGTGAATGGAGGCAGTCTCTCCCGTCTCTGTTACTGGCCGGGAAACACTCAAGAGGTTGCCCGAGGCTACACTGTCATACGCGTATGTAGTGGTTAGATGTATGCTATTGGTTATAACTGTAGGATCATTAGCTGTGTTATAGGCATATTGGATGGTGCGTGACAGAGGATCGGTGGAGGTGAGCTTGTTACCGGAGTTGTCCCAGGTAGCGCTCCACACATGGGTAAGGGGGTCGGACACAGAGGAGACCCATGTAGTGCCTGGTTGGTAGGCATAGTTCCACACAGCAGGCTGCAAGCCAACATGCTCGGTAACACGCTGTATCTTGTTGTTTGTGTACTCGTATAAAGTAACAAGCCCGAGGGTATCTGTGACTCTGGTTGAGACGCCCGCAGGCAATGAATATCCAAAGCTCAGGTAGCGGCCTTCCGGGTCTGTTTGCTTGGCCACACGATAGCTCTTGTCGTAAACGTTGGTCGTTACGCCACCATTAGGGTCCGTCACAGCCTGTAGCATGTGGTCTGAGCTAAGTAGGAGGCTAGTCTGTTTGCCACCCACATCAGTAATAGTCATGTGGGTGTTATTGGGATAGCTGAATGAGACATTACGAGCGCCAGTGTCATCGTGTACGTTGGTCAACAGACCAGCATTATAGCTAAAGGTAAGAGTGCGCCCTTCTGTATCACTAACGCTTTGTAGCACCCCGCCTGCGCTGTAATTTAGTAACGTGTTATAGCCATTACGATCAGTGATTTGATACAGCTTGTAGATCTTAGCAGTAGAGAGCAGCGACAGCGTCTTAAAGTAGAAGCGCTCTTGCCCATGATTACGCGTGAAGGTAAAGACAGGGTTAGTGCCTGTAGTGGCGGTAAGAGTAGCCATCACCCGAAGAGGGTGGCTGAAATCTGAGGCGAATGTGGAGACGCTGCCATTCTCTTCATGCACAAGATAGTTGTTGTATTGGTCCCTATCTATGTACATATTGTAGTTGTGCGTCCAGCCATACCCAATTGGCCCATACTGGGTCGTCATGTCAGAGTTATATGCCACGCTGAACTGCAAGGGGACGCCCCTACCTGGCACCGAGAGATAGCTGTCTGCGTAGCAGTAGTACCCGGTGCCTGTATTCACCAGGTCCCCAACACTGTTCGTGGTCTGTATCTGAGAAGGGCTACCTCCACAACGCATCTCGTTTGCTTGTGGTGTATTCTTCGACAACTTTGTTACAAATGCATCCGCGCTCCCCGCCTGAGTTGATTGATAAGCATTACGAGTGGGAAAGTCCGTAGAGGAAGTAGTGCCGGTAAGATAAGCATCACCGGAGGCACTCGCCGTCACACTCGCGGAGTAGTCAGCATTGGTCCCACCCAGGTAGGTAGAGTAGCCCAATGTTGATCCTGACGCATTCAACATACCCGCAAATGCGTCACCACCGCCATGATTGATAGGCTGAATAGGATCCTGAGTGGGAAAGTTAGTCGAGTAAGTCAAGCCCGTGAAGTATGCGTTGCTTGATCCGTCAACAGCGATGCTATACCCGACGTCCTCATCTGCCCCTCCAAAATAAGTGGAGTAAATATACGCGGAACCATCAGCGTTGAGCTGGGTTATGAACGCGTCAGATTGGCCCCCGCCGTTGTTGGCTTGGTAAGGATTATGCGTAGGAAAGTCAGTGGAGCTTGTAGAGCCAGTCACGTAAGCATTGCCCACTGTGTCGAGTGCCACTCCGTTAGCACTATCAATACCGCTACCACCAAGAAACGTGGAGTACACAAAGTCCGTTCCTGCAGAATTGAGTACCGTGAGGAAGCCATCTCCGTTCCCAGCATAACTGGGCTGTATTGCGTTCTTTATAGGAAAAGCTATATCATGGTTGAAATAGCGTTCGAAACTGCCTACTATGTAAGCGTTGCCCACCCTGTCGATGGCAACGGCATTTGCCTGGGCAGTAGGGCCAGCAAAAGACCCTGAGTAGACTAGCGACGGGCTTCCTGACGCATTGGTGTTCAACTTGGCCGCAAAGGCGGTGCCGCAGTTCCCTTCCGAGTTGCCATTTGGAAATCCAACAGTTTGGGGGAAATCATAGCCCAAACTGTAACCCGCTATATATGCATTGCCACTGGCGTCCACGGCTAGGCCGTAACCTATGTCTGTTCCAGATTCGCTGCAAGGATCATTTCCTGTGCTCCCTAAGTAAGTAGAATATATTAAACTCGCACCGTTTGCCGCTATGCGGGTCACAAAGGCATTTGAGGCTCCTCGGTTAGAAGGTTGGTAGGCGTTGTGAGTGGGAAAGTCAAGAGACTCGGTGGTGCCACTTACATAGACATTGTTGCTCCCGCCCACTGCTATCGACCACCCATAGTCATTTCCTGTGCCACCTAGATACGTTGAGTAGATCAGTCCCGAACCATCGGCATTGAGCTTAGTTACAAAGACATCGGCGCCGCCCGCGTTGCTAGGTTGGTACGAACTAGCCAAAGGAAAGTTAGTCGAGTTCGTGTAGCCTGTGATGTAGGCGTTGCCCGCGCTATCTACTGCGATACCATTGCCATGATCATCCCCGCTGCCTCCCAAATACGTAGAATAAGCGAGCATAGGATCAATCGTAAGTGGGCGAGTCGAGTCGTAATTACCTAGTCGGAAACCTATGCTACCTTGAGGGGTTACTGTATAGCGCACACTTACTGCTGTGCGCTTTCCGTCAGTTCCAGCCACATTTTGCCAAGCCACTGGTGCTTGCTCGGTCATAGTGACACCGCTCCCGGAGGCTACGGGTCCTCTGTTGCCAGACATGGGGGTGGTGAGGATTTGCAAATTGCCTTGCGTATCCAGCTGTACGCTTTCAGCGCCTGCATATTGCCATTGAATACTATCAGGATCTGCTCCAGGGGCCAACGTATAAGTACCTTTCAGTTTTCCAGAAACTCCTTGATAGTGCAGGTCTATTCCTGTATATATGGCGTTATATCTGATTTCGCTGTAAGTTGGAACGTTCGTTTTCCACTTAGCTGGATCATTCCCAATTAAGTAATTGATCTTGCCCAATAATGCTGTTTTACTTGTAATACGCTGTTGAGGGTTAGCACCCAGGAAGCGCAAGCGTACTATACTTGAATGATCTGAAGCTGAATTGAACTGCAGGCTAGTCTTCACATGAGGAGAATTCTGTGCAAGCCTATCAGAAGTCCTATGTATGCTTGCACTTTTCACTTTGCCCAAGTTGTCTTTCGTCCTGCTAAGGCTACCATTGTCTGTGAGCGCAAAGACGACTTCAGATTGCGAAAAATAGAGCATTCCACCAGGAGAATGAGCCATAAAATCCACAGAAGAATCTGCCTGCCCAATGTTAGGCTCAAAGGAGAGAGGCAACTCGCTATAAGTGGCAAGCTCAGGTTTACTCGCAACGGACGACGTAGAGGCTGAAGATCCTGCATTGGCATGATGCGCATCGACAAGCGGAGAGGAGTTAGAAGGTGAAGGAGGAAAATCAGCGTTGAGAGAAGAGCCAGGCGAAGCCGAGGCAGGCGCTACACCCGATATGCTAACAAGCATCGGGAGGATGACAAGGAGGTTCAGTAAGAAGCGGTAGCGCGGCTTACGCTTGGCGAGCATTTGCAGAAAGCCGTTGGCACTGTGACGAGTAGAAGGAGTCATACACCCAGTTGCGGTAAACTCTGATTTTACTTCCCAACCTGAGGAGTGAAAGTCAGTCGCATATGGAGTGGAGTTGCGTGCACGTGCATTCCTAGAATGGATGTCGAGGTCGTGGCGAAAGTTGCGGTACATGCGTCTTTCCTTCCTTTCGTACTTTTCGTTTCTTTATGATGATAACGCCATAATATAATTGGGTGGTCACGCCACCGCTAAGGAGCTCGTTAGATGTGATCACGGCCGACGGCTTAGTGTAAATCCGTCCTCTAAATTAACTGGCGGGAACTATACACGGGAGAAGATGCGGAGAAGACCACCTTTCCTAATACAAGGAGATAAGGAGACAAAAAGATAGGGAACGAGTAAGAGCAGCAGGCGAGCGAAGCTTCAGTAGATAGGCACAACAGACCAAGAGGCCAGGAGCCACACATAGCTAAATCGTCTACTCTCTATACGAGTGTAGACAAGAAACCGTGAGCGGGTGTCCTGGAATATCCGTCTCGGATATGCGTCTGTCGGAAGAAACAGAATGATTAGCCACCACTAGTACTTTCGTCAGGTGCAGGATAACCTCAAAGTAATGCACAAGTCAATAGTACTAAAGTACCTTTGACAAAAAGTACAATTTTAGACCTGTGAAGAGTAGAGGGCTACATGCCTCAGCATGCCTCATCTCTACCTAAAGCCTGGACGTTTGTAGCTTGGAGGACACTGTACTAATGCAAGATAGAAGTTGTAGAGGGCTTGACTATCGCACTAGAGTCAACGTGACCCGGAACTCACATAGCGATAGAAGGTGCTCTTCGAAATGTTGAGCGTAGCCAATATGTCCTCTATTGAATTGCTTTTGTCAGCATACAACCCCAGTAGCATCTTGATCTTCTTTTCGTCAAGCCGCCGAGGCCTGCCGCCCTGTCTGCCCCTAGCACGTGCGGCCTGAAGGCCCGCCTGGGTGCGCTCACGTATAAGATCGCGCTCGAACTCTGCTAGCGCCCCAAAGACATGGAATATGAGCTTGCCCCCAGAGGTCGTGGTATCTATCTGTTCGGTGAGGCTCCTGAAGCCTATCCGCCGTTCGTTGAGAGCGGTCACCGTTTCTATAAGGTGCTTGAGCGATCTACCTAAGCGGTCGAGCCTCCACACCACAATGGTATCGCCCTCCCGCATGAACTCTAGGGCTTCTGAAAGCCCCTTACGCTCTTGCTTGGCACCACTTATGGTATCAGTGAAGATGCGACCGCACCCCGCCTTGTTGAGGGCGTCAAGCTGCAGATCAAGGGTCTGCTCCTGGGTTGATACTCGCGCGTAACCTACTAACATGCTCATGTAAACAGGGTATCAGAAGTCTTCGGAGAATGCAACAAAAGACACGTTGATTGTGGTACGACTTTCGAGACACGCTACGATGCCCCGGGAGGCACGAAGAAAGGTGAAGCCGTATGATGTGTCATGAGAGTGTCAAAAAGGGAGGTTTTCGGCACCGTACTCCAAGATGCTAGAGATCAAGTAGATGGTCGGGCAGCTTTCATCTCCAAAATTGAACGGGAAGATTGGCCCCACGGCCTCCAGCACCCTCGCTACAGCCCTCCCCGCTTCGCTCACGCCGAATTCCTGAGATGCATGCTGTATTTAGTCGAGGTATGCCTTCAGATTTGCAAATATACTCTATACTTGGTCTATGTCGGCCCCTATGCTTGCCACAAAACTCTATATCCCCCCACCGCGACCCGATGCTGTCCCCCGCCCGCGCCTCATTGAGCGGCTGAACGAGGGTATGCGCCGCAAACTGACCCTCATCTGTGCCCCTGCAGGCTTTGGCAAGACCACCTTGGTCAGCGCCTGGGTCGCCGGTTTGCACGTTAGCGACCGGCAGGTGGCATGGCTGTCGCTTGACGAAGGAGACAATGACCCCGTACGCTTCCTGACTTACCTCGTAGCCTCTTTACGGACGCTTTCGCCAGGTCTTGGACAAGGGATGCTGGCAGTGCTCCAGGCCCCTCAGGCCTCTCAGCCACCATCGACCGAATCAGTTCTGACTGATCTGATCAATGAAATGGCCACTATCCCCAATATCCCTGACAATTTCGTAATGGTGCTTGACGATTACCACGTTATAGATGCCGAACCTATTGATAGGGCCCTCACATTTCTGATCGAGCACCTACCGCCACAGATGCACCTGGTCATCGCCACCCGTGAGGATCCACAGCTACCCCTTGCACGGTTCCGCGCCCGAAACCAGTTGACCGAGCTCCGCGCCCAAGACTTGCGTTTCACGCCTTCAGAAGCCGCCGGATTTCTCAACCAGGTCATGGCCCTGGACCTCTCAGCGGAAGACATCGATGCGCTGGAAAACCGCACCGAGGGCTGGATTGCCGGCTTGCAACTGGCCGCTCTGGCGCTTCGCGATCACAGTGACCACACCGGGTTCATCCGCACCTTTACGGGTAGCAGCCGCTTTATAATAGATTACCTTGCTGAAGAAGTGCTTGGGCGCCAGTCTGAAGAGGTCCGCGCTTTCCTGTTGCGGACCTCTATTCTTGAGCGAATGTGCGCCTCGTTATGTGATGAGGTGCTCAACCGAAACAGTGAAGTTGCACGGCCGGCCGGCTCACCACAACTAATGTCGTCGCAGGCAATGCTGGAAAAGCTGGATAGGTCGAACCTGTTCATTGTGCCGCTGGACAACGAGCGACGCTGGTACCGCTATCACCATCTCTTCGCTGATTTGCTACGGCAGCGGCTTCTTCAAAGTACCAGCTCGTCCGCGGGGGATGGGGTGGACCGCGTGGCCGAGCTCCACATTCGTGCCAGCCGGTGGTATGAAGACAATGGCCTGGAGATAGAAGCTTTTCACCATGCTGCGGCTGCCAATGACGTTGAGCGCGCCGAGCGCCTCATCCAGGGAAAGGGGATGCCCCTGTATTTTCGAGGCACTGTGGCCCCAGTACTGAGCTGGATCGAGTCGCTCCCCAGGGCGGTCCTGGATGCCACGCCCTCGTTATGGGTGATAGCTGCTTCGGCGCAGTTGCAGGTTGACTATACCGCCGTCGAAGAGAAGCTCCAAGCTGCTGAAGCTGCTCTACAAGGTGCCTTGCAAGGCATGGAACCGGACAGCAGGACTCGTGACATTATAGGACGCATTGCCTCCATGCGGGCTACGGTGGCTGTCGTTGACCATGATGTAGAAGCCATCGTTGCCCAGTCGCTTCGTGCCCTGGAGTATTTGCACCCCAACAACCTGCCACTGCGCACGGCCACTACCTGGTCGCTGGGGCATGCCTATCAGCTCCAGGGAAACCGTGCCGCGGCCAGTCAGGCCTATGCCGAAGTTATATCAATCAGCAAGTCGCTGGGGCATTCCGTGTATACCATAGCGGCGACAAGCAATCTGGGTCAGGTACAGGAAACAGAAAACCGGCTCCATTTGGCGGCCGAGACCTACAAGCGCGTCCTGCAAATGGCAGGTGAGCCACCGCAGCCGATTAACTGCAATTCGCATCTTGGGCTGGCACGTATCTACTACCAGTGGAACGACCTGGAGGCCGCTGAGCAGCAGGGGCAACTATGCCTCCAGCAGACCCTGCATTTACCTACAGAAACCGTCGACACGGTTGCCTCGTCGGAGGTGTTGCTCGCCCGCCTGAGGCTTGTACACGGAGACGTGGCAGGCGCAACTGCTATATTAGCGAGGGCCGAGGCGTTCGTGCGCCGCAATAACTTCGTGTTTCGGATGCCTGACGTTGTTGGCGCACAGGTGCTAACTTTGCTCCGCCAGGGCAATCTGGCGAAGGCCGACCATCTCGCACAGACGCACAATCTCCCCTTGAGCCGGGCTCGCGTACACCTGGCTCAAGGCGATCCGGCCGCTGCCATGTCGCTGCTAGAGCCATTGCGGGATGAGGCCGAGGCAAAGAGTTGGGCGGATGAACAGCTCAACGTGATGGTGCTCCAGGCGGTCGCGCTCCGTGCTCATGGTGAAATGGCTAAGGCGGTGCAGCTGCTGGGTGAGGCACTTGCGCTGGCAGAACCAGAAGGCTTCATCCGTATCTTCGTCGACGAAGGGTTGTCGATGGCACAACTATTATCCGAAGCAGCCGCTCATGGGCTGATGACGGAGTATATGGGTAAGTTGCTGACGGTACTTGAGGCTGAGCTTGAAGGTGAGAGGCCCAGGAGCGAGGGCAAATCGTATCTGCGCCCCGGGGCCCTTGCCCTGCCCCTCGTCGAGCCGCTGAGTGAGCGAGAACTTGAAGTGCTGCGGCTGCTCAGGACCGACTTGAATGGTCCTGAAGTTGCCGGCGAACTGATGGTGTCCCTCAACACCATGCGTACTCACACCAAAAACATTTACAACAAGCTCGGAGTGAACAACCGTCGGGCGGCCGTGCGCCGGGCAGAAGAACTCCATTTGTTGTAACTAACACCCAACTACCACCCCTCAATCCCAGCCCTGGCAGGTTTGTATTCCACCTGCCGGGGCTTCTTGTTTTCCCACAGCACCCCTCATACCTCCCACAACAGCTCGATCAATAAATCACCACATCGATCATTAGATGTGGTGACGCATCATCACCACGTTAGTTTGTATGCTCTGGTGGAAGGAAAGAAATCAGGGTTCCCGGCAACGACCAGGGAACGACAAGGGAACGCCAGGGAACGCAACCACGAGGAGGTATGCACTATGAGGGAAATGCACGAGGCGCAGAATGCATAAGCCATACGGATCGACTGAGGATCACCACGAACCCGGACTTTATGAAATTCGCATCAAGGGACACCTTGACGACAGGTGGGCCGCCTGGTTTGGAGGCCTGACCGTCACTTTAGACGACAACGGTGATACGCTCTTAGCTGGCCCCGTGGCCGATCAGGCCGCGTTGCATGGACTGCTGAGAAAAGTACGTGATTTAGGACTGCCATTGGTCTCGGTCAATTACGTTCAACCCGGCCAGACAGATGATACGTCAGGTGTCAAACAGTGAATTGGGACAAGCTGTCATACAAGCTGCTTGGAAAGGAGATATGTCTCTGATAGATTTCTGACCCGTTTCAGTGCCCAGGAACAGTATGGGCAACCGGCGGCCTACGCAAGTTCATTAAATTGGACTTCTCAATATTCGAACCAGTCACAAGGAGAAAAACGATGATTACCAAAGAAGAAATGAATTCAACCAACATTTTCAACCCCACTCAAGGAGAGCCTACGCCTAACTCACCCAAGCGCCTCGCGAGAATCGCCGGCATCTTCTATCTGCTCGTCGCCATCTTCGGCGGCTTTGCCCAGGCCTTTGTGTATCCCAAGATCTATGTCGCCGGTGATGCGGCGGCCACCGCTGGGAACCTCCTCGCGAACTCCGGACTTGTTCGCGCCGGCGTCGTCTCTGACCTGATCCAGGCGACGGCGTGGGTCTTCGTCGCGATGACCCTCTACCTGCTGTTCAAGCACGTGAACAAGGGTGTAGCGGGCGCAATGATAGTCTTCGCCGCAATCGGGGCCGGCATTACGTGCCTCAACGCGGGCTTCGAGTTTGAGGCTTTGAGGGTCGCAACGGGTGCGGCCAACCTATCCGCTTTCGGCACCGTGGGTTCGAATTCCCTGGCCCTGCTTCTGGTCGACGCTCACCACTATGGACTCTTTATAGCGCAGATTTTCTTTGGTCTGTGGCTTGTGCCGATGGGGTATCTGGCCTACAAGTCGGGGTGGTTCCCCAAGGCGCTGGGCATCGTGCTGATCGTGAGCTGCGTCTCTTATCTCGTGGACTTGCTAGCGGCGTTCCTGGCCCCTGAGGTGAGCGTACAGATCCACGGTTTCCTGTCGATACCGCCGACGATCGCGGAGCCCTGGATGCTCGGATACCTGCTCCTGATCGGTGTGAGGAGCGTGAAGCCGGCCAAGCACGTCCTCCCTGCAGCGATTGCGATGCCTGGCACTCAAGCCTGAGGCGACCGGCTGAAACCTCAGGTGCCGGCCGACTGGCAGCACCAGGATTGTGATGAAGCGGTATATAGAACTTTGGTCTTATGTACCGCTTCCTATAGTGGAAGTCAGTTCAAGGAGTAAACTAATGAAAGCAATTGTAGGTACGCAATACGGATCACCTGAAGTACTTCAGGTCCAGGAGATAGCCAATCCTACCCCAAAGGACAATGAAGGACTGGTAAAGGTTCACGCAGTCTCTGTTAATGCAGCGGACTTCCATTCCCTGAGCGGTAAGCCGTTCCTTATGCACCTGATGGGCTACAGGTTTCTAAAGGCCAAGAACACGATACTCGGAGCTGCCATCGCAGGGCAGGTTGAAGCAGTTGGCGGAAACGTCAAGCAGTTTCAGCAGGGTGATGAGGTGTTCGGGGACTTATCCGGGTCGGGCTTGGGCGGTTTTGCCGAGTTTGCGGCTATGTACATGCTGTTGCAGCTGCATTGGTGTTGAAACCCACCAATATGACATTCGAGCAAGCAGGGGTTGTACGAGATTCGGCCAACACATAGTCTGGAACAAAAAGGAGTATACAAAGTGAACACACATATCAACACAACCATCGGGACGCCGAACGCCGAAGCATCAGCCACACGCAATATCCCCATGAGCGAGATCCCTGTGCTGGGACAGCCGGGCATGTTGCTCAGGATCGAGGGGTTCGTCTTATTAGCTGGTTCGCTGATGCTGTATGCACAGAACCGGGGTGAGTGGTGGGTCTTCCTCACCCTGCTTCTTGCGCCAGACGTCTCGATGCTGGGCTACCTGAGGGGGCCGGTAATGGGCGCGGCACTATATAACCTGTTCCACAACTATCTGCCGCCCGCAGCTCTCGCCGCGTTTGGCGTGTTGAGCGGCAACCAGTTGCTGGTGTTGATGGCGCTCATCTGGCTCGCACACATCGGCATGGACCGCCTGCTAGGTTACGGTCTGAAGTATTCCAGTGGCTTCAAGGATACCCATATCGGACGCAGTTAATTACACCACCATCGGTGTAACCCGTTCTGACTGCTCTCTCAACGAAATTATCAAACTTGAGCGCCAACCTTCACGAGGGCCTCTCTACCCACGGCGGCACTTGACCTGGACGTCGAGCGGTTGCTCGATGACGCGGACGCCAAACGCTCTTGTGCTCCACCCGCCGGAAGCGCTGCGCGACCCGCTCGTGGACCTCCGGCAGGGCCGCGGACCAGCTCTAGAGTGCCGCGACCTCGTCTGTGACCGCCCGATCAACTGCAACTGCCATCATATCGCTCCCTCCTGTACGCGGAGGGAGCCTAATCGGGCGTGACGTGGTGCTGTAGGGGCTAAAACACCTCGTTGAACAATTCAGATTATCGGGCTATTTACAAACCTAGTGACCACGCAGAGCTGAATCTAAGAGACTGTCTGAAAACCAGCTAAAAACGAGACAGTCGGGCAGCTCCTAGGCCAAAATCAAGCCCTATCCACGGCCTGAGAAGACAGGATCGACGCTTGAGGCTGCCAGCAGGAAGACACGTGACAGCCCAACGCAGGCGGTTGGGGATTATTCAACGCAGCATAGTCATGAACCTTGTACAAGTATCCAACCTCCCGTATAGTGGTACCAACTACTACCACAACATCCCCAACAATCACCAACACATAGGAACGAGAAAGGGTAAAGGCACAGGCATCGCGCGCACGACCTCCCGAGTGGATGGAGACAGACTGGCCCTCACGTCTAACGCTAATGAAGAGGGCTCAATTGTGGTAGGCACTCCTGCCCTGCTCGCCGCCAAGCTCAATGTCCCGCCTGCACGTGCTCAACTGGTAGTCCGGCTGCGGCTGTTCGAGCGTCTGGAGGTCGGCCTCCGGGGCAAACTGACGCTGATTGCGGCACCGGCAGGCTTCGGCAAAACGACCTTGCTGAGTGCATGGCGCACAACAGCAGCCGGCAGCGACGTGCCGTTCGCCTGGATATCCCTCGACTCTGGAGATAATGATCCGCTCCTGTTTTGGAGATATGTCCTCTCCGCCATTGACACGGTGGCACCGGGAGCCACCACGTCCGCCATGACTTTGCTCCAATCTCCGCAGGCACCAGCATACGAAACTGTTCTGACTGCGCTGCTCAATAATGTTGCCACTACCCCGAATATCCCGGAGAATTTCGTCCTTGTCCTTGACGACTACCACGTTATTGATGACCCGGCTGTTGGCCAGGCCCTGACGTTCTTGCTTGAGCACCTACCGCCGCGAATGCACCTGGTCATCATCACTCGTGAGGATCCACAGCTGCCCCTTGCACGGCTTCGCGCTCGAAACCAGTTGACCGAGCTGCGCGCGCAGGACTTGCGTTTCACCCCCTCTGAAGCCGCCGGATTTCTCAACCAGATCATGGGCCTGGACCTCTCAGCGGAAGACATCGATGCGCTGGAAAACCGCACCGAGGGCTGGATTGCCGGCTTGCAACTGGCCGCTCTGGCGCTTCGCGATCACAGTGACCACACCGGGTTCATCCGCACCTTCACGGGCAGCAGCCGCTTCATAATAGATTACCTGGCCGAAGAAGTGCTTGAGCGCCAGAGCGAAGAGGTCCGGGCTTTTCTGTTGCGGACCTCTATTCTGGAGCGAATGTGCGCCTCGTTATGCGCTGCCGTAGTTGGAGATGAGTCGCCGCAAGCAGCAACCCAGGCTCAGGAAATTCTGGAGAAGTTGGAGAAGTCCAACCTGTTCATAGTCCCCCTGGATAACGAGAGGCGCTGGTATCGTTATCATCACCTCTTTGCCGATTTGCTACGGCAGCGGCTACAGCAGAGCCTGCACCACAGCACCCGAAATCCAACCTCATCTAATATGGACGGAAGAGAGAGCGTTGCGGAGCTACACGTACGCGCCAGCCGATGGTACGAAGGCAACGGTCTTGAGCTGGAAGCATTTCAACATGCCGCGGCCGCCGGTGATGTGGAACGGGCCGAGCGCCTCATAGAGGGAAAGGGTGTGCCCCTGCACTTTCGTGGCGCGGGTGTCCCGGTTGTAAAGTGGCTGGGGTCGCTGCATGAGCAAGTGCTGAACGCCAGGCCCTCGCTGTGGGTGACCTATGCCTCTGCACTGATGATGTCGGGCCAGCATACCGCCGTTGAGGAGAAACTCCTGGCCGGGGAAGCCGCTTTGCAAGGCATCCTTAACGATTTCGAGCCGGACGTCAAGGGCGACACAACCCGCGACCTCATAGGCCGAATTGCCTCCCTGCGGGCCACTGTAGCTGTCAATCAGCACGATGTAGAAGCCCTTCTTGCCCAGTCGCTTCGTGCCCTTGAGTTTCTTCACCCCGACAACTTGCCTCTCCGTACTGCCGCTAACTTTACACTGGGACATGCCTATCAGCTCAAGGGAGACCGTGCCGCGGCTACTCAGGCCTATACCGAGGTCATTTCTATTAGTAAGTCGTTTGGACCTTCTATCTACACAACAGCGGCTACCCTCTGCCTGGGTCAGATACAGGAAGTGGACAACCATCTCCATCTTGCTGCCGAGACATATCGGCGCGTCATCCTCCTGGCAGGCGATCCGCCGCGGCCTATTGCGTGCGAAGCGCATCTTGGGCTGGCTCGCATTTATTACCAATGGAACGATCTGACTGCCGCTGAACAGCATGGGCAACAATGCGTCGAATTGACAGGGCAAATGGACAGTGTCGACACCGTGGCGGCTTGCGGGGTGTTGCTCGCCCGCCTGAGGCTTGCCTGGGGAGATTTTCCCGGCGCAACTGCTCTATTGGCCCAGGCCGAGCACTTCGTGCGCACACATAACTTCGTCTTTCGGATGCTCGATGTTATAGCCGCACAGGTGCTAACATTGGTCCGTCAGGGCAACCTATCGGCGGCTGCGCATCTGGCTGAGACGCACAATCTCCCGCTGAGCCAGGCCCGTGTACACATGGCTCAAGGCGACCCGGGCATAGCACTCGCGCTGCTAGAGCCATTGCGAGATGAGGCAGAGGCAAAGAGTTGGGCGGACGAGAGACTCAAAGTTATGGTTCTACAAGCGACGGCGCTCTATATATGTGGCAACAAGGACAAGGCTGTGCAGGTGTTAGGCGAAGCGCTGGCTCTTGCCGAGCCTGGCGGCTTCATCCGTATCTTCATCGACGAGGGTACTCCCATGTGCCAATTAATGTCCGAAGCTGCGGCTCGCGGGATCATGCCGGACTATATCAGCAAGTTGCTGGGAGCATTGGAAGCCAAGAAACCAGGATTAGGTAGTGAAGGACCAAATCTAAAATCCGCACAGCCCCTTATCGAGCCATTGAGCCAACGCGAGTTAGAAATCCTGCAACTCATTACCAGGGGATTCTCGAACCACGAGATTAGCCAGCGGCTTTTCCTCGCCTTGAGCACCGTCAAAGGGCATAACCGGATTATCTTCAGCAAACTACAGGTCCAAAGGCGCACCGAAGCGGTAGCACGTGCACGCGAGTTAGGTTTGTTGTAAATGTCTATATCGACCCGATGGCGATTTCCGGCAGTACTAGTGGTTATTGGCTTGCTTTTGTTGAGCTTATTGAGTGCCTGCGGCGGGAACGAGACACCCTCGACGGGCACCGGGGTTGCGCCAACCAATACGATCGGCGCCATGCCTGCGACTCCGGGTACAAGCGACGGCGGGAGCCATGCCGCCTTCAAGTTTGATCCCACTGAGTATAAGAAAAACGCTATCGAGCCTGGCGCCCAGTTGCGCGTCTCCAGTTGGGGTGATGCCTCGGAACAGCAGGTGACCCGCGACTCTCTAGCGCGCTTCAACGAGGTCTATCCCGACGTCAATGTCAACTATGAACCACAACCGTCCGACTACGGGACCAAGCTTCTGGCCCAGATCAACAGCAACACGCAGCCCGACGTATTCTACCTGGACGTGGATCTGCCCTACCAACTCATTCCATATAACGTGCTATTGGACCTCACTCCTGCCCTGACGAAGGTCGGCCGCAGCAAGGACGATTACTTCTCCAGTCTCACCGCGGTCTTCCTTGGCAAGGACGGTAAGGTTTACGGCTTGCCCAAAGACTTCACCAGTACGGCCCTCTTCTACAACACTGACCTGGTCAAGACCCCGCCGAAACCCGGCTGGAACCAGGACGACTTCACCGCCTGGGTCAAAGAGAACTCAACCGGCAGCGGCCAGACGCGGGTCTTCGGCTTCGCGAGCGATCCTGTGTTCTTCCCCTACTGGGGCAACTTCGTCCTCGCGAACGGTGCCAACGTCATCGACACCAACAACGGCAAGTGTGCAATCAACAGTGTCGAAGGAGCGTCCACTCTTGACTGGCTCTATGGCCTGTACCAAGATAAGTTCATCACGCTTTCTTCGGATGTCAGCGCCGCCTGGGAGGGCGAAGCCTTCGCCAGGAAGCGAGCGGCCAGCATCGTTGTGGGCGGCTGGGTCAATCCCTTCTTGAATGACCCCAATTCGGGCTTCAACGTGCATTATGATGCGGTCCCACTGCCACTCGGTAAGACCGGGGTCAAGACCACCATGCTGGGCTTCGCAGGGTGGGGCGCATCGGCGAAGAGCAAGTATCCCATGGCCGCTGCCGCGCTCGTGCTATTCCTCACCAGCCGCGAGAACGAAGACGCGATCTTGCAGACAGGGTTTGCCTTGCCCTCGCTCAAGGGCTTCGATAACGATCCCTTCTTCCAGGGTTCCAGCACGCTGAGCAAGGTCTCCAGGGTACTCTATGATGGGGCGAGTTATGGCGTTCCTGGCGTGTGGGGTGGTGCGTCCAACCCACAGATCCAGAAGGCCCTCAACGATGCGGGCGAGCGCGTCTTCCGAGGCATGCAGACCGGGCAGGAGGCGCTCGACCAGGCGTGCCAGGAGATTGACGCAGCGCTCGCCGCGCACTAACCCACCAGTGAACCTGTCCAAAGTGTGCCAGGCCTGTTTTCCCGCCGAATAGTACAATCGTTTCAACCGTCCGGCGAACGACGTTTGATGCCGGAGCGAGAATTAGAAATCACCAAGAAGGAGTATAGTGGCTACAAAGGTGCAAGCTGGCCCGGTACCGCGCTCGTCCAGGATGAACCGTAAGACGCGGGAGGCTCTAACCGGCTTGCTCTTTGTGTCGCCCTGGATTATCTCCGCGCTCGTCTTCACTTTCGGAGCGATGGCGTACGTAACGCAGCGATCCTGACCCTCCGTGCTCCCGCAGCAAACTTCATGCTAGCCCTACTCGTGGTTACCCTTTACGTCCTGTCGGTCTTTGTTGCCATCGTATTTGCCCTGGCCTTTACAGCTTTCGTATCTCTGTTGGTGCAGCACTATCTCTATCTGCGGGCCCCTGTCCTTGCCAACTTCCTTCCACTTCCTGGCGAAGACGCAGAGCAGGCTACGGGCGAAGAGAACGAGGCGCATTATTAGCTTCACCAAAGAGGCGCCGGCTCAAGTTTGGCATATCTTCTATAATTGACCTATGGTTCTGCCCGTTTTAGCCACGAAACTCTATATCCCCTTACCTCCTTCCAAGGTGGTAGCGCGTCCCCGACTCGTCGAGCGGCTTAATGAGGGTCAACGGCGCAGCCTTACCCTCATCTCTGCCCCTGCGGGCTTCGGCAAGAGCACTCTGGTCAGCGAGTGGGTAGCTGGCTGCAATCGTCCTGTCGCCTGGCTCTCACTGGATGAAGGGGATAGCGACCCGGCACGCTTTCTAACCTACTTCGTCGCGGCTTTACAGACAGTTGTGGCGAATATCGGGGAAGGGATATTGAGTATACTCCGAGCCCCTCAGCCTCCCCCGGCCCAGGTAATTCTGACTGCTCTGGTCAATGAGATCGCCGTTATTCCGCACAAGCTCGTCCTTGTCCTCGATGATTACCACCTCATTGATTCCCCAGCCGTTGACGATGCTCTCACCTTTCTGTTGGAGCACTTGCCCACACAGATGCATCTGGTCATCACCACGCGTGAGGACCTGCAGATACCCCTGGCAAGGCTGCGCAGCAGGGGGCTGTTGACCGAGCTGCGCGCCAGCGACTTGCGTTTTACCCCTTCTGAAGCCGCTGGATTTCTCAACGAGGCGATGGGCTTAAATCTCGCGGCGGAAGATATCGACGCCCTGGAAACCCGCACGGAAGGGTGGATTGCCGGCTTGCAGCTAGCCGCAATAGCAATCCAGGGCCATCAGGATGTTTCCGGGTTCATCCGGGCGTTCGCTGGCGACAACCGCTACATTGTGGACTATCTGGTCGAGGAAGTCTTGCAGAGTCAGCCCGAAACTGTTCGCCGCTTCCTGCTCCAAACCTCCATACTCGACCGGTTGAATGGCCCCCTGTGCGACGCCGTCACAGGCCAGGATGGAAGCAGCACACGGTTAGAGGTCCTGGAGCGAGGCAACTTCTTTGTCGTTCCATTGGATGATAAGCGGCACTGGTACCGTTATCATCACCTCTTTGCCGAGGTTCTCTATGCGCGTTTGATTGCGGAGCAGCCCGATATAGTATCCGCTTTGCATCAGCACGCAAGCGAGTGGTACGAGCATCATGGTTCCGCTGCTGATGCCATTCGTCACGCACTCGCCGCCGGGGATTTCGAGCGAGCGGCGGACCTGATCGAGCTGGCAGTGCCAGCCATGTTTAGCGGTAGGCAGGAGGCCATGGTGCTCGGCTGGTTCAGGGCACTACCCGACCAGGTGGTCCAGATGCGACCCGTTCTCAGCGCCGACTATGCCCATGCGTTACTGGCCAACGGCGAGCTCGATGCCGTTGAGGCTCGATTGCGGGACGCCGAACGGTGGATGGACCAGAGCGTAGACACGCCAGACATCCCGGCGGACTTGGGTGCGCGACCGGGATCGCAAGCCCTGGCGGCTGGGATGATCGTCGTGGACGAAGAGGCGTTTCGCCGTCTCCCGGGTACGATCGCGCTTGCCCGTGCCAGATATACTTTTGCTCTGGGCGATGTGCCCGGCATTATCAAATACGCCCTGCGGGTGCTCGACCTCGTACCCGTGGACGACCATTTCTCGCGGGGAGCGGCAGCGGCGTTCCTGGGTCTCGCATCCTGGCTGAGCGGGGATCTCGAGGCAGCGCACCGCTCTTATGCCGATGGCATGTCTCAATTGCAAATGGCCGGGCGCACCTCTGACGCAATCAACGGCGCAATCGCCCTGGCCGATATACGCATTGCGCAAGGTCATCTCCACGAGGCAATGCGCACATACGAGCGTGGATTGCAGTTGGCGACGGCAGGGTTCCCGGCAGCCAGGGTTCCCGCAGCGAAGCGGCAGGGAGCCAGGGAGCAGACGGCACTCGGCCAGTATGCCTTGCGTGGAACGGCAGACATGTACGTGGGGATGAGCGAGCTCCTGCGTGAGCGTAACGAACTGGATGCGGCCACGCAGCACCTGCTGAGAAGCAAGCAGTTGGGTGAACTCATTGGGTTACCGCAAAACCGGTATCGCTGGCACGTCGCCATGTCTCGAATACGGGAGGCCCAGGGAGATTTGGACGGCGCTGTTGACTTGCTTGGAGAGGCAGAGCGCCTCTACATGAGTGGCTTGGCCCCAAATGTACGCCCAATAGCGGCGCTCCGGGCACGGGTGTGGGTCGCGCAGGGGAGGTTGGGGGAAGCCCTGGACTGGACGCGTGAGCGGAGACTGTCGGTTGAGGATGATCTCAGCTACCTGCGCGAGTTCGAGCACATCACGCTGGCGAGACTGCTCCTGGCCCGCTATAAGAGCGATCATGGCGACCGTGCAGACGGCTCCCTTCATGAGGTAATGGGCCTCCTCGAGCGCCTCCTGCAAGCAGCGGAAGCAGGAGAGAGGACGGGAAGCGTCATCGAAATCCTGGTGCTGCAGGTGCTCGCCCACGAGACCCAAGGCGACATCTCTGCTGCTCTCGGGGCGCTGCAGCGGGCCCTGACACTGGCTGAGCCGGAGGGCTACGTCCGGCTGTTTGTTGATGAAGGCATGCCAATGGCGATCCTGCTGGAAGAGGCCGCGAAACGCTGGCCCGCCCATAGATATGTCCGTCGACTACTGGCAGCTTTGGGGGCGGCTAGGGAGGCTGGCCAACCTGCAGGAGCTGAGGACGGAGCGCCAGTCAAACAGGGTTCGATCGAGCCACTGAGCGAACGTGAGCTTGAAGTGCTGCGGCTGCTCAGAACCGAATTGACAGGACCGGAAATCGCCCGTGAACTCACAGTGTCCCTGCACACCGTGCGTACTCACACCAGTAACATTTACAGCAAGCTTGGGGTGGACAAGCGCCAGGCGGCCGTTCGCCGCGCTGAGGATCTCGGTTTGTTCTAACATACACGCAACCACCACACGTAGCCCCGGCAGGTATATCGTACCACCTGCCGGGGCTTTCTATTGCCCTCGCAGCCTGCAGGCTAATAGATCAACACATCAGTCATTACATGTAGTGATGCTCTCTCATTACATTGGTTTGTATGCTCTGGTGGAAGGCAAGAAGCCAGCGTTCCCCACAACGCCAGGGAATGCAACCACCAAGAGCATCAACTGTCCCAGAGGGAACCCTCACATGAGGAAAATGCGGGAGGCGCAGAATGAGTGAAACATACACAACACCTGAGGATTACGAGGATCTATACGAGCCTGGACCCTATGAGATACGTATCAAGGGACACCTTGACGATAGGCGGGCTGTTTCGTTCGAGGGCCTGACCCTTACGCGAGAAGGCAGTGGCAATACGCTCCTGGTTGGCCCGGTTATAGATCAGGCCGCGTTGCATGGATTGCTGAGAAAAGTGCGTGACTTAGGTATGCCATTGATCTCGGTTATTCGCGTTAGATCCGGCCAGGCAGACGCGTAAGATGCCAAACACAGAGTTGAGACAGCCTGCTCAAAAAGGAGAGTTGCAATGATAAGTTTGTAGTCCGCTTCAAACCAGGAACAGGGGAACAGGATCGGCGACCAAAGTTCTATACAAGCTCAATTCCGTGGAGCTTGTCACTACCAAAACCAGTTAGACAAGTCACAAAGGAGAAAAACGATGGCTACCATATCTACCATAGCTACCAACGAAGAACTGAACACACACAGAACAACCGCACGAAGACGAGGAGTCCCCATGACCTCACTGAGGAAGACCTCACTCGTTGCGGGCGTGTGCTACCTACTCACTTTCGTCTCAATCCCAGCCCCATTTGTTCTCTATGCCGCTGTGCGCGCTCCGAACTTCATCGTCGGTGCCGGCCCGGACACTCCCGTGTTCGTGGGCGCCATCCTGGAGATCATCGTGGCCCTCTGCGGTATCGGCACGGCCGTAGCGCTCTACCCTGTGGTCAAGCGACAAGGACAAGGGCGCGCACTGGGCTTCGTCGCATCGCGCACTCTGGAAGGCACCTTGCTCATGGCCGGCATCGTCACCCTCCTGTCGATCGTGACCTTGCGGCAGGCAGGGGTAGGAGCCGCTGGGTTGGTCACCGGCCAGGCGCTTGCTGCCCAGTACTCCTGGATGTTCCACTTGAGCGGGAGCCTCATCCCAAGTCTGAACGCTGTTCTGCTCGGGTCCCTGCTCTACCAGTCGCGCCTGGTGCCACGAGCTCTTCCTGTGTTGGGGTTCATCGGAGCGGCTCTGCTCCTCGCTGTTTGGTTTGCCGTCCTGTTCGGGCTCATCGGAGCGGTGTCCGCGCCGACAGCTGTCGCCGGCATCACGATTGCGGCGTGGGAGTTCGCGCTCGGCGTCTACCTGACCTTCCGGGGCTTCAAGCCGTCCCCCATCACGGCTGACATGTAGAGCGCTTCCTTCTCGCTGTACACCACCTGGCAGGGTAAGCCCCCTATCCTGCAGCCCGCAGCCGAGTAAAGGTCGCTGAAAACTGCATGGAGTAGACAGGCGGCATACTGCCGCCTGTCTCATTGGTTACACGCATTAGGCGCCACAGGCCTATAAGGCCGACGGGTAAGAAGCTCAATTCCATGAAGCTCGTCAGTACCAAAACTAATCCGAATAGTCAAAGGGAGAAAAAACGATGGCTACCAGAGAAGAAGCGAACTCAACCATAATCCCCGGGCCCACTGAAGGTGTGACCAACATGAAATCACCGAAGTTCCTCGCGAGAATCGCCGGCGTCTTCTACCTGATCGTCGGCATAACAGGCGGCTTTTCCGAAGGGTATGTGGATCCCAGTATCTATGTCGGCGGCGACGCAGCCGCCACGGCTGGGAACGTACTCGCGAACCCCGAACTTGTGCGCATCGGTGTTTTCGCCCACCTGGTGGATGCGACATTCTTTGTCCTAATGGCCTTGACCCTCTACCAACTGCTCAAACATGTGAACAAGGGGGTGGCGAGGTCGATGCTAGTCTTCGTTGCACTCGCGGTCGGGATCATTGCTCTCAATGCGGTCTTCCTGTTTGAGGGCTTGCAGGTCGCAACTCATAGCTCTTATGCGGCCGCCTTCGGCACCGCGGGTTCGAATGCCCTGGTGTTGCTCTTGCTAGACATCCAGCACTTCGGGACCCTGATCGCGCAGATCTTCTTTGGTCTATGGCTGGCGCCCATGGGGTATCTAGCTTACAAGTCAGGGTGGTTCCCCAAAGCACTCGGTATCGTGCTGGTCTTGGCCACCGCATCTTACGTACTTGACACGTGCGCGGCGTTCCTGGTTCCCGCCTTTGAAAAAGAGATGCATCTCTTTCTCATCATCATGCCAATAATCGCGGAGATCTGGTTGCTCGGATACCTGCTCCTTGTCGGCGTGAAGACCGTGAAGCCAGCCAAGGGCATCCTCCCTGCCGCGGTTGCGATAACGGGCGCTCAGGCCTGAGGCGACTAGCTGAAACGCCGGTTGCCCCAAAACTGGCAGCACAAAGAACGCCGTGAAGTGGTAGACGAGACTTTGGTTTTATCTACCACTTCCTTCTCATTAACCCTTCTCAGCAAGCCCACAGCAATACCTCTAACAATACTTTAGTAGCTATACGGCAATACCGCGTAACCGATATGCTACCTGTACATCGAGCGCACAGCATTGATGTTCAGGTTCAACCAAATAAGGCGGATGCGAAAGGTGTCAAAAACGGAATTGAGACAACAAGCTGAAAGAAGGAGATGAGCCATTGATAGATTTCTAGCGTCGTTCAGCCCCTAGTAGCAGGAGGGGCAGCCATACTTTTGGGTAAGTCCAACTCAACGGCCCTTGTCAATATCGGAAATAGTCAATAAGGAGAAAAACGATGATTACTAATCAAGAAACGGTTTCAACCGAGAAGACCAACGAAAAGGTAAGTGCGAGAACACTACTTTCGTCATTGTGGTTATTCGCAATGCTCACCTACACCTACGGTGATGTTGTAACACTGATGGATCCTGTGAAACACGGGTCCATTGACTTGACTGAAGGCTTCCTGTTGGGAGGCTCCATATACATGATGATCCCGATTTCGATGGTTCTTTTGTCTCGGATATTGAACTATCGGGCAAATCGCTGGGCCAACATCATCGCAGGCTCGATAATGACTGCTACTTTGACCATGACGCTATTTGTTGCCGTACCAACTTCTTATTACGTATTCTTCTCTGTAATAGAGATCGCGTGTACTGCACTTATAGCCGGGTATGCATGGAAGTGGTCTAACCCCGAAGCCAGTCGTATCAATGTAGCGCGCGCTCAAGGCGCAACTGTCTGATACTGATGAAAGCGATTGTATGCATGAGTGCAGTCGCTTTCTCGTCTGTCAAAACAGGTTTCAACCAAGGTCAATTAGGCACATCCGAAATAATGAAGGAGAGCAAAATGAAAGCAATTGTAGGTACCGAATACGGATCACCCGACGTTCTTCAGGTCCAGGAAGTAGCAACGCCCACTCCCCAGGACGGTGAAGTGCTTGTAAAGGTTCATGCAGTGTCTGTAAATGCAGCGGACTTGCATTTACTGAGCGGTAAGCCGTTCCTTATGCGCCTGATGGGCTACGGGCTTCTAAAGCCCAAGAACACGATACTCGGAGCTGCCATCGCAGGGCGGGTTGAAGCGGTTGGCGGTGGCGTCAAGCAGTTTCAGCCGGGCGATGAGGTGTTCGGGGACTTATCCGGGTCTGGTTGGGGCGGGTTTGCCGAGTACGTATGTGCCAGCGCAGATGCATTGGTATTGAAACCGACCAATATGACATTCGAGCAAGCAGCGGCCATCCCTATAGCCTCGACCACTGCCCTGCAAGGACTTCGTGATATGGGACACATCCAGACGGGACAGAAGGTTCTGATCAATGGGGCGTCCGGCGGTGTGGGTACATTCGCGGTGCAGATTGCCAAGTCTTTCGGGGCTGAAGTAACAGCCGTGTGCAGCACCGCTAATGTGGACCTCATGCGCTCCATTGGTGCGGACCATGTCATTGACTACACCCAGGAAGATTTCACTCTAAACGGGCAACGTTATGACCTGATTATTGCCGCTAATGGCGATAATTCGATTTCGGATTACAAGCGTGCCCTGAGCCCAAATGGAACGTATGTCATGACAGGAGGTTCCAATAAGCAAATGTTCCAGGCCATGCTCCTGGGACCATGGATATCGAGGAGAGGGAGCAAGAAAATGGGTAACTTGACGGCGAAGCCAAACACCAAGGATCTGGGTTTTGTGAAAGGACTTCTTGAAGCCGGCAAAGTGGTGCCTGTGATCGATAGATGCTACCCGCTAAGCCAGGGTAATGAGGCGGTCAGGTACCTTGTCAAAGGACACGCTAAAGGAAAAGTGGTCATAAGCATGGAACCCAATCGTGCAGCAATCTAAAAGGTAACTTAACTGCCCAGGTACGAACCAGACAGGCGAGAATTCAGCACATACCTGGGCAAATACTACTTGAGGTGACGAGACGCAACGAAAGGATAGCTGGGGGAAACGATGATGAATACAACCACGAAAGGCATGGAAGGCAAGATCTGCCTGATTACAGGCGGCACGAATGGGATAGGGAAAAGCACAGCTCTGGCACTCGCCAACATGGGCGCGACGGTCGTCATTGTAGGGCGCAACGCCCCTAAGACTGCTCAGGTTCTCGAAGAAATCCGCGCCGCCAGCGGTAACAAGAACGTACACTCCCTGCTGGCCGATTTATCATCGCAGCAGGAAGTCCGGCGGTTAGCAGAGCAGTTCAAGAGCCAATACCCCCACCTAAATGTCCTGGTCAACAACGCCGGCGCTGCGTTCATGAAACGCCAACTGAGCGTTGATGGCATCGAAATGACATTTGCCCTTAACCACCTTTCTTGTTTCCTGCTGACGAATCTGCTGCTGGATACCATAAGAGCGAGTGCCCCGTCCCGGATCATAAATGTGTCGTCGGGTGCGCATACCTCCGGCAAAATCGAGTTCGACAACCTTCAAGGCGAACGGTCCTATGGATACGGGGCGTATCCCAATGCAAAACTGGCAACTATCCTCTCTACGGTGGAACTGGCCCGCCACCTGGAAGGAACGGGCGTAACCGTCAATGCGCTGCATCCGGGCTTTACGTCGACAGGTTTCGGGAAGAACAACGGCAAGGTCATGGCCGCCCTCGTCGGCATGATAGCCCCGCTCGTGGGGCGTTCACCGGCAAAAGGCGCGGAAACGTCGATTTACCTGGCCTCTTCACCGAACGTGGAGGGCATTACGGGGAAGTATTTCTACGACTCGCATGTGAAGTCAGCAGCACCACAAGCCACCGATATGGCGGTCGCTAGGAAATTATGGGCTGTAAGTGCCGAGATGGTTCATCTATCGGATGGTCTGCTAATAAAGGCATAAAGATGCCAAATGGTTATGTTTCGGACAAGTACAAAGTTGGCGTGGGCCTGAGTAGTTACTCCGATAAATGAAGATTAAGAGCGTGTTTCTAAAGCGAGCACGTAGGGTAGAGGAGGGTATGGCTCGAGCAATACCCTCTGACGAGCCGTGTGGAAGAGTCTAGTCCTTTTATGCTTCTGACGCTCCTGAGCCTGCTACCCCGAAGGAGAGACACCCCAGAGTACGCACACGGCTTGCAATCACCTATATCACCATTGTGCCCAAGACCAACCTGGCCTGCGAGTGTCTCACCATAGTTGTGGGTCTAGATGTTCTATAATTAGTCCATGCCCACGCCAATATTGGCCACTAAACTCTATATACCCCCACCTCCACCGAGAGTGGTACCCCGGCCCCGACTCATCGAGCGGCTAAGCGAAGGTCTGCACCACAAGCTAACCCTCATTTCTGCCCCCGCCGGCTTTGGTAAGACCACGTTAGTCAGTACATGGGTGGCCGGTTTGCAGATCAGTGATCGGCGGGTCGCCTGGCTGTCGCTGGACAAAGGAGATAGCAATCCCACAGCCTTCCTTATCTACCTGGTTGCCGCTTTGCGGACGATTGCCCCGAACATTGGTGAAGGCGTGCTGGATCTGCTCCAATCCCCCGGTTCCCCACAACCACCAATCGAGTCAATTCTCACTGCTCTGTTCAATGAAATCGCCGCCCTTCCGCACAATTTCGTCCTGGTCCTTGATGATTACCACGTCATTGATTCCACAGCCGTTGACCAGGCACTTGCCTTTCTGCTCGAGCACATGCCACCACAGGTGCACCTGGTCATCACCACCCGCGAGGACCCACAAATACCCCTGGCGCGGCTACGTAGCAGGGGGCTGTTGACCGAGCTACGCGCCACGGACCTCCGTTTTACCGCCTCCGAAGCCGCTGAATTCCTCCAGGCAATGGGTCTGAGCCTCTCAGCGGAAGATGTCGCCGCTCTGGAAGACCGCACCGAAGGTTGGATTGCCGGGCTGCAGTTGGCAGCCATTTCAATACAAGGACATGAGGACGTTCCCGCTTTCATCCACGCGTTCGCTGGAGACCACCGCTACATTGTGGACTATCTGGTTGAAGAGGTCTTGCAGCGCCAGCCCGAGAGCACACGCAACTTCTTACTCTATACGTCCATTCTCGACCGCTTGAATGGCCAGCTATGCGATGCCGTCACGAGCCAGGCAGGAGGCAGTGCGCGCCTGACCTCGCTGGAGCGAGGCAACTTCTTTGTCGTTCCGCTGGATGACAAGCGGCACTGGTATCGCTATCACCACCTCTTTGCTCAAGTTCTCCATGCGCATTTGTTGGCGGAGCAACCTGATCAGGTAGCCACCCTGCACGGACGCGCAAGCGAGTGGTACGAGCATCATGATTCGGCCGACGACGCCATGCCGCAGGCGATCCGTCACGCGCTGGCCGCCGAGGATTTCGAGCGAGTAGCGAACCTCGTCGAGCGGGCAGTGCCGGCCATGCTCAGGAGTAGACAGGAGGCTGCGCTGCTTGGCTGGCTGAAGGGGCTACCTGATGAGGTGATCCACTTTAGGCCCGTGCTTAGCGCCGGGTATGCCCATGTGTTATTGGCCAGCGGCGTGTTCGATGATGTTGAGGCTCGGTTACGGAACGCCGAATGGTGGCTGGACACGAAGAGGGACACGGCAGATATCAGTGAGCGACTTGGACCAGACGGCACACACTCTAGTATGGTCGTCGTGGACGGTGAGGCATTTCGCCAACTCCCCGCTGCAATCGCCGTCGCCCGTGCCGGACTAGCTCTCGCTCAGGGTGATGCGGCTGGCACCGCGCACTACGCCCGTCTGGCGCTCGACCTGGTACCTGACGACGATCATCTCAGGCGAGGATCGGCGGCGGTGCTCATGGGCCTCGCATACTGGACGAGCGGGGATCTAGAGGCAGCGCACCGGGCATATGCCGAGGGCATGGCTCACCTACAGAGGGCCGGGAACATCTCTGACGTACTCGGTTGCTCAATCGCTCTGGCAGATATCGATCTTGCACAAGGTCGTCTCCGCGAGGCGATGCGCACCTATGAGCGGGGATTGCAGCTGGCGACCGGTGGCCGGGAGCAGACGAGCCAGAGCGCACTTGTACTGCGGGGAGCGGCAGACATGCACGTGGGAATGAGCGTGCTATACCGTGAGCATAACGATCTCGACGCTGCCACGCAGCACTTGCTTAGAAGCAAGGAGCTGGGCGAGCACACCGGGTTACCACAAAACCAGTATCGTTGGCGCGTTGGCATGTCTCGAATACGGGAGGCCCATAGGGATTTGGATGGTGCGCTCGACCTAATTTGTGAGGCGGAGCGTGTGTACATAGGCGACTTCTCTCCAAATGTGCGCCCTCTAGCGGCGATGAAGTCACGGGTGTGGATTGCGCTAGGTATGTTGGGCGATAGCGTCGGCTGGGCGCGTGAGCGAGGTCTGTCCGTTGAAGACGACCTCAGCTACCTGCGTGAGTTCGAGCACGTTACCCTTGCCAGGGTGCTCCTGGCTCGGTATAACAGCGAGCGTACCAAGCGCTTCATCTATGAGGCAACGGGGCTGTTGGAGCGCCTCCTGAAAGCAGCCGAAGAGGGTGGGAGGACGGGAAGTGTGATCGAAATCCTGGTGTTGCAGGCACTCTCCCACAATTCGCAGGGCGACATCCCTGCTGCTCTCCGGCCCCTAGAACGCGCTCTGGCGCTGGCTGAGCCGGAGGGTTACGTCCGAATGTTCGTCGATGAAGGCACTCCAATGTCGGTCCTGCTTGAAGAAGCTGGTAAGCAAGGGATCGCCTCTGCCTATGTTCGTCGGCTACTGGCAGCCTTTGGGGAGACCAGAGAGACCGGGGAGGCTGGCCAACCTGCAGGAGCTGAGGAAAGTACGCCAGCCCAACAGGTTTTGGTCGAGCCGTTGAGTGAACGTGAGCTTGAAGTGCTGCGGCTGCTCAGGACCGAATTGGCCGGACCGCAAATCGCCAGCGAACTAATGGTGTCCCTGAGCACCATGCGTACTCACACCAGAAACATCTACAACAAGCTCGGGGTGGACAGCCGTCGGGCAGCAGTTCGTAGGGCCGAAGAACTCCGTTTGTTGTAACGAACGCCCGAACAAAAAGGCACCCGAGCCCTGGCAGGTCTGACAAACCTGCCAGGGCTTTTCTCGGTTACCTCACGGCTAGATTTAAGCCACTCCATAGATCATCACATCAATCGTCAGATGTGATGATGCCGGCTAATCACATTGGTTTGTATGCTCTGGTGGAAGGCAAGAAGCACTGCAACCACACAGTCTATCCAAGTGCAATTGCATGAAGCCTGTCAATACCGGAAATAGTCAAAAAGGAGAGAAACGATGGTTACGAACGAAAGAACGAATTCGAGAAACGACATGAAGGAGTCCAAGGTGAATTCAAATCGTAAGACTGCGGTGGTTGCGGGCATATTCTTCCTGCTCACCGAGATCACAGCGATCGGCGCGATTTTTCTCTATGGCGCAGTTGTGAGCGACCCCAACTATATCGTCACGGGTTCCGCCGGCGGTGACAACGGCGTGTTCTGGGGTGCGCTCTTCGAGTTGCTCCTTGCAGTCGCAAATGTCGGCACAGCGGTCACGCTCTTTCCGGTCGTCAAAAGACAGAACGAAAGCATCGCTCTTGGCTATGTCTGCGGTCGTCTTGCTGAAGGCCTCGTCATCATCGTCGGCATTCTCAGCTTGCTCGCTGTCGTTACGCTACGGCAGGACCTTGGGGGAGCCGCAGGCACAAACGCCGCCTCCCTTGGCACTGTCGGCACGGCTTTGGTCGGGATACATAACTGGACGTTCCTGTTCGGACCGAACCTCATCCTGGGACTGAACACGCTGATGCTGGCGTACCTGATGTACAGGTCCAAGCTGGTTCCGCGGTTCATCGCGGTGTTGGGACTCGCCGGGGGGTCGCTGATCTTCATCTCGGGCACCGCAGTGATGTTCGGGCTCTACACGCAGGGTTCGACAGTGGGGCTGATCGCGGGTCTCCCTGTATTCGCCTGGGAGGTCAGCCTTGCCCTCTGGCTCATCTTCAAGGGCTTCAATTCATCTGCAATCGCTTCCTACTCTGCAAAAACGCAATCGAACGAGCTGTTGAGCGCAGCACAGACAGCATAGACATCTAATATGGGCTGTAAGGGAGGGCTGAACACCCTCCCTAGAACCGTCTCCGCTCGGCTCACCTTATTTGCGCCACACTGTTTACACTAGGGGATTTTTCATGTTCAGAATCGAATCGTTATTATCAGCCCGGTTGTTTTTGTCGCCACAGTTAGTGGGCGACAGGCTCTACTTCATCAGCGATATGAGCGGGCGGTTGAGCCTGTACGCGATGAACTACGGAGGGAGCGTGCCGGAGCCGCTGCTGCCGCCGCACATCTCCTTGCAAGACCCACACCATTTGCAAGGCAGCTATTCCTTTTATGTATTCCCCCGCCTGGGCAAGATACTCGTAATGATTGACAACGACGGTGACGAGAAGTACCAGCCCATGCTCATACCACTGGAGGGCGGCTTTCCTGAGCCTGCCTTTGGCGACAAGGTAGCAGAACACCAGGTCTACCTGTCCTACTGCTACCCGGAGCACAGCCTCGTCTATATGTCCGGTATGGCGCTGAGCGAAGGCACATTCAGATCGTTCCGGGGCAACCTGGAAACGGGCGAAGTAGAGAAGCTGGCGCAGAGCCGGTGGGGCGGCCTGGTAGCTGCCGTCAGCGCTAGCCATGATAAAGTAGTGATAGGCGATGTGTACGACCGGGCTGACGTCGTCCTCTATCTTTGGAGAGAGGGTGGTGGAGGCGGTGAATGCGAGCTACTTTACGGTATACCCCTGGAGGAGCGCACCCCCGGCCAGAAGGTGCCCAGGAACGGTATTGATTCGTGCCACTTCACCGAAGGCGACAGGGGCGTGCTGGTCTCCACGATGCTGTTCGATGATGCCGGTGGCCTTGGCTATATTGAGCTGGCGGCCCCTCAGACACTGAAGCCCGTCAGCATTACAGGTATCAAGCATAAGGGCAGAGGCGAGCTGGTAGGCTTCACCTGCGCTAAAGACAACCTCTTTGCGGTGGAATATAACATTGACGGGGCGTCCTGGCTCTACGAAGGCAGCTTCGATGAGGCGGCGCTAACGATGACTCTGGAAAGGGTCATCTGCGGCGAGGGCCGGTTACAGGGGGGCGTGATGCAATCCGCCCGTTACGATAGTGAGAGCGACCGCTACGCGCTCTCTTTCTCAACCGCCTGCACGCCCACTCAGCTATATACTATTGAAGGTGACGACAGGGGGACAATCGTATGCCACACAAACGAGCGCGTGCTGGGCATACCCACAGGCTATCTCTCGTCGGGCGAGGACGCTTCCTTCACCAGCCACGACGGCCTGCGTATATCGGCACGCCTATATTTGCCGGCCGCAGAGCTTGCGTTTGAGCGACCGCGCCCGCTCGTCTACTACGTGCATGGAGGTCCTCAGGGCCAGGAGCGGCCCGACTTCGGCTGGTTCTCTATGCCCATCATCCAGCACCTGACGCTCAACGGTTTCGCCGTATTCGTGCCCAACGTGCGCGGCAGCACAGGTTATGGGCGCGACTACGCCAGCCGCGTTGAACGCGATTGGGGTGGGCAGGACCGGCTCGACCATGTGCATGCCATGGAGGTGCTGGCGACGGACAGCCGCATCGACACAAAGCGGGCAGCCGTGATTGGACGCTCCTACGGAGGCTATATGACCCTCACCCTGGCTTCACGTCACCCGGAACTATGGTCGGCGGCGGTAGACATGTTCGGCCAGTATGACCTGGTAACCGCTACCGAGCGCATACCTGTCGCCTGGAAAGCCCTCTGGCACAACAGCGTGGGCGACCCGGAGCGCGACCGAGATTTTCTAATTGAGCGTTCTCCCGCAACATACCTGCAAAACATCGCTTGCCCAATGCTCGTGCTGCAAGGCCGCAACGATCCGCGAGTTATCGAGCAAGAGTCGCGTGAAGTGGTGGAACAGCTGAGGAAAGCCAGCAAAGAGGTAGAGTACAAGGTTTTCGAGAACGAAGGCCATGATGTGCTCAAATACGAAAACAAAGTAACTTGCTACAACTTGATTACGGAATTCTTCAAGAAGCACCTACGACCATAGACTAGAGGTAAGCCCACGAGCTTCTTCGGCTCTGCGGGCATACAATTCCTAACCTGTGCCCGCAACGACCGGCGTTGCTTCTACCCTGGATCTCGGGCTGAAAGCCTGACATTCTTTATATGTACCGTTATTGTGCGACCACAATTCAGAGCCCTGGCAGGATTGTCAAACCACCTGCCGGGGTTCTTATTTCCCCACACGCCCCGCACGGCATGTCGGCTAATAGATCATCACATCAATCGTCACATGTGACGATGCCGTCTCATCACATCAGTTTGTATGCTCTGGTGGAGAGCAAGAACGCAGGCAACGACGACGCATGCTTCGACGCTTATCACTATCATTCAAAGAGGAGACAAACGCATGAATACCAGGAATCTTATCCGATGGGCAGGGATATCAGCTATGCTGGCAGGGATCTTTTACGTGGCCGTTGGGCTCTTCCATCCACCTAATGTTGTGTCATCAGTCACCACCCCTCAGTGGGCAATCGTCCACATCCTGGCCATGGCCATGTGCTTCTTCGGCCTGCTCGGCATTACGGGAATCTACGCCAGGCAAGCGAAAGAGTCCGGGTGGCTTGGTCTTGCCGGCTATATCCTGCTTAGCCTCTGGCTGGTGGTAATTGCCGGCTTTACCTTCGTCGAAGTCTTGATCTTGCCAATGTTGGCGACCGCGACGCCGGCGTTTGTGGAGGGCTGGCTGGGGATGTTTAACGGGTCCGCCGGCACGATGGACCTCGGGGCCCTACCAATGGTGTGGACGCTATCAGGGCCCCTGTATATGCTGAGCGGCCTGCTGTTTGGGATCGCGACACTCCGCGCTGGCATCCTGTCACGCATACCGGCAGGTCTGCTTGCTGTTGGGACCATGTTGGCTCCCGTAGCTGCACTGCTTCCGCTGGAGATCCAGCCGAAGACGGCGATACCGGTGGGGTTAGCTCTGGCCTGGCTGGGCTATGCGCTCTGGTCGGAACGGCGCACGAACGCCGCGGAGGAGCAAGCCGCGCAACCCATACCCGGCAAAGTAAGCCCCGCAAGTCCTCAGCTCAGCCAAACCGCAGTCCGGTAAGCTCGCTGGAACCTGGTTGGAGGGATCGGCCGCTGGTCCCTCCAACCCGCACGGCATCAGCCGTTGTTCCCATTTTGCAATGAGTTCGATCAAGTGGCCGCTCCCATTAGATTCTTGCCGCACTCAATAACAGTAGCACGCCTGGTGCTTGAGACCAATTTAGCTTGGGAGTATCGGACCACAGATGTGGGTATAGATGTTCTATAATTGCTCTATGTCCACGCCAATATTGGCTACTAAACTTTACATCCCCCCGCCGCCTCCGAAAGTGGTGCAGCGCCCCCGCCTCATCGAGCGGTTGAACGAAGGTCTGCACCGCAAACTAACCTTAATCTCTGCCCCAGCAGGCTTCGGCAAGAGCACTCTGGTCAGCGACTGGGTCGCAGTCAGCAAACGCCCGGCGGCCTGGCTGTCGCTAGACGAAGAGGACAGCGATCCGGCACGCTTTCTCACTTACCTGGTGGCTGCATTAAAGACGATTGCACCCAATATTGGAGAAGGAGTGTTGGGCTTACTACAATCCCCTCAGCCCCCTCCTACCGAAGCGGTTCTGACGACTCTACTGAACGAGATCATCACCATCCCGGCGGCTTTCTTCCTTGTCCTCGACGACTACCACGTTATTGATGCGAGAGCGGTTGATGAGGCCCTCGCCTTTCTGCTGGAGCACCTACCGCCACTGATGCACCCGGTTATCACCACCCGTGAAGACCCACAACTGCCTCTTGCACGGTTCCGCGCCCGAGACCAGTTGACCGAACTTCGCGCGCAAGACTTGCGTTTTACCCCCTCCGAAGCGGCCGGATTTCTCAACCAGTCCATGGGTCTGCACCTTTCGGAAGAGGATATTGACGCTCTGGAAACCCGTACAGAAGGCTGGATTGCCGGGCTGCAATTGGCTGCCCTTTCCATGCAGGGCAACCAGGATATTCCTGCCTTCATTCGGGCATTCGCCGGAGATCACCGCTATATCGCGGACTACCTCGTCGAAGAAGTTCTGCAGCGTCAGCCCGAAAGTGTACGCAGCTTCTTACTCCAGACCTCCATTCTCGAGCGCTTGAGTGGCCCACTGTGCGATGCCGTCACAGGCCAGCAGGGAGGCAATGCGCGCCTGTCGGCCCTTGAGAGAGGCAACTTCTTTGTCATTCCGCTAGATGACAAGCGCCACTGGTATCGCTACCACCATCTCTTTGCCGACGTTCTTTATGCGCATCTAATGGCGGAGCAACCCGGCCAGATATCTATTCTGCACAAGCGCGCCAGCGAGTGGTACGAGCATAATGGATCGGCAGCCGACGCAATACCCAATGCTATCCGACACGCCCTGGCCGCCGAAGACTTCGAGCGCGCAGCGAACCTTGTCGAGCGGGCGCTCCCGGTGATGCGCCCGAGCAGACAGGAGGCTGCGTTGCTTGGCTGGCTTAAGGCGCTACCAAATGAGGTAATCAGGTGCCGGCCCGTGCTTAGCGCTGGATATGCCGAGGTGTTGCTTGGCATCGGCGAGCTAGAGGGCGTTGAGGACCTGTTGCATGACGCCGGACGGTGGCTGGACCTGGACTCGAGCGTAGACCGCGCAGAGACGACAGATATGCGTGTGAGGCTGGACGCTCCACGCGCGGGGATGGTCGTCGTGGACGAAGAGGCATTTCGCCGTCTTCCGGCGGAGATCGCTGTTGCCCATGCGGGACTGGCCTTACTGCTGGGTGACGTGGCCAACGCTGTAAAATACGGCCAACGGGTGCTTGACCTCACACCTGAGGACGACCATCTGGGGGCCGGATCGGGTGCAGCACTCCTGGGGCTCGCATCCTGGGCGAGCGGAGACCTGGAGGCAGCTCACCGGACGTTTGCTGAGGGCATGGCTCATTTGGAGATGGCTGGGTACCTCTCTGACGCAATCGAGGGCTCAGTTGCTCTGGCTGACATCCGTATCGCGCAAGGCCGTCTCCGCGAGGCGATGCGGATCTATGAGCGGGGATTGCAGTTGGCGACGGCACAGACGGCGCAGGGCGCGCCTGTTCTTCGGGGAGCGGCAGACATGCACGTGGGAATGAGCGGGCTATACCGCGAGTATAACGATCTAGATGTCGCCACTCAGCATCTTCTGAAGAGCAAGGAGTTGGGCGAGCACAACGGATTCCCGCAGAACCGGTATCGCTGGTGCGTGGCCATGGCCCGAATACGGGAGGCCCAGGGAGACCTCGACGGCGCTCTGGACCTGCTGCGCGAGGCTGAGCACGTGTACGTGAGAGACTTCTTCCCAAATGTGCGTCCTGTAGAGGCGATGAAGGCACGGGTATGGGTAGCGAAGGGGGAATTGGGAGAAGCAGCGGGTTGGGTGCGTGAGCGAGGGCGGTCCGCTCGTGACGAGCTCAGCTACTTGCGGGAGTTCGAGCACATTACCCTGGCCAGGGTGCTCTTGGCTCAGTACAAGATCGATCGTGCAGACCTCTTAGTTGCTGAGGCAATGAGCCTCCTCCATCGCCTCCTGAAAGCAGCGGTAGAAGGCGGGAGAACAGGAAGTCTAATCGAAATCATGATATTGCAGGCGCTCGCTCACCATGCACAAGGAGACATCGGCGCTGCACTGCTGCCTCTGGAGCAAGCCCTAACGCTGGCTGAACCGGAGGGATACGTCCGAATGTTTGTGGACGAAGGGATGCCAATGGCGGTTCTGCTGAAAGAGGCCACCAAGCCAGGGATCTCCATCCTTCGTCCTTCGCAGCGAAGCGACAGGGACGGGATCGCCTCTAGCTATGTTCGTCGATTACTTGCAGCCCTGGGCAGGGCTGAGGAGAGAACGCCCGCCAAACAGGTTTTGATCGAGCCGCTAAGCGTACGTGAACTTGAAGTGCTGCAGCTGCTCAGAACCGAATTGACCGGGCCGGAAATTGCTGGCGAACTCACGGTGTCCCTGCACACCATGCGTACCCACACCAATAACATCTACAACAAGCTCGGGGTCGACAGCCGCCGGGCAGCCGTGCGCCGGGCTGAGGAGCTCGGTTTGTTATAGCAATACGCAAATAACCCCCCCAACGCCCAGCCCCGGCAGGTAATACGACAAACCTGCCGGGGTTTTTATTGCCCTCACTTCATCCCCCGCACGTCCCTCGCAGCATATCGGTTAGATAGATCAACACACCAATCAACACATGTGTTGATGCTGTCTCATTACATTGGTGTGTATGCTCTGAGGGAAGTCAAGAACGCAGACAATGACGAAGCCAAACCTTGACGCTTATCACTTCCATTCAAAAAGGAGAGAAACAGATGAACAGGATGAATACCAATCGGCAAACAGCAGGCATGGCAGACACCAAGGGGAGCAAAATGAAGATAACAGGCTCGAACCTCATCCGCTGGACGGGTATATCAACCATTGTCGCAGGGGTCATTTTCGCGGCCATTCAGCCGATCCACCCCGCTGACGTTGTTGGCTCAGTCAACACCAACGCATGGGCAATCATTACCGGCTTGAAGACGGCCATGTGTCTCCTCCTCCTGCTCGGTATTGTAGGGCTCTATGCCAGGAACGTAAACAAAGCAGGTTGGCTAGGTCTGGCAGGCTTTCTCATCTTTAGCCTCTCCTGGGCGATACAGACGGCCTTCGTCTTCACCGAATCCTTTATCCTCCCGCCGATGGCGAGCCTGGCGCCGAAGTTTGTGGACGGTATCCTGGGGATCTCCTATGGACGCGCCAGCGAAGTCGACCTTGGGGCCGCCCCCGCGATATATCAGCTGGTGGTAGGGGGTGGGTATATGCTCGGCGGCCTGCTGTTTGGCATCGCGATATTACGCGCCGGCATCCTGCCGCGCTGGGCGGCCGGTCTACTAGCCGGTACGGCTGCGCTGACCCCCCTGGCTGCACTCTTCCCGCACAATATCCAGCGTCTAGCGGCGATGCCGATGGGGTTAGCTCTGGCCTGCCTTGGTTATGCTCTCTGGTCTGAGCGGCGAGCGCAAGCCTCGGAGGAGCAAGCCTCTGAGCCTGTGCCTGGCAAGGTAAGCCCTCAACTGAGCCAAACTGCAACCCGGTAAGGTCGCTTGAAAGCGCATGCAATGGACGAGCGGCTATCTGGCCGCTCGTCGCATTGTAACCTCAATAGTCGGCTAATCAATTGCCACCTGGCCCAGATGTGAAACGCACATGTTACTGTATACATCAATTCAAGGAGTTGAAAATGAAAACCAATCTCTATGATGAAGGTCAAGCACCAGGAGCGTCGCAGGTAAGCGCGGTGGGGATGGTTGGGACGGTAGGGACGGTAGGGACGGTTGGGACGGTTGGGACGGTTGGGACGGCAAAGGCAGTGGGGAAGCCTGCGCCTCAGAAACGCAGGACACCCGCAAAAGCAGGTTCGGCAAAGTGGCTCATCGCGGGGCTGCTCTTTCTGAGTGCCATTCCGATGGCTGCCGGCGCTTTCCGCTTGACAGAGTTGACGGGCGGTGCGGCAGTCACGCCCGCCAATGCACGCTTCTTTGCATCGCCTCTACCTGTTGTGGTGCATATCGTGAGTGCCAGCGTGTTCGCCCTCCTGGGGGCATTTCAATTCTCAACCCGCTTCCGGCGGCGCAGGCCCGGCTGGCACCGCATAGCCGGGAGGCTCGTGGCGCCTGCCGGGCTGCTGGTGGGACTTTCAGCGGTAGTGTTTCAGATTTTGTGTAATTTCGCTGGAAGCAAGCACGGCCTCTACGAAATTACACAATTATCGACATACAGCCCTTTCAGCCCTCTGGATGACCCTCTTCTATCCCCGCCCGGTGGGCGACGGTGATCTGCTTTCTGCGTTTCGGCTCTTGTTTGGATCGGCCATGATCGTGTCTATCGTCCTCGGCTTCACCTCGATCATGCGAAGGGACGTGCCCCGCCACCGAGCATGGATGATGCGCGCATATGCTATCGGGCTTGGCGCGGGCACACAGGCGTTGACCCTGATGGTCGGAGTGGTCATCGCCGGCCCGCCAAGTGAGCTGAGCAGAGCACTCCTTATGGGCGCAGCCTGGGTGATCAACCTCGCCGTGGCCGAATGGGCCATCCGCAGGCACCTTCACCCTGTTCGCACTCCCAGTACCCACGGTGTCGGCAGAACAACCGGTGTACAGACCAGGCTGGTACCTCGTGTTTGAGGCTTCCAAACACTTGGCCCCGGCCAGGATGTCTTCGGCGGTACGAAGGATGAAGGACGGAGCCAGGCGGATAGATGATCCTAGTCCTTGCATGACGGCATGCCGACAAATAGATCATCACATCGATCATCACATGTGATGATGCCGTCTCATTACATTGGTTTGTATGCTCTGGTGGAAGTCAGGAACGCAGACAATGACGAAGAGCTCCAGCGAAATGAGGGAATGAGGGAAATGCGGGAGGCGCACAATGAGTGGAACATACAAAAGACCTGAAGATCATGGGGATCATGACGAGCCTGAACTTTATGAGATTCGCGTCAAAGGCCACCTTGATAACAAGTGGGCTGTTTTGTTTGAGGGTATGTCCCTAACGCTGGCAGACAACGGCGATACGCTTTTAGTAGGTCCGGTGGCCGATCAGGCGGCGCTACATGGCTTGCTAAGAAAAGTGCGTGATTTAGGAATGCCACTAATCTCGGTCAGTAGCAACACACCTACCCACACCACGATACCCAAAACAATACCCCTGACAATACTTTAGTAGCTATATGTCAATACCATCCTGCAGCTATGCTCCTTGTACATCGATCAAGTGGCATCGATCTCGCCAACCTCGACATACGGGGTCCCCTCCGGGGCGCCGAATAATCGAACTTAATTCAAGGAGCATAACCATGAAAGCGATTTCAGCTACACAGTACGGATCACAGGGTGATGTACAGGTTCAAGAGGTAGTCGAAGCTACCCAGAAGCTGATGCGATATACACTCCCCAGCGCACCGCATCATATTCAATCACAAAAGGTACAAAGAGGTACAAGATAATGCCAAACGCACTGCAACGACTGACCCAGGTGAAGCAATGATCTATGAAATCAGGCTCAAAGGTCATCTGGGTGGCGAGTGGACAGAGTGGTTTGGGGGTCTTACCCTCACGCTGGATGAAAATGGCGATACGCTTCTAACCGGCCCGGTGGTAGATCAGGCGGCATTGCATGGCTTGCTAAGACAGGTGCGTGACTTAGGAATGCCACTAATCTCGGTCACTCCCGTCGAACCTGGTCGGGCCGGCGCACCAGATGTCCGGCAGTAAATTGACGCAAACAGCTTGGGTAGAGAAGTTTGCAATCGAACTCGATTATCTTTCAAACAGATTTCACAAAGGAGAGGTATTTACTATGAACACAACATTGGACGTAACAGTCAAGCCCGGATTCCTTGGCCGTCGAGTGCAGACGCGTAGCGCCGTGGCAGTAGCCGAAACCACCGACGAGATCGTGCTCGCACAAGGCATCCACAAGACATACGACACAGGCGCCGTCAAGACGCACGCGCTACGAGGCGTAGATCTGAGCGTGGAGCGTGGCGAGATGGTCGGTATTATGGGACCCTCCGGCTGCGGCAAGACCACTTTGCTCAACTGCCTGGCGGGCCTCGAAGAGTTCGAGGGAGGTGCGGTCTATATCGACGGTACTCCCCTCAAGGGCATGTCTGACGACCGCAAGACCGAGTACCGCGCCAGGGAGATGGGCTTCGTCTTCCAAAGCTACAACCTCCTCCCCGTGCTCTCGGCGGTGGAGAACGTCGAGCTGCCTCTCCTGGTGTCGGGCACTGCTGCCAGAGAGGCACGGCGTCTGGCGCTCGAAGCCCTCGAGATGGTCGCCATGGGACAGTGGGCGCGCAACAAGCCCGCGGAACTTTCTGGCGGCCAGCGCCAGCGCGTGACTATTGCCCGCGCCCTAGCGAACAAGCCGTCAATAGTATGGGCCGACGAGCCCACCGGCGCGCTCGACACCGAAACCGCCGACGAGGTGATGAATGTCATCCTCAAGCTCAACCGGGAGAACGGTCAGACGTTCGTGTTCGTCACCCACGACCCCCGTATTGGCGCGATGCTCGACCGCGTGATCAACATGCGCGATGGGTTGATTGTCTAGTTATTACGGTCTAGGTATAAGGCCAGCTGTCACGATCTAGCCTGGCCTAAGGCACGACCTGACTCAACAGAGGAGATAACAATGGAGAATATTTTTGGCATACCGATGGGGAGCCTCGCCGTGGCTCTCGCTGTTGTTCTGGGGATACTTATGGCGCCGGTGATCTTTACGATGCTCTTCAAGCGGGTAATGTTCCGCATAGGCATCCGCAACATCCCACGCCGCAGGGCCCAGACTCTCTTGATAGTCGTCGGTCTTATGCTCTCGACGCTGAGCATAAGCAGCGCATTTGGCTTCGGTGACTCGCTCAACTACTCGGTCAAGAAGGGTGTCTACGACCAACTCGGCCCTATCGATGAGACCGTGGAGATCAAAGGCGTAGGCGGTGTCGGGGGCCCTCTCGGCATGACTCCGTTCTCGGAAGCCATCTATGGTCAAGTCGCCTCCAGGCTCGCGGGGAACGCTTCGATCGACGGTTACATCCCGAGCCTCCTAAGTCAGGCCGCCATCTCCCTGGTCGTTGCGGGGCACCCTGATACTGGCGTGCGCACCGAGCCTGGAGCTCGAATCATGGGCGTGCCTGTAGACCAGGCCTTTCAAGAGGTCCGAGCACAGAACGGCGCAACGCTCGCCGGTCTCAAGGCTGGCGAGGTGCTGATCAATGAGAAGCTCGCCATGTCCCTCAACTTGAAGACAGGCGACTCTATGCAGGTGTACGCCGGTCCCCGTCCCGTACAGTTTACGGTAGCAGGCATTCTCGCGAACGGCGGGCTGGCAGGGACGGTGCCCCAGGTGACCGCTTCGCTGCTCGTCGTGCAGGCCGCCGCCGGGCTGGAAGGCCAGATCACCTCCATCCTCATCTCTAATAGTGGGAGCGTAGAGGAGGGTGAGGCCGGAACCGAAGCCGCTATGACCGCGCTCACTGCCGCCACGGTGGGCACTCCCGTCGCGCCGGTACCTGCCAAGCAGAACGGCATCAAGCAGGCCGAGAGCATAGCCAACATCTTTACCACGGTCTTCCTGGTGTTCGGGCTCTTCAGCGTAATGGTCGGCGTGCTATTGATCTTCCTGATTTTCATGATGCTGGCGGCTGAGCGACGGGCAGAGATGGGCATCAGCCGCGCCATCGGGACGAAGCGCCGCCACCTCATCCAGAGCTTCCTCGCGGAGGGAGCAGCCTATTCGATCCTCGCAGGCGCCGTCGGCTCTGGGTTCGGCGTGCTCGTCTCCTGGGTGCTGATAAGCTGGATGGGCAACCTCCTCGCAGGTGTAAGCGGGTCGAGCTTCGGCTTCGACATCAAGCCCCGCAGCCTGATCGTTGCCTACTGTCTGGGAATGATCATCACATTCCTGACGGTGGTGTTCAGCTCGTGGCGGGTATCCAGGCTGAACATCGTCGCGGCTATACGTGACCTGCCCGACCTGAAAGTGCGACGCCCTCGCTCCCGCTCGACGGTGGTGTTGGGCCTAGTGTTCGTGGGCGCTATCACGCTTGCAGTGACGGGCTGGCTGAACATCAATGCGCTCAGCTTCTGGATTGGAACGTCTATGGCGATCATCTCGGCTGGCCTCCTTGGGCGCCGCTTCGGCGTGCCTGAGCGGCTTGCATACTCCGCATCAGGCGTTAGCCTGATCACCGTCTGCCTCGGCAGTTTCTACCTGGACCGCTATATCAAGCGGCTCGCAGAGCTCGGTGGTGGAATAGAGATGTTCTTCCTCTTCGGCATGATACTCGTGGCCGGGGCGGTGTGGGTGGCGATGTACAACGCGGGCAGCGTGATCACGGGCATCGCCGCGCTTTTCCGTCGCTCGAAGACGCTCGCGCCGGTGCTCAAGACAGCCTTCGCCTATCCCCTGGCGTACCCGTTTCGCACGGGCCTCACCACGGCGATGTTCGCGCTTGTCGTCTTCTCGCTCGTAATAATGGCGGTCGTCAGTTCCTCCTTCACAAAGGATGCCGCCGGGATCAACCAGTGGGCAGGCGGCTACATGGTACAGGCGACGACCAATCCTAACAACGCACCAAACGCACAAAGCATCGAGGCAGCGCTGAGTACCGACCCCGAGTTGCGTGACACGGTAACCGGGGTGGGCATGGTTGCGTTCGCACCGGCTGAGGGACAGCAGCAAGGATTGTCGAAGATGAAGGAGTACGGTGCTGTGGTCCTCAATGGCGGCGATCCCTACTTCATGGCGAACTCGCAGTACAAGCTGAAGGTGCGCGCCGCAGGCTACGCGGACGATCGAGCAATCTGGGATGCCATGGCGAAGGACCCCAGCCTGGCGGTGGCGACTGCCGATACCGTGCAGACGGGCGAGGCCTTCGCCGGGAGCTTCCCCTTCATGATCGAGGGCCTGAAGCCCGACGACAAGTCGATGCAGCCGATGAGCGTGATGCTGCGCAGCCCGGCAGACGGCAAGAGCGCTGCGTACAAGGTCATCGGCGTGCTCGACGCCAATAACATGGTCGCGTCCGCTGCCCTGTACACCTCGATGGCAGGCCTAGAGCGGGTTACGGGCCATACCGTCGCACCGAGCCAGTACTACTTCAAGCTAGCATCAGGAGCCGACGAGGTCGCGGCCGCACAGGGTGTAGAGACCGCCTTCGCAAGCAACGCGATGCAGGCGAAGTCGCAAACGCAGGCCTATAATGAGCTGAATGCCACAATCCTGGGCTTCATGACACTCATCCAGGTGTATATGGGTCTCGGCCTGCTCGTGGGCATCGCGGCGCTCGGTGTGATAGCGATCCGCTCGGTGGTGGAGCGCCGCCAGCAGATCGGCGTGCTGAGGGCTATTGGGTTCAAGCGCCGGATGGTACAGCTCGGCTTCATGATCGAGTCGTCCTTTATCGCGATGATGGGCATCGCTATTGGAGTGGTCCTGGGCGTTGTGCTGGCGTACCTGATGACGCATGATCCTGCGTTCAGCGGAGGCACTGCTGAGTTCAGCCTCCCATGGCTGCGGCTCGGTGTGATCGTTCTTGCGGCATATGTAGCTGCCGTTCTGATGACGTACCTGCCGGCACGCCAGGCGGGACGGGTTCCCGTGGCGGAGGCGCTGCGCTCCGAATAGGAAGCGAGCTGGGGAGGGCCATAAGCCCTCCCCTGAGCGAAATATGAAGATAACTAGAAAGTCATAAGAGATGAAAGGAAATAGGCGATGACTGAGAGTGCCGATTGTGCGATTATCGGGGGTGGCCCGGCTGGGTTGAACGCGGCCCTGGTTCTGGGCCGAGCCAGACGTAAGGTACTGCTGTTTGATGACAACAAGCCACGCAACGCTGTCACCCGGCACTCGCATGGCTTTATTACCCGCGACGGAGTCACACCGGCCGAGTTCCGCAGGTCCGGCTACGGCGAAATCGCTAAATACCCCTCTGTCGAAGTTCTCTCAACACGTGTCAGAGCCGCGAACAGGCAGGAAACAGGCGAGGGAAGCGATCAGAAAACAGTTTTCGAGTTAGTTACTGAAGATAGTGAGACGTTTAGAGCCGCAAACGTTATTCTGGCAACAGGCTTGCAAGAAACCCTCCCCGCCGTTGAGGGTATCTACACCTACTACGGCAGAAGCCTGTTCAACTGTCCTTATTGCGATGGCTGGGAGTTGCGAGATAAGCCGCTGGCCATCATTGCCGAAAGCGAGAAAGCAGCTTCCCATTTGCCCAAAATAATATACAACTGGAGCCGAGATATAGTTGTTTGCACCAATGGGCACCAGGTGCTCAACGATGGGCAGAAACGCTTGCTTGGTAAGTACGGTATTGGAGTAATAGAGGAGAAGATAGTGGCCCTGGTGGGGCAAGCTGGACAGTTGGAACGCATCGTATTTGCGAACCACCCTGACATCGAGCGGGCCGGGGGCTTTGTAGAAATACAGCGCAAGCAAGCTACCACCATCGGGCAGGACCTGGGCTGTGAAATTGATGAAGCGGGCGGCATCGTTACGGACGAGCTTGGCCGCACCAACATCAAAGGAGTATATGCTGCTGGTGACACCGTGAGTATTCTGCAGAATCAACTGGTATGGGCCGCAGCGAGCGGTAGCAAAGCGGCTATAGGCCTGAATACAGACCTTGCAACAAGCTTTTTCGACCAATAGTGCCCTAGAACTGCTGTACCTTGTTCCGAGAAGTGATACGGGCACTTGGACGCACGATCAATCTTCTCCTAGGTCTCACAGGCGGAGGGTTTTGGCACCGAGATTTGCAGTCTCATTAACGACCCGTTGTGGCAGTCCACGCTTAGCGATAGATCGTACCACCATCAGCCATGAGAGCAGGTATGCCATCCGACCCGTGTGGGTTTTAGTGTGGGAGTGTCACGTTAGGCTTTGAGTGTCCCCGATTTGCGGCTTTCGTTGTCCCTGGTTTAGGACTGAACGAATATAGCCACCAGTCCCGGTTCTACGATTTCTAGCTTGTGGCTTTCCTGGAACCGATCTTGTTGATCTTACTCTGTGCAAGCGTCAGGTGGAGCCTTTCCACAGGAGAAGCCAACTGGGAAGCAGCAGGCTGACTGTAGAGGCGAGCGGTATCGATCGGACTGTGATGTCTCCAAATCGACCCTCGCTCAGTCGACTGCCGATTTGCATTAGTACCCGCAAGATAGAGTAGTTGCGCTTCGGCTTGCGAACCTGGCTCTTGTAACTATTCGGTTCCCTGACCGAGCAGGGCTATGGCTTTCTGTGAATAGGTGGTTGAGCGCGTCACAAAGTCTATTATCGTGACCAGTTGTTCATCGCTGAAGCCGTCGAGTAAGCTGCTGAACGTATTGCCGAGGCTATCGAACAGTCGGACCAATTCTGCAAAACGCTCCTGGTCCAATTCCACAATAACACGTCGCCGATCTTCTGTATCGCGCACCCGGCGCACAAACCCTTTTCTTTCCAGGCGGTCAATCAGGCCCGTGACTGACGCGGTGGAGAGGCCTGTGGCGGTCGCTATCTCTCCTGCCGTCAGTGACCCTCTTCCACTGAGAAGGAAGAGGGTCTTCTCCTCGGTAGCCCCAAGTCCAAGCTTGTCTGCCATCGCCCCGTGGAAGAACACGGCGGCGGTGCTGTTTTGATAGATGGCTTGCACAAGCTTCTCTTCGATTTGCAGCCGATTCGGCAGCGGAACATTCGAGTTATTAGAGCGGTTACGTAGTCTTGACAAGATTGGCCTCCTCTGATAATATACGGGTAACCAAGTATTTCGTCAAGACGAGATATTAGGCGAAACGTAATAAATAGCGAGGAGTGGGAGCAATCATGAAACTACTTGTAATTGGCGCTACAGGTCGCACAGGGCGGCATGTCCTCGACCAGGCTATACATCGAGGCCATGAAGTCACCGCATTCGCGCGGCGGCCGGAGAAGCTGGCGGAGGTTCGAGGGCTCAAAGGGGTGATTGAAGGCGACGCATTGAACCTTGAATACATCCGCAGCGCGGTAAAAGGGCAAGACGTCGTGATCTGCGCGGTGGGTGGCAGTGGCATCGTTCGCAACCTGATCTGCGCTCTGCGAGAAACCGGAGCTGAGGCGGAAACAACGGGGCGAGCACAACGTATAGTAGTAACCAGCAGCCGTTCCGTTGTAGCGACACGCCCCCGGTTCTGGGTTATGCTGGCATGGTTGATCTTTCGGGAGGCATATGTGGACCTTGCGCGGGCAGAGGGTATGCTCGAAATGAGCAACCTGAACTGGAGCATCGTGCGGGCCATGATGCTCACCGACAAACCTTTTACCGGCAGGGTACATACCGACTTCGAGCAGAACGCCATCGGCGGCGACTGGACCCTCGCCCGCGCAGATTACGCCATGGTGCTGCTTGATGTTGCCGAGAACCCAAACATGATCGGGAAAGCGGTAGGCGCAAGCGGCGCTAAACCCATGAACAGCAAGATGAAGATGGGAAGCGGAAGAGCGGCGAAGCAGAGAAGTAGAGAAGTAGAGAAGTAGAGAAGTACCTACAACATAGCGCGACTGTCTACATCCGTGTAGTTTAGCTTCGGGTATAGGCGCCGTTATACAGAAGTATTCAGAAGTTCTACACTGAAGCGAAAAGGAGTTCTACCGCCATGACCAGGTCTGATCACCAGAATACCAGGCCAGCCGATGAGGCAGCCGTTCGCGCCGTTTTGGGGCAACTTGTAGCAGCATGGAATCGCGCTGATGGCGCAGCCTACGGCAATCTCTTCACCCCGGATGCCGACTACATTGATGTCACGGGAACGCATACCAGGGGCGCTCTAGCCATCGGGCAGCTTCACCAGTTCCTATTCAACGGCCCTCTCAAAGGCAGTCAGTTGGAGGGTTGGGATGAGGAGGCGAACCTGGAAGCAGAGATACACTTCCTCGACTCCGGCATAGCCCTCGTAATAGGAGGTGGCGCATCTCGTCTAGAGGGCCAGCTAGAAGCGCCTGAAGACCGAAGATCAATCAACACCAGCGTCCTCATCAAGCGCGATGGCGAGTGGCGTATCCGGGCTTTTCAGAACAACCGTGTCAATCCCGTCTATCTAATTCAATCTATGCCTGGCTCGGCAGAGGGCGACCTGAGGGGCGCGGCACGGCAAAGGACCTCCGATCAACAAGGCGAGATTGGGAAGAGAGGAGGATTGGCATGAGTGGGCCGCCACGGACCACACGGACCACACGGGCCGGGTGGACAGCGTCGGGTGTAGTTGAGGCGCCGGTCGAGAAGGCGTGGAAGGCTCTGCTCGATGCCCTTCCAGACCTGCCGACTTCTGTGCGAGGCGCTATCGTCACCAGAAATAGCGATCAGTCCTTCATTACTTCAGCAGGTAAACCAGGTGAAGGTAAAATGCGTTTCGAGATCGACCGGAAGCGTCACCAGATTGCCATCGAGGGTGAGTGGTGGTATCGTGGTGTCTATTCGGTTGAGCCTCATGCGAATGGAAGCCTACTCGTGTACCGCGTCTACAACATCGCGCCCGGTATCGGCTGGTGGGCTGTCCAATCAGTGCAGGGTCAGCAACATGCCCGTACCATGCCGCGACGATTAGAGGCTCTACTGGGGCTAATCGGGCAGCATCTGGGGTGCAAGGTCGTTATGCTCACCCGATAGACAGGTCGGCAACCCGGCGAGGCTGGAGGAAGAGCGGACAAGCATCACCACTTAGTTGCGGTACTTCCTACTGGCTTGGCTGAAGAAGCAAGTCATTGCTGGCCTTGCTGTCCTTCTTACCCCTTTACCCCATGCTCCAGCGAAAGGCAATCAGTTCACTTGTGAACCAGAGTGCGAATTGTACGAAAGTTTGGCGCATTCGGTACGTAAGTTTGGCGTCACACTGGAAACTGTGTTATGCTTGGACCTGTTTCAGGACGATGGAACGACATGTCGCTTGAGCTTGAGACGACATTTCGCTTGAACTTGAGGTGGAGCAGAACATGGCAAGGCCGCTTGATGGGATCGCATTTCCAGCATATGTTCGTCGGTTGAACCTCTCACTAGAGGCTCAAGAGATGCTTGCCCACATTCGTTTATCACCGCCAAGCCGCACACCAGGGGCGCGCCGAGGCAATACACCTGTCTGGTATCCTTCCAAGAAGATGCAATGTATCATCAAGGCAGAAAGTGCGAAGGTTGAATTTCCCTTCTT
>DAHVFG010000069.1:0-14699 GCA_027317125.1 Chloroflexota bacterium | reverse complement strand
ACGAGTGATTTAGCACCCCTTTATACTACTACCCTTCGCATTTTTAGAGGAGTTGGGGTGGAGCAAAGTTCTTGGGGTATCTGTACGCCCTCACCCGCCCTCACCCCCAAGGGGAGAGGGGGCTTTAGTCATGGGGAGTGCACAGGGGGCACCCCTGTAACCCCGTCTAGGGCTTTGCGCCCTCACACCTAATTCTTCTGAAATGAGGCTGTCAGCAGCCTACTCTCATTTCCAGTGGTGGGCCGCAGGGTCGTGAGTTATTCTGAATGCTTACGGCTCGTTTGGGAGTAGGGAGCTGCGGTGACTGAGTTCATTCGCGATGGCGCGGAAGTGGGCAGAGAGTTACTGCGTTGTAGGTGGAGATGGTGGTATGGTATTGCCCTGAGGCACACACTCCAGAGATGGCAGTTAGCCGCACGCCCGGTGGGAGTTCCTGACGGTTGTGGAATAGAGGGCAGGCGGTGCGTTGGCGGCTATTCCAGCGCTTCTATGTCTACTATGGGGAGACGTAGGCGCTGGCCGTCAATTAGCTGGACGTCGGCTACGGGGGAGATTACGCCTGATTGGGCTGCTCTAGGGCCTATGGGGAGGCTGACAACCTGGGCGGTTTGGCCGAGGTAGTCTGGGGTGAGTAGGCGGACCTGGGTGCCTACGGCGAGCCTGGGGCCTGTCTCTTCAAGCCATCGGACGGAGGTGGTGCGGGCGAGGGGGATTATTATCTCAGGGCGGGATAGACCTCCACGCAGGCGGGTAGCGCCGTCTATGGCTACTTCTCCACCGTCGTATGCAGCTATTAGCTCGAAGGTGCGTGGAGACATGGGCACGGAGCCGAAGCCTTCGGTTATGATGAGGACAAAGTCGGGGGGCACAGGGGAGGGAACGCCGGGGTTGGGTGGCGGGAAGTCCCAGCCATTACTGCTGACGGCGCTGGAACCGAGCTTCCAGCCTCCCCCTTGCGGGTAGCCGAGGAAGGTGGCCAGCTCGCTCGACCTTATGCTGCCTGCGATAACGCCGCGTGCTCCCAGCTCGATCATACGGCGAAGGGCCTCGGCTGTGACTTCAGCGCCGCCGAGGGCTATAGCGTAGGTCACGCGGGCGTCTACTCTATCGGCGGAAAGTGGCTCGTCGTTGGCGGAGACGACGACGCGCAAAATGCCGTGCTGTTCGCCTCCTATGCCGAAGATGCCGCGTATAAGGGTGGCAGGGGTTTCTATGATCGCGCCGAAGTGGGGTATAAGGTCGGTTACTATGCCTTTGAGGTGAGCCTGCACGCTTACAGGTTCGGGGGGGGTGGTTATGAGGGCGATGCCTGTGGAGGGGTCGTAGCCGGTGAAGGTGCCTGTCACGGGTGTGCGAGAGGCGCGTGAGCCGAGGCCGCCGCGCTGTGCAAGAGGAGCGCCCGCCTCTACCTGCTGGCCTGGATTGACAATGAGGCGCTTGCCCGCGGCGGCGGGGTTCATAAGGAGGTCGGCGGCTACGTCTACGCGCACAGGCTCGGCGGCGAGGGTGCTTTGGGCGACCACTTCGGACGGCTCTATGCGCTGTCCTGTTCGCACGAGCACGTCACCGGGCACGGGCAAACGCCGCTCGCGCCGCACGAGTATGCTGGTGGCGATAGTAGGTTGGGGTACGGGGTAGTAGAGGCTCATGGTCTTCCTCGGCTATTGCTGGATATTGTCGTGTTGGGTGGTGAAGTTCTGCGGGGGTTCGGGTGGGGCGAAAGGCCCTGTTTGAAAGGTTTCGCCTGTGGGGATTGCGTCGAGGGCTGACCACCACCGGCGCAGCTGGCTGCGGCGTGCATCGGGGTTTGAGGGTAGGGTTAGAGGGCGGCCTCTGGCGTCTATGATGAGGCCGACGATGCCGCCTTTCACCTCCTGGCCGGGCTGAGTTTTGAGCGGTCTACCGGGCTCGCTGCTGCCTATTCTGAAGCCGGGGGCGGGTTTTACCGTGAGGCTTGCACGCTGGTCGGGGCGGAGGGGGACGGTCTGGATTGTGCCGTAGGGCACTTCTACGGTCTCAGCAGCACCTTGCTCGCGCTCTATAGTGACTATAACGGCGGGGCGGCGGGGCTGGGACGGTAGGTCGTCCGCGTTGTAGGAAGCCCCGTGCAGAATGATAGCTGTGCCGAGCCAGACGAGACAGTCGCGGTCGAAGATATAGGCGGCGGCGGCGAGATGGTGGCGGGCCAGGTTGCCGAGGGGAGGGATGAGCATTGTTGTGTCTACGGCAAGCTCGACAGAGCCGAGGCCTTCGGCTGTGGGCTGAAGCGCATCGAGCATAAGGAGGGCAGCCTGTCCGGGCCGGGGTGTGTTTGCCAGGAGGCCGCCGGTGCCTATAAGGAGGTCGTAGCGTGGTTCACCACCGGCGGCGGCATGCGCAGCCTGGAGGCTTTCTCTAGCCGCGGAGAGGCATTCGCGGGCAAGGGCTTGCTCGATGGCAAGGTCGCGGGCAGTCTGGGGAAGGGAGAGTGGGCGTATGACTTTGTTCAGAACCCAGTCGGTAAGGTCTTCGGGGGTTATGTCGAAGGGGAGCCAGCGCAGGGCGCTTTCAACGCCGCGCTCGGCGAGGAGATTACCGAGGCCGTAGGCCATGCCGATACCCCCGAGGACCACTGCCTGGTCGTAGTCTTTGTTTGCAAGGAAGAGGGAGGTAGAGGTTGCTCCCACATCAGCTATTAGGGTTTCGCGCTCGTAGTGGGCCGAGAGGTAGCGGGCGATAAGCCGCTCGCATTCGGCTGTGGGCACGATAGCGCCTTCAATCCAGCGTGAGAGGGCGTTGTAGCCGGGTATCTGGGGCACGCTCCTATCGTGATAAATGCTGGCCAGGGCGGCTTCGACTGGGGCTGTTTGCTCTACATTTAGCTCAGGGCGCAGGTTGGGTACGCTCCTGATTTCGGAGATGGGGGACAGCGCCTGGGCTACGCTCTCCGAGGCGGCTCTGTTGCCCGCGAAGATCACGGTTGGCATACCGGGCGCGCTCTTGCCTATGCGTGCTACACGTTCGGCTCTATCGCTTTGCTCGCGGGCTGCGCCCGATATAACGCGGGCCAGACGGAGGAGAGGAGCGATGGGGCCGTTGTCTATGCCTCCTGCCATGAGCACCACGTCGGGGGGTTGGGCTAGGAGCTTATCTGTTTGTTCTTGCAGCCAGGCTGTGGCGGCTGAGCTAAGGATGGCGTCGTCTTCAGCGGGGATGATGCGTATGCCTTCGTCGAGGGTGATGTGGGAGACGATCTGGGTGTAGGTGCTATGGGCTGCTTGCATGGCGCTCGCCTCTGAGATGTCGCCGCTGACGGCTGCCACAACAAGGCGAAGGGCGGGGGCGGCGCTGGCGGTGACGATGAAGAGGTCGATGCCGCTGCCGTCGCGTCGCTGGGGCATCAATAGGCGGGTGCCGTCGGTAAGCTTGCGTCCTGTGATCTGCTCAAGCTCCTGGATAGCGTTGTAGAGGCCGGATGTGACATCGGCGTACGGTGCTTCGGCGGTGGTAGCGGCGGCTGCGCGGGCAATGAAGCGGTATTCATCGCCTACGATGTCGAAGAGAGCGGTGCGTGTGTAGAGTGAGCCGATGTCAACGGCGACAACGGCGCCCACTGTGGCTATGGTAGGCGCGCTGGATGGTGTGTTTGGTTGGTTGTTGTTCATATCAAGATCACCAACAGGAGGTAGACGTTATAACCCTACCAGTGCTAACAAGAATTGCAGCCGTTCTATGAGGGCTGCATAGAAGGTGGTGGCGAGGGAGCCTAGAATGGCTCCGAAGGAGACTACCAGCACCCAGCGTCCGGCGGCTGACAAGGCTCTGACGGGGCGCGGGCGGTCGCCGTTGTGGCGTGCTCCGAAGGCGAAGTATGACAAGGCGCAGATTACGCCGAGGACGAGGACCAGGTCTCCTATGTCGCGTGCTATGGTTGGGGCGTCAAGGGTGTTGAAGTCAAGGAGGCGCATTGTGGCGAGCGCCTGGGGGACGATAGAGCCTGCGAGCGCGCCTCCTATGGCGAGGGCCGAGCCGACGACCGCCACAATGTTGAGGGCGAAGGAGGTGGGCCACGCACCGGGGAAGGCTATACGGAGGAGGAGGAGGAGTCCCAGGGCTATGGGCACCAAGGCGAGCCACCTGCCGGCGGCGGGGGTGCTAGTGGGAGGTACTATGGCGCGTGCTATGTAGGGGGCGATTACCTGTGTGAGGATCACCAGAGTAACGTAGCCGACCGAGACACCTACGAAAAGGCTCTGGGCGAGTCGCCATAAAGGGTTAGCGCCGAGAAGGTAACTGAATACCATCAAGGTGAGCAACCCCGCGACTATACCACCGATAAGATTTATGTCCATACGTTACGGCGGGGACGAATTATGAATTACGAGTTGCTGATAAACCGCGTGCCTGGTGGCTAAACGCTGTGCATCAATTCACAACTGCTAATTGATAATTCGTCCCCGCCGCTTACCTCCTAAGCGCTTTTTTTGTACCCATTGTGATCAGGGCAGCTATTATTACGAGGGCTACGAGTAGCTGAGCTACTGATTGGGTGTTAAGCCTGTTGGAAATAGTATCACTGTTGAGCAATGCTGCACCCCGGCCACGCGCGATCTCCTGGCTGTACTGCATGGCGCCTGTGGGGCCGCTGATTAGAGCCGCGATGCCGGCGCCCGGCACATTTTCGTAGGGGCGGGCTATTGGCTCCAGGCCCTGGGGGACAGCAGCTATTATGGGAAGGCCTGTGCGGGTGGATACCTGCTCGATCCAGTTGCGAAGCTCGGCCTCTTCTGAGGCAAGGTCTATTATCATTGAGAAATCGCCCATGGTGCTTATCTTTGTGCTACGGGCAAGCTCTGTGTCGCTGACGCTGCGGCTATTTACATAGTCGAGGGGGAGCAAGTTATTAAAGTCGCTCATGAGGGAGGTAAGGGCTGCTTCGTTACCGGGGAGGTAGCCGAGTATAAGGTAATCGCGGCCATACTCGTAGCCATAGCCCGATTTTACCGCGTCGGTAGTTTGCTGGGCGAAGCCTGGGCCTTGTGGCACGGTGCTCACTGTGACAAAGCGGATGCGGCGTGCCATCAGGTGTTGGATAACTGCCTCGGAGAGGAGCGACATCTCAGCAGAGCGACTGGCTTCCCAATCGTATACGACGAGCACAGGTTTGTTGGTGGGCACTGCCTCGATTGCGTTATAGAATTGCTGCGCGCCGCGAGCGGCAGGTGCGTCTACATTGCCGAAAGGGGGCCTGACAATAAGCACCGCCAGAAGTACGGCCAGAATGAGCAGGTAGATTATGCCGTTGGGGAAGAGCCAACTGCGTGCGATCTTTGGACGAAGGGCAGAGGCGGGGGTAGAAGTAGTGTTAGAAGCAGCGGCGCCGGGGAATATGAGGGCATCAGGAATTACGCGGCGTGCGCTTTCGGCGGGCGGCTGCATGAGAGTGGCAAGGGCCTCTACCGCTCCGGCTCTGGGGGGGCGCACGGATAGATCGCGGGCGATAGGCTCAGCGAGTGTTTCTGTGGGGACCGGCTCGGAGGAAGCCTGCGGCTGAACTGCCTGTTGGGCAAGGGGTGAGTGTTGCGGCGCAGCTTCTTCGGGCGGTCTAAGGGAGCGGAGCCAGTGTGGTTCTTGCTCTTGAGGATGGGCAGGTGCGACGGGCGCTTCGTCCTCCGTGTTGGGTGGCGTGAATGGCTCTATCTCTTCGAGGCCGAGGTCTGCCTCGTAGGGCAAGGCTGCGTCGGCGGAAGTAGGAGAACGCTGTAGTGTTTCCTGCACCGTTACGTCGCTCAACCAGGGTGGGAGGCTGGCGTTGCCGGGAGGGGGCAGGTCGCCTTCGGCTGGGGGTGCGCCGGCAGTCCAGGGCATGATGTGGGCCATCTCTTCCGGCTCATATGATTCGACGTTAGGGGGAGGGGCTACTGATGGTTCGAGGATACTTACCACCCAGGGCGGCGGCGCTTCGTCGGGTGCTGGTGTCTGGGGCGGTTCCTCTGTAGTCGCAGGCTCCATCGGCTGTTGGGTTGGGGGCTGTTCGCCTGGGGAGAGAGAGGGTGGCGTTGATGATGTAGGTGGTGTAGGTGGTGTTTGGGCGAGGTTATCAGCTTTGAGGCGATCTGTGGGGAGCACAGCCCTGTCTTGCACACCTTGCAGCCAGGGCAAGTCTACGGCTTGCGGCTCATCGTTGCCTGTGGTCTCATGATTCTGGGCAGGGTGCAGGTCATGGCCGCATCGGGCGCAAAAGCGACTGGTGCTGCGATTAGTAGCTCCGCAGTTTAGGCAGGTCACATCCATAAGATAGTATGTAGTGTGTAGTGCTTGGGGAATATGGGAGAGTTGGTTTTTTAGCCTTCCGACTTGCTGTTATCCCTTCAGCATTACGCAATATGGTTCACTCCAGGTATGGTCTATCAAAACCTAACAAGACACGTATACTGATGCCGATGGCTCCGAAAGCTACGCCCAGGATGATAGCGCGGATGCCTGCAAGAGCGGGGTAGTCTAATATCCAGTCTTTGACGGCGGCTACTATGTCGAGTGGGGGAATAGAAGTAAAGGGAGCTTGCCCAAGCACGACGACGACAGCCACGATGAGCAGCACTATGGCCTCTCGGCTACGCATGCGTGGCGTGCGGAAGAGGGCGGTTGTCAGAAAGAAAGCTAAGAGGCTGAAGACCGCAGCGCCGAGGGGCTGGTAAATCCACTTGAAGAGCCAGGCGACGGCTGGCGTGCCGGGGCCGCCGCCGAGCAAGCCGAGGGCGAGGACAGCGAGGGCGCTGCCGACTAGGACAATGCTGTATAGCCAACCTTCTTCACGCTTGAAGATGCGCCCGATGTGTACTTTGACGAGATTGGCAAGGCCGACAAGAAGGGCGAAGCCGACGAGCACAGATACCCACTGGGCGAGGGTTCCTCCCAGGGTGGCGAAAGTGCCCCGGGTGAAGAATCCTATCAGGCTGATAATGCCTACAATATAGGCGAGTATCAGGTTGAGGAAAGGTATTATTTGTGTGGTGATGCGTCGGATCATGGTGTAGTGTGTGGTGCGTATTGCGTAAGAGGTGTGGAGAGTTGGCTCTTTGGCCTCTCATGCTGTAAACACCTGTTAAGCGATAGTTAAATATTTCAGGGATAAAGGCTGAATATTTTAGTCAGGTCTATGCCTATATTTGTCAAAATGAAGCCAATTATTATCAAGGCTACTAGTACCCAGCGGAGGCCGTCCTGGGCGAGGAGGGTCGCTATGTTAGTTGTGCGCTGCTCAAGATAAGCGCCTGAGGCGAATATTTCTTCGCCAAGCAGGGGGTAGTCGGCGGTTATAAAAAGAATGGCGAGGCCCTGGTGTTCAGAGGAGCCTGCAATTTGCTGCGCCCCTGTGCGGCGCTGGGCCTCGGTGAGCAAGAGGACTTCAGGGCCAAACTGCCCGGCCATGACGGCGTGCGTTACCTTCTGTTGATTTACTACCTCGGCTGCGGCTGCAACGTAAGCCAGGGGGTCGTTGTGCGTGAGGAAGCGTGCTCCGCCACTTGCATCGTCTTCCAGCGACCAGCCTGCACGCTGATAGCCCCGGCGTAGCGCGCTGTCGGTAAGAGAAAAGGCGACGGCATCGTTGGTGGTAGCCTGCACAGGGGCACCTGTAATTGCGCTGACGCGTGCCATCGATTCTACGGTTGCGAGGCCAGCGAGAGTGGCGGCAGTGGAGATACCGGCTGCGCCGACGCGACCTGTGCCGGGGGAGGTATGAACCGCGTGCCCTGTTTCGGCGGCGCGGGCGAGCCCCGTGCGAGTGGCATCGTAGGCGGGTATGCGGCGAAGGAAGAAGTGTTGTCCTGGCTTACCGCGCCCATAGCCGGAGCGCCACAGGTAGGTGACAAAGAGGATAAGGAATAGCGTGAGCAGAGCTAGCATCAAAATGAGGGCGTTGCCGTAGGCGGGCGCTGTGTTATTCAGGTTCATCTTGTCGGGTCCTGTGAGAGTAAGCGGTCAGGTCGTGGATTAAGGTGTCTACGGCAACGCCCTTTTCGAGTAGTTGCGCCCAGGAGGAGAGCGAGAGAGCACCGCGCCTGCTCAGCTTCAGCGAATCGAAAAAGGGTTGAACTATCCAAAGACATTGTCCTGCTATCCAGGCGAGCGGCCTGGCGGTTTGTAGGGCGACTACGGCGGGCACTGTTAGCCCGCGCTCGCCGATTATCTCGGCAAGGGGGCGGCTGTGCGCGCCCTTTTGTAAGGCGGTGGGGGCTGTATGCTCCTCGTCAGGCGTGGTCAAGCGAGGTCGGGTGGATAACACAGAGTATATTCCTCGTGCGGGTGGGAGTTTGCATCATTATAGACGTGTGCTAAGGGTCAGTCAAGGATGCTGGACAAGGGTGAGGGATAGGCGGGCCGGATGTGGAAAAGTGGGTGACGGGTGGACGGGTGGACGGGTGGACGGCTGATCTAGCTTGCAGTCAGCTGCATCTGCTATGGCACTATTACTGACCACCGACCACTGGCTACTGGTTACTCCATATAGTCTTTCAGTTTTTTGGAGCGAGAGGGGTGGCGGAGCTTGCGAAGAGCTTTGGTTTCTATCTGGCGGATGCGCTCTCTGGTGACGCCAAACTCTCGGCCTACTTCTTCCAGGGTGCGGCTGCGGCCATCTTCGAGGCCGAAGCGGAGCTGGAGCACTTTGCGCTCACGCTTGGTGAGGGAGCCGAGGACGGAGCAGATTTGCTCTTTGAGGAGATGATGTGAGGCGGCTTCAGGTGGGGCGACGGCTTTAGAGTCTTCAATGAAGTCACCGAGATGGCTGTCTTCTTCCTCGCCTATGGGAGTTTCGAGGGAGATAGGTTCCTGGCTAATTTTGAGGATTTCGCGCACCTTGTCGGCAGGCATACCAATGGCCTCGCTAAGCTCTTCGGGGGTAGGTTCGCGGCTGAGGTCTTGCATCAAGCGGCGGGAGGTTTTGAGGACGCGGTTGATTGTCTCGACCATATGGACGGGTATGCGGATAGTGCGTGCCTGGTCTGCGATAGAGCGGGTGATAGCCTGGCGTATCCACCAGGTGGCATAGGTGGAGAACTTGAAGCCTTTGTTGTAGCGAAACTTTTCAACGGCTTTGAGGAGGCCGATATTGCCTTCCTGTATAAGGTCAAGGAGGGTCATGCCGCGGCCGGTGTATTTTTTAGCGACGCTGACAACAAGGCGGAGGTTAGCTTCGATGAGGTGGCGGCGAGCTTCGTGGGCATCATCTATGATTTTTTGCCAGTGGTTATCGAGGTTACCTTCGTAGCTGAGGAGGATGAAGGCCAGTTCTTCGCCATCGGGCCATGCGCCCCGGTCAATGGCGAGCTGTAGCGGCTCAGGAAGCATGAAGGCTGTGAGGAGGGTGCTGCGCACGTTATCGGCGATTCTTTCGGGCACGGTGGACTGGCGCACGGCGAGCTTGCGCAGTACAGCCTGCTCGATAGTGTCGGCGGGCGACATAGAGGAGAGGAGGGCGCGCCGGGAAGCAGGCGGCTGCTCGCCTCTTTGGGCGGTGTAAACCGCTTCGAGGATGGGCCAACTGCGGACCAGCGACTCGTAGATTTCGAGGCAGACTATCTCGGCGGGGGGCAAGAAGCCGTAGTGGTCTTCGAGGCCTTCAAGGACGGCGCTCAGGCATTCGCCGCGCTCCATTCTCTTGGCGAGGGAGACTTCGTGATCGGCGGTGAGGAGCGAGACGCGGCCAATCTCGCGCAGGTACATACGCACCGGGTCATCGGTGCCTACGCCCTCCATGCTGAGCACCATTTCTACGTGCTCGTCGGCAGGCTCGACCTCGATTTCGTCGGAGTGGTCGTGGAGATCATGTATACCGGGGAGGGTAGTGGTGCCATCGAGTGGCATAACGCCAAGGTTTACCATCTCTTCGCAAATATCGTCTATTTGGAGCATGGTAAGATTGTCCCGCTTGGAGTGGCGAGCGGGGTTGGGTACCAGGTCGTCCAGAAGCTCTGCGTTCATCTTATTCCCTCTTTCTCGATCCTCAAAAACTCTCAGTAAACTCTCGTACGAACTATGAACCAGAAATTACGAGTTACAAGTTACCATAGGCTGTACTCCTGTGGGCGAATAAAGGACTAGTACAGCTTGGCTCAAATAAGCCCACATTATAGAACCTGTCATGACCACACTGTTGCCTGCGAAACTGCTGGTCCTTTTAGGCCAAGCTGTACTAGCTGCTAACTCTCCTGTGTGCTTACGCTCCGTTCTCAATTAGTAACTCGTAATTAGTAATTCGTAACTCCCTGTTCAGTCTCTGCTGTCGCGGAAGACCGTGCTCGGTTTAGGGTCGTAGTGGTGGAAGCGGGCGAGGGAGCGACTCCAGAGGATTTTGAGCTTATCTATGGTGTCGGCGTCGCCTGTTTCCTGGGCTTCTTGCATCATTAGCTGGCACTGTTGTATCCACATGCGGTCGTTATGCTGGCGAAGGCGCAAGAGGCGCGATTCCAGCTCATAGGGTAAGACGAATCTAAATAGCTCCGGTTCTTCACGAGAGGCGATGCGTAGGAAGTGCGGTATCAGCGCGGGGTCAAGCGATTCACGGGCGGCGGCGCGAATGGATGGCGCGTCGGGGGCCGCTTTGTCGGCGGCGGCTGCGAGAGCGGCTATGGATTCGTAGATGAGGCGGTTCTCGAGACGTGTAAAGTCTTCGGAAAGGGGCGCGCTCGCCATCCAGGTGGTTTGCGGGTATTTGAGTATCATGCTTAGCAGGTGCTCTTCGGGCGTGGAGACAGGCTCGACAGGGGTATATAGATCACTCTGGCCGGAAGGGAGCGTGCCTGGCTCGCTTGTGCGGCGGGTATCGCGGCCTCTGTGGTTGCGGTTTGCAGAGGTGCGGCCTACGGCTTCCTGAACTGCTTCTTCGGGGACGTGCAGGAGGGAGGCTACACGCTGGACGTAGTGTGCACGCTGGATAGGGTCGCCTAACTCGCGGAGAAATAGAGAGATTTGCGCTACGGCATCGCTTTTACCGTGTGCGCTTTTGAGGTCGTGCCGGGCAGCGACTACGGTTATAACGTGGTCTATGAGGGGCAGCGCCTCGTCGCGAAGGCGGGACCATGCTTCGGGGCCGCCTTCGGAGAGGAGTAGCTCATCGGGGTCTTTGCCACGCGGGAGCTGCATTATGCGGATTTGGGTTTCAGAGCGGCGCTCGACGTTGATCAGGCCGTGCTCGCCGCGAATTGGAACAGCTATTTTTTCGGCGTGCTCCTGTAGTACTTCGGAGCCTTTAAGGGCCGCCATATCGCCGGCAGTATCGGGGTCGAGGCAGAGGATGATGTGGCGGGCTATGCGCTTGAGTAGCTCGGCATGGCGGTCGGTGAGGGCTGTGCCGATGGTGCCGACGACGTTGTACTGCCCTGCCTGGTGCGCGACTACTACGTCCATGTAGCCTTCGACGATAACGACCTGGCCGGCGCGCTGAATATGGGAGCGGGCGAGATCGAAGCCGTAGAGGATAGAGCTTTTGTCGAAGATGGCGGACTGGGGCGAGTTGAGGTACTTGGGGGTCTGGCCTTCTGCGAGGGCGCGGCCTCCAAAACCGACGATAGCGCCTTTGTGGTCGCGGATAGGAAATAGAAGGCGGTTGCGGAAGCGGTCGTAATGCCCGCCTTCATCGCGCTCGGCCACGAGACCTGCGTCTATTAGCTCCTGCGAGGTGTAGCCGCGCTGTAGGAGGTAGTTGCCGAGGGCATCCCATGAATCGGGTGCGAAGCCTATCTGGAAAAGCTCGATGGTAGCGCTGGTGAGGCCGCGCTTTTCGGCGTAGGTGCGTGCCTGCGCAGCGGCGGCGTGGTTGAGGTAAAGGTTATTGTAGTAGGCAGCGGCGGCGGCGCAGGCTTCTTTGAGGCGGGCGCGGGTGCGGTCTTCTGCGGCGGCTTGATCGTTGCGGGGCTTTAGCTCGACGCCTGCTTTGCGCGCCAGCTTTTCCAGGGAGCCGCGAAAGTCGAGGCCCTCGGTTTTCATCAGGAAGGCGAAGATGTCGCCCGATTCGCCGCAGCCGAAGCAGTGGTACGAGCCGTCTTTGGGGTAGACAACGAAGGAGGGGGTTTTTTCGGAGTGGAAGGGGCAGAGACCTTTGAGGTTGCGGCCTGCGCGGGTGAGGCGCACTGTCTCCCCTACCACGTCTTCGACGGGTGTGCGCTGCTTTATTTCGGCTATTACATCGTTATCCATAGGGTCTGTGGTATGCGGGGTGGTGCGGGTGGGGCTAGATGTTGTAGTGGTTGGGCGTTGTAGGCGTAAGATGTTGTGTTGTGGATAATTATTTAGCTGATAATCACTTAGTATAACTCTGTTTGGGATGTTTTTGCGCGGGGAATAGGGAAAGTTATCCACAAGGTGGATGAGTGGGGAAAGGGAAAGCGTAGAACTGCCAACTGTGACTTGCGGGGTGGGATTTGAGTATAATACAACTGCAATCATGGTAGGTAAGTGTTCGGGATCGGGGGTAGGGGGAAGAACCCTCACCTCATGTCCCCTCTCCCATGAAGGGAGAGGGGCTTAGTTGGGATTTATGGATGTATAGGGCACTCAGAATCGGGCCTGGGGTATGGCCTTTGCACCCATATTCTGAACATTTACCAGGGTAGACAATAGGAATACTAAGAAATGTCAATAGTGAACGGCAAAACTGCGCGGTACGATGAGTTTGCAGATTTCTACGTGGCTTTCGCGCCCGATCTCTATGACGACCCGGTCAGCGGTGCGTTACTCTCCCTTGTTGATGATCTCTCCGGCCTCCAACTTCTAGACGTAGCCTGCGGGCATGGTCGGCTGGCTCGTGAGCTAGCTCGCCGAGGTGCCCATGTAGTTGGCGTTGACATCTCTGCTGCTCTGCTCGACAGGGCTCGCGGCTGCGAGCAGATGGATCCGATGGGCATAGTTTATCTTCATGCCGACGTAACATCCTCTGATACTCTTGAAGGAGAGATTTTCGACGGGGCCGTGTGCAGCTTTTGCCTGTCGGATATTGATGATCTAAATGGGGCTATAGCGACTGTGGCGCGTGTTATAAGGCCATCGGGATTTTTCACTTTTTCCATACTTCACCCTTGCTTTCCCGGCTGGGAGGCGAAGGGAGCTAGCCCAAGCTGGCCGCCAGGGCAGGGCTATTTCGCAGAAGGCTGGTGGCGCTCAAGCGGTCCGGCGGGCGGTGTACGGACGAAAGTGGGCGCGAACCACAGGATGATCTCCACATACTTGAACACTCTCGCCCACTACGGCCTCATGATCGAAGAGGTCGCTGAACCGAAACCACCTCAGGAGTGGCTGGATGTAGCACCCAGCATGGGCCCCGTGCCCATTTACCTCATAGTGAGATGTAGGAAACAGTAGACAGGCAGGCGCTCAGATCGACTTACAGAAGGAAGAAGCTATAGGCAATATTAGAGAGGCTATACAGGGTATATAGCAGCCTTGCAGGACGATAACCTGCCGGTGCCGGAAGAACGCTTCGAGGCTTACTTCTCCTCCGGTGGCACTACGAGCAGGGCTGTGGGTTGATAGGCAGTCAGAGAGTGGATTGGCGGGTAGGATGTATACTCGAAGTTGTAGGTACGAATAAGTACGACGGGTGCCGAGGCTAATTATACGTATTGGAGAGTGCTGGAATGAGGCAAGTGATTATTTATCCGGGGGAAGATGGCTATTGGGTGGCGGAGTGTCCTAGCTTGCCGGGGTGCATCAGCCAGGGGGTGAGCAAGGAAGAAGCTATAGGCAATATTAGAGAGGCTATACAAGGGTATATAGCAGCCTTGCAGGACGATAACCTGCCGGTGCCGGAAGAACGCTTCGAGGCTTTGCTGGTAGCTGTATGAGCGGACTGCCAAGTATCTCCGGTAGAGAGTGCGCTAAGGCTCTGGGGAAGATTGGTTTCCAAATCAGGCGGCAGCAAGGGAGCCATATGGTACTGCGCCGGGATAATCCATTTGCTCAAGTCGTGGTGCCCGATCACAAGGAACTGGACAGAGGTACGCTTCGGGCCATACTCCGGCAGGTGGGGCTTGGCGTAGACGAGTTCATAAGATTATTGTGATCGCAGCATTCAATTTAGACAGGTCTTTACTTCCCCTCCGGGGGTACTACGAGCAGGGCAGGGGGGTTGGGCTGGTAGGCGGTCAGGCGGTCGGATTGGCGGGTGAAGAGGTATAGGGGGACGGTGGCTATGAGGCTGCCGTCTTTTTGTCTTATGGATAGGGTCATGCTGAAGTCGCCCTCGGTGGGGTGGCCTGTCCAGGAGAAGGTTTGCAGTGGGGCGTTATCGCGTGTGGTGGTGACTTCTTTGGTGATAGGATTGAGGGAGAAGGTGTAGGTGTGGGCGGCGGCATCGGCTGGAAGGACGACCGACCATGAGCCGAAGTGTCCTGTTGGGTGAGTGCCCCAGGGTTCGACGTAGGCATCGAGGGTGATTGTGTAGTCGCCGGCGGCGCGTGGGGCTACTACGCGGAGGGAACTACGAATGTTGGATTGTAAATTATCAAGTGGAGTTGATGCGGGTTGGGATGAGGTTTGCAGGAGCATGAGGTCTGGTGCGGGTGATAACTGGGCGGGGGTGATACCTGGGGGCGGCGTGGACCAGAGGGAGGCGGATAGGAGGGTTGTTTGTTGGGCTGCGATTGCGGCGGTGGGGGAGATGGTTAGCTGCTCGGTGCCCGTGATGGGTGAGGTGACGTAGCGCGAGAGGCCCTCAGGTATAC
>DAHVFG010000068.1:0-14977 GCA_027317125.1 Chloroflexota bacterium | reverse complement strand
GTTGATCACAGCTATAAACATCCAGTACGAAGTCGGTGGCAACCTGGCGCAGATCCTCGATACGATTTCACACACTATACGTGAGCGTGTGCGTATCAAAGGCGAGATTGGCGTGCTAACAGCGCAAGGCCGCATTTCAGGCTACATCATAACTGCACTACCGATCTTCATTGGCCTCGTAGTCACCATAATCAACCCTGCCTACATGTCAACATTATGGGCGTTTCCCTGGATTGTCCTACCGATTTGCGGTGGCGTAATGGTTTTTGCTGGTTTCATGGTAATACGGAAGATAGTCAATATAGAAGTCTAGCCGCCTTGGACGAAGTTGCGAACTACAGCTTACTTGACTTTGATTCGCGATTCCGAAGTCGGAGAGGGAAAAAGCAGTGAACCCTATCTTTATTCTTATACCGGCTATTCTGGCTGTTGGCGTATTCGCCCTCTTTGCGAAGATGGCTATGCCTCGCCGCAATGCTGTGTCAATCGAATCACGCCTGACACAATTTGCCGAGCGTACGCGTACCCTTGAAGAAATAGAGCTGGAGCAGCCTTTTACTGAGCGCGTTGTCAAGCCGATCATCGCAGGCGTAACCCGTACTTTTGGTAAGCTCACCCCCTCCGCAGGCCTGGAGAAGATGCAGCAGCAAATGGTGCTGGCAGGCAACCCTTATAACATGGGTGTTGCCGAGTTCACAGGGGTGCGCATCGTCGGTGCTCTACTTCTAGGTGGTGTCGCGCTTGGGATCTGCCTGTTGACGGGCGCGGCGCTTATGAGCCTCGTACTCTACAGCGCGATCTCGGCACTCGCCGGATATCTTCTGCCTGTCTTCTGGCTGCGGGGCCGCATTAAGAAGCGCGCCAGTATTATCCTCAAGACCCTTCCTGACGCAATTGACCTTATGACGATCAGCGTGGAGGCGGGCCTTGCCTTCGATGGCGCGATGCAGCGTGTGGCAGATAAGTGGGACAATGCGCTTGCCAACGAGTTCCAGCGTGCGATCTCTGAGATGCGTGTCGGCAAAGCAAAGCGTGATGCCTTGCGGGAGATGGTGGTGCGAACTGGTGTTTCTGACCTGAGCACCTTCGTGGCTTCTATCATCCAGGCCGACCAACTTGGCGTGTCAATCTCCAAAGTGCTGCGGATTCAGAGCGAGCAGATGCGTATACGCCGCCGCCAGCGTGCCGAGGAGAAAGCTCACAAGGCTCCTATTTTGATGATGATACCAATGGTATTCCTCATTTTCCCCGCCACCTACATCGTCATCCTCGGCCCGGCAGTTCCCAAGATCATGAATGGCTTCGGAGGTTAGCAGGCCAGGTCACTACGGGCGCCATCTAGCGTCGCCGCTGCCCACGACGGGATAGCCCTACCACTCTATGCTCATATATAACACAACACGCGGAACTTCGCTGGCTGCCGATGCCGTCAGAGCCTCTACCTTTGTAGCAAGAGGGCGTGGACTGATGTTCACTTCGCCCCTGGCGAGCGGCGGCGGACTTGTCATTGAGCCATGTAACTCAATCCATATGTTTTTCATGCGCTACCCCCTCGATATCCTCTTTCTTGACAAAGAGGGGAAAGTGCTCTTTATGTACAAGGGTATAAAGCCCTGGCGCGTAGGGCGCATCGTGAAAGGCGCACGCATGGCAGTTGAGCTGCCCGAAGGCGCTATCGGAGGGAGTGGCACAGCAGTGGGGGATACGGTGGCACTTTCGTAGGCGCGCCAGGCATGGACAGTAAGGGGTAGTGCGCTCTGTTAGTCCGCGCTTACTCTGAACAGTCAATCATGAGGCTGCGCCTCACCAGTCAGGATGAAAATTTGTTTTCAGGTCAGCTACATAAGTTTCACCTTCTACCGGAGTGGCTGAATGTAACACATTTACTCTATCACCGGCTATAGCAGCCGGTGCCTTACGATGCGAAATCTTCGGGAGTAGCCAACTGCTTTCAACCGCAGAACAAAATGAAGCTGAACCTGCTAGCTAAATTCTCCCTGGTGAGCCTGCTCCTGGTCGCAACCATAGGGGGCGTTTTGGGTTGGGGCATCGAAGCCGAGTTGGAGCAGAATGCCATACAGCAAGAAGCTGATAATGCCGCGAGCGATGTGGCTAACATCCTCGATCCCTATCTCACCCCAGCAGACCTTACAGCGCCCCTCAGCGCATTCCGGCTCAATCAAATTGATACGCTCGTCAAGCGTGACCTGTTGCGCGCGCATATTGTCCGTATCAAGATATGGAAGCCCGACGGCGTCTTGCAATACTCCGACGACAAGAAGCTCGTAGGGCAACGCTTCCCCATAGAGGGCGATTTGCAATCGGTGCTTCAGGGCAAAATGGTGGTGGGCATATCAGACCTCCAAGCGGCAGAAAACGTTGAGGAACGTGGCAAATTCGACAAGCTCCTAGAGATGTACATCCCACTCAGGCTTCAGGGTAGTCAACAAGTTCAGGGGGCCTATGAAGTCTACAACGATCTATCGGCTCTTCAGCCGCGCATTGACAGCATGCGGCGCTTCGTCTGGCTGACGCTGTTGGTGGGCTTCCTTGCCCTTTATGCTTCCCTCTTTACAATTGTGCGCGATGCCTCCAGGCGGTTAGCGCATAACGCTGTAGAAAATGCCCGGCTCTTTATGGCCGCGCAGCAAGAGATTGAGGAGCGCAAGCAGGCTGAAGAGCATGCCCAACGCCAGCTACACAGGCTGGCTGCGCTACGTCGTATAGATGTAGCGATCACTTCCAGCCCGGACCTGCATGGCACGCTCGAAACGATTCTCGATCAAGTAATTACTCAACTTCAGGTGGATGCGGCCTCTGTTTTGCTGCTGAGCTTGGGAAGCGAAATGCTGGAGTATGTGGTGGGTCGGGGTTTTCGCAGCAACGAAATTACCTCTTCGCGCTTCTTTTTGGGTGAAGGGCTGGCGGGGAGAGCGGCGCTTGAGCACCGCATGTTGCACCTTGATGACTTACGCACCTCGGATGAGTTTATGCGCTCTGAACTGCTTGCCGCCGAGGGCTTCACCTCTTACTATGCCGTTCCCCTGCTTGCCAAAGGTCAGGTCAAAGGTGTGCTCGAAATCTTCAGCCGCGAGCCTTTACAGCCGGATCAGGAATGGCGTAATTTCCTTGAGGCGCTGGCGGGGCAAACTGCAATCGCCCTGGATAATGCTACCCTCTTCGAGGAGCTTGAGCGTCTCGGCCTTGACCTTGCCGTGGCTTATGACACAACCCTTGAGGGGTGGTCACGCGCGCTCGACTTGCGCGATAAAGAGACCGAGGGGCACAGCCGCCGTGTCACTGGGCTGACTTTGCAGCTGGCGCGTATCATGGGCGTCTCTGAGGAAGACCTTGTGCATTTACGCTGGGGTTCTCTGCTACACGATATAGGCAAGATGGGCATACCCGACTCGATTTTGCTGAAGCCGGGACCTCTAACTGACGAAGAGCGCGAGATTATGCGGCGGCACCCTTCGTACGCGCACAAGTTGCTGGCTCCAATCGAGTTTCTGAATCCCGCGCTCGATATACCTTACTGTCATCATGAGTGGTGGGACGGCAGTGGCTACCCTCGCGGGCTGCGTGGGAGGGAGATACCACTGGCCGCGCGTATATTTGCTGTGGTTGACGTGTGGGATGCCCTCTGCTCAGACCGGCCTTATCGCCCCGCATGGCCGGAAGCAAAAGTGCGCGAGCACATCCGCTCCCTGGCAGGCACGCACTTCGACCCGGAGGTCGTTGAAGCATTCCTGGCAATGGACGCTAGCGCCGTCGCTGAATCCGATACAGTTGAGCTTGTTGAGGCATGTAACTGTTCAGATTCAGGGTGGAGGGGCGTCCCTCCCCTCACCCCCAAACCCCCTCTCCCATGAAGGGGGAGGGGGTTTGCTCCTGCTGAGTGCACAGGGGCCTGCCCCTGACGGGGTTACAAGGGTGATTAAAGCCCCCTCTCCCATGAAGGGAGAGGGGCATGGGGTGAGGGTGTGTGAGGGTACGCTTCCACAGCTACTCTAAGAAGATTGCTCCACCCCTACTCTGAACATTTACTGAGGCATAGTCGCTTGACAGTGGCGCTGTTGCGTGCTAAACTTGTTTAGCATAGAGAAAAGGCTGAGATGGAAAGAGTACGCGTGCTGTAAGGTACAGAGAGGCCGGGTCTGGTGGAACCGGCTCCGGCAGGCCCGCTGAAAATCGTTCCTGAGCCACCTGCTGAACACCCTGGTTCATTTGATCAGCGCAAGTAAGTACGGTCGGAGTCGCTCCACGTTACAGGGGCCGGGGCTGATAGGCCCATGAGTGGGCGCAACGCGCCAACGAAGGTGGTACCGCGGGTGTACACCCCGTCCTTCTCTATGAGGACGGGGTTTTTGTTTATGGATAGCCTTTGGTCGTAGGGCAAGGTTGAATCGCCCGCGCTAGATGCGCAGCCAGCATTGAGTACGCTACGATGTTGGGCTCTATGCGCCATTGACAGTGTGAGGAGTTATGGAGATATGGAGATAAGGAACGTATCTACGATAAGAGCTACTGGTGGCGATGGGCAGGGCGCTTCGACGAGGCAACTATACCCTGCGGGTGATGCTGCTCAAAGCTTGCTGGCGGTTGACCTGCTAGAGGTTGAAACCGGTGGGCAGGTCAAGCTCCACAGCTACGGGGAGGAGCATATCCTCTTTGTAATCGCGGGTTCGGGGGAGCTTTCGGCGGCTGATGGCGGAGCAGTAGCGCTGGTCAGAGCCGACTCCGTCGTCTATATCGCACCCCACGAGGCCTGTGCTCTCAAGAACACAGGCGAAGAGCAACTGCGGGTGCTCGTCTCTACTCCACTGTTGGTTCGTTCCGCGAGAGCGCTTGGCATAGAGCCTGCGCCCGCGCAAAAAGCTCAGGAGAAGGTCATACCCCCGCCGCGAGGGGCTTCACATGCTGCGCCCGTGCCTGCTCCACCGGTGGAGGCGGAGTCTACATCTGAAGCGAACGTAGTTCGTGAGGAGCGCCGCACACCCGGTCGGGACGCTCCGGCTGATGACGCGTCTGCTGATGCTCCTGACGATAGCGCCTCTCCCATCGACATTTCCACATTGATGAAGCGTGCTTCTGAATTACCGAAGACCCCACGAGCAGAGAAGCGCATGCCTGCTCCGGCTGCGGAGGCTGAGCCTGAGGTGGAGGCATCTGATGCCGAGGACGAAACTGAGGATAACCAGCGGGAGTTGATGGAGCTGAATGTGGTCTTCGATGGTGGCAGCAGAGGCAATCCGGGCCAGGGTTACGGCTCATATCTGGTGCAGTCGCCTGGCAGGAGGCCGGTGGTCAAGAGGGTCGAGTTTGGGGACAACTACACGAACAACCAGGCGGAATATGAGGCGCTTATTTCATGTCTTCAGTACATCATTGAGCGGTTGACAGTGACTAACAGAAGCCCAGGCCAGGTGGTGCTTGACATAAAGAGTGACAGCGACCTGGTTGTGAACCAGCTACTTGGCACTTTCAAGGTCAAAGACTCAGGGCTAAAAAAGCGGCACGACCAGGCTATGAGCCTGCTAGGGCAGTTCGGTGAATGGATGCTCGCCTGGCACCCCAGGGAAGAGAGCGTACGGCTACTTGGGCACTAGCTGTTAGTAGCCCCTGGTTGGGTAGGAGTAATGAGGTGAACTATGTTCAAAGCTGTAGATAACAAACCCGACTTTCCTCAGTTGGAGAACGCCACTCTTGCCTTCTGGCGCGAGACCGGCGCTTTTAAGAAGCTGCAAGCAAAGAATAAAGGCAACAAAACCTGGTCTTTCATAGATGGGCCAATCACCGCCAACAACCCAATGGGCGTGCATCACGGCTGGGGAAGGACCTACAAGGACATATACCAGCGCTATCACGCCATGCTCGGCTACGACCAGAGATACCAGAACGGCTTTGACTGCCAGGGACTATGGGTGGAAGTGGAAGTAGAGAAGGACCTCGGCTTCAACTCGAAGCGTGAGATCGAAGCCTTTGGCCTGGACCGTTTTGCCTTGGCATGTCGCGAGCGCGTGCTAAAGTACGCCGCTGAAATCACTCGCCAGTCGGAGAGGCTGGGCCAGTGGATGGACTGGGATAATTCCTATTACACTATGTCCGACACAAACATCGAGTACATCTGGTACTTCCTGCGCAAGTGCCAGGAGAACGGCTGGCTTTATCGTGGCACGCGCTCTATGCCCTGGTGCTGGCGTTGCGGCACGTCGCTGTCGCAGCACGAGATGTTGGATAGCTACGAGGAAGTGACCCACCGCTCGGTCTTCGTCAACTTTCCCATAACTACGCCTGGGCACGAAGGCGAAAGCCTGCTAGTCTGGACTACCACGCCGTGGACCCTCACTGCTAATGTCGCGGCGGCGGTTCATCCCGATCTGGAATACGCTCGCGTGCGCCAGGGGGGTGACGTTTATTATCTCTCGCGTGGCACCCTTGGCAGGTTAGTCGGCGACTATCAAGAGCTTGGCAATGTGAAAGGCTCCGAGCTTGTTGGCCTCACCTATTCAGGGCCTTTCGACGACCTGCCCGCCGCCGCCGGCATGGAGCACCAGGTCATCGGTTGGGGTGAGGTTAGCGACGAAGAAGGCACAGGCATCGTGCATATCGCACCTGGTTGTGGCGCTGAGGACTTCGAGCTGGGCAAAGTAAATGCCCTTCCTGTGCTGACGCCTATAGATGAGGCGGGCAATTACGGGCCAAAGTACGGAGACTTTGCCAATCACCACGTAACAGAGGTTGCCCCTATCGTCTTTGATAAACTGAAGGAAAAAGGCATACTCTATAACCTGCTTGATTACACCCATCGCTATCCTGTTTGCTGGCGCTGCCATACAGAACTGGTTTTCCGCGTAGCTACCGAGTGGTATATCAGCGCCGACGAAATCCGCCCGCGTATGATCAAGGCTAACTCTGAGGTGGCGTGGATCCCGGAGTACGCAAGCAAGCGGATGGATAACTGGCTCGCCAACATGGGCGATTGGAACATCTCACGCAAGCGTTTCTGGGGTCTTGTTCTCCCTTTTTACCTTTGCGACGCTTGCGGCGAAGTTACCGTTGTAGGCTCGCGGCGACAACTGCGCGAACTCTCCATCAACCCGGAAGTGGTAGACGCGCTGCCTGAGCTGCACCGGCCCTGGGTGGACGAAGTAAAGATCAAATGCCCTCACTGCGGTGAGGTAGTAGAGCGCATCCCGGAGGTGGGAGACGCCTGGCTCGACGCTGGCATTGTGGCCTACTCGACGTTGGGATACCTTGAAAATAGGGAGTACTGGGAGAAGTGGTTCCCCGCAGATTTTGTTACTGAGATGCGAGAGCAGATACGCCTCTGGTTCTACTCGATGCTCTTCATGTCGGTGACCTTTGAGGACACAACGCCTTACCGGGAGGTGCTCACATACGAGAAGGTTCACGACGAGAGTGGGCGGCCAATGCACAAATCATGGGGCAACGCCATCTGGTTCGATGATGCAGTAGAAAAGATGGGCGCTGACGTAATGCGCTGGATGTATGCGGGCGCGAGCATTACGCAGAACATGAACTTTGGCTACGGTGTAGCCGAGGAGATCAGGCGCAATCTGCTGACGCTGTGGAATACCTACAGCTTCTTTGTGATATATGCCAACCTCGATGGCTATAACCCAGGGGCGGAAAGCGTACCTGTAGCCGAGCGCGCTGAGCTTGACAGGTGGATAGTGGCGCGGCTGCACGAGCTCATCAAGCTGGCCCGCACCGAGATGGACAGCTACGACGTAGGCTCGCTCACCAGGCAGATTGATACTTTCGTGGACGACCTCTCCAACTGGTATGTGCGCCGCTCGCGCCGCCGCTTCTGGAAGAGCGAGTCGGACGGCGACAAGCTGGCGGCTTACTCCACCCTCTATGAAGTGCTCGTGACGCTATCCAAGCTGATCGCGCCGATAATGCCCTTCATGGCAGAGGAAATCTACCAGAACCTTGTCAGGTCTGACGCGGATTCAGCAGCGCAGAACCCTGAGAGCGTGCATCACTGCGCTTACCCGCAGGCCGATGAATCGCTCATAGACCACCGCCTGCTCGCTGATACCTCGCTCGCCCAGCGAGTTATCAGCCTGGGCCGTGCGGCGCGCAACAAAGCAGGGATCAAAGTGCGCCAACCGCTACGCGAGATAATGGTGCGCGCCCCCTCCAAAGTTGATGACGAGGCGCTGCGGCGACTTGAAGGGCAGGTACTGGAAGAGCTGAATGTCAAGAGGATGGTAATCACCTCGCAGGTAGGAGACCTGATCACCTATGTGATAAAGCCTAACTTGCCGTTGCTGGGTCCAAAGTATGGCAAGCGTCTGGGGGCGATACGTTCTGCCCTCTCTATGGGTGAGCCTGCGGGGATAGCCGCCCAGGTGGAAGCTGAGGAGCCTGTGAAGCTTTACCTGGAAGGCGAAGAGGAGCCTGTTGAGCTGCTTCCGGGGGAGCTACTCGTGGAGACACGAGAGCGCGAGGGTTTCGCTGTCGCCCAGGAAGGCGGGCTGGTGGTCGCCCTTGACACCGAGCTTGATGACGCGCTGCTGCAAGAGGGGGTGGCCCGTGACCTGGTGCGCGTGATCAACGACATGCGCAAATCGGCGGACTTCGATGTAAGCGACCGCATCTATACTTACTACAAGCTGAACAATAGCGATGGGGATGAAGCCTCCGGAATCGTGCGCGGTGCGCTGGCAGGCTTTGGCAGCTACATCCAGAGTGAGACTCTCTCCACAGAGTTGACCGAGGGTGAGGCCCCTGAAGAGGCGTACAGGCAAGAGGAGAAGTTCGGCTCAGTTGTGCTCAGTTTGGGCGTGCAAAGGATCGACACCGGCGCTGAAAAGTAAGATGTGGGCGTGGTGTGCCTGAGAGATGCCGGGGCAGAGTGGAGGTTCGTGTAGAAGGTGCAGGATGGAGGGGTTGGTGTTAGCGTGAGAGTGTAGCGAGGAAGCCACCTATGATCACACTTACAACCGAAAGGGCCAACAGAGCCGTGTTTAGCTTGCCAACACTCTGGTCATCAGCCGCCTGAGCGCAGGTGCACGCATCGGAGTTTACTTGCATGGCTAACCTCTTTGCGCCTCTGAGAGGGATACGCCCTCCCTGAGGCCGAGATGACCTCAGGGAATGCCGTTGCGGTAAGGCCTCGTAAGAAGCTATGCCTGCATCGGCCGTGGGCCTTGGCGGAAAGACGAGGGGCGCACTCATCAAGCCGTCTCACAGTTAATAACGCCGCTGAGCGAGAAAAGATAGGAGTAGCCAGGGATTGGGGATCAAGGCTCGGTCTAAAAACTCCTAACTCCTGATCCTCAATCATGTTACAATAGCGGCATGAAGATATGTATGGTCACTTCATCTTATCCCAAGTATGAGGGCGATGTGACGGCGCCTTTCGTCGAGTCCATAGCTATGAGCGTCGCAGCGGCGGGCAACGAGGTTCACGTGCTCGCGCCATACCACCCTGACGTGAAGCGCGCACCCGTAGAGAAGGGCGTACACCTGCACTTCTTCAAGTACATACCATTCCGCCATCTAAACATATGGGGCTACGCCGAATCTATGGAGGCCGATGTCCGCGTGAGAGGGGCTATTTACCCGCTTACGCCTGTAGTCTTCCTCAGCAGCTTGTGGGCGCTCTGGCGGCTCACAGGCAGAATTAAGTTCGACGTTATGCACGGCCACTGGGTAATTCCAAACGGGCCGGTGGCGGCGATTGTTGCGCGTATGAGACGCTTGCCTTTAGTGATAAGTATGCATGGCTCTGATGTCTTTGTGGCCGAGCAGAGCAAGCCTGTATCAGCAGTGGCGCGCTGGTGCTTCCGCGCCGCCAGCGCTATTACCGCCCCTAGCGCCGACCTTTTGCATAGAGCGATCCGCATAGGCGCGCCAGCCTCCCGCTCGCATCTCGTGCCTTACGGGGTAGATCCCGGCACGTTCACCCGCATCGAAGGTGCAGGACCTTTACTGCGCGAAGAACTGGGCCTGCCTGCCGACTCATTGGTTGTTTTCGCGGTCGGGCGCATGGTCTACAAGAAAGGCTTCGAATACCTTATCAGGGCGGTGCCCGCGATCCTACGTGAGCGCCCGAACGCCAAAATTGTCCTTGCAGGAGGAGGCGACCTGATGCCCAGGTTAAAGTCTCTGGTGCAACAGCTTGGCGTTGAGAAGTCGGTGATCATGCCTGGATGGGTTACGCGAGATAAGATGCCGCTCTTCTTCAGTGGGTGCGACCTCTTCGTGCTTCCCTCTGTAGTTGACCGGCAGGGAAACGTGGATGGACTGCCCAACACTTTGTTGGAGGCTATGGCCTCAGGGCGGCCCGTGGTGGCGACGTCAGTGGCTGGCGTGCCTTTAGCTGTGAAAGACGGCGAGAACGGACTGTTGGTGCCTGAGAAGCAGCCTGGCGAGCTTTCCTCGGCTATAAACTTACTCCTCCGAGCGCCTGAACTACGCCTCCAATATGGGCAGGCGGGCCGCCGTAGGGTGGAAAACGACCTGAACTGGCAGACAACGGCCCGCACCTTCGTGCAGCTTTACGCCGCCGCCCTCGCCCGCCGCAGGAGAGGCCGCACCAAGAAGGAGAAGCCCGGACAGCCGGTTGATACCATCTAGCCCTCAAAGTTTCGCAGCTTCGCTGGAGGAGCCTGAGCGACACGATGCCGCTTTCTGGCGCGACCCCCTAATCTGGGTCCTCATCGTCGCTGCGCTGGTCTTCCGCGTCGCGTACAACCTCGCACTTCACCCCGGCGGCCACACCCCGACCGATTTCGTTATTGACGAGCGCGAATACTTCGGTGCGGCACATATGCTGGCTGAAGGGCGCGGCTTCTCTTTCTTCGACACCGCGCTGTGGATTCGCCCGCCGCTCTATGTAGTATTTCTTGCCGCCATAATAAAGTTGCTGGGCACAGATTACCTGCCTGTGCTCATATCGCAGTCGGTGATCAGCGCAGCCACCCTTCTGCCGCTCGGTTGGCTCGGCAATTGTCTGCGCGGCGCAACGGCTGCCCGCTTGACCGTAGCCCTTGGCCTGCTCTATTTACCCCTCACCCTCTTTGCGGGCTTACTCTTGTCGGAAACCCTCTTTCTTTTTGTTTTTGCCTGGGCGCTTGTGGCGCTGGTTCTTGCCTATGACGCGCTCTCGGCGGGGAGGAAGAGGCGCAGCTATCTACTGCTCTGCGCTTCCGGTATCTTGATCGGGGTAGGCGCGCTCACCCGCGCCACTGCTCTCGCCTTTGCGCCTCTGGCCGCGCTCTGGCTCTTCTTTGCTCTAAGGCATAACGTACGGTCTGCTAGCAAAAGAGCGCTGGCCGCTTTAGGGCTGCTGGCAGTTTGTGGGGTGGCTATATTGCCCTGGACCATTCGCAACTACATCGCATACAGAGCCTTCGTGCCTGTGGATACTACGAGCGGCTACAATCTCTGGTTGGCGAGCGTGGGCGTAAAGGACGAGGCACGCCTACGCGCCGACCTTGAGCCTCTTTCCGGCCCCATCGCCCGCCAGAACTTTGCCTATGATGCGGCCTTCAAGAAGATAACGAGCGATCCCGCAGCGTTCATAGACAAAGGGCTGAAGGAAAGCCTTGATCTGTGGCGTCCGCTCTTCAGCGCTGAGGAGCGCCAGGTGCCCGGCTTCGCCCTGGGTCGCGTGCCGGCCTGGCATCTCCTTTCGCTTCTCTTTTTCGACGACCTCCTGTATATGGCTGTCCTTGTGCTTGCCATTGTGGGTCTGCTTTTTGCGCCTCCACACCCGCTCAAGCTGTTGATTGGCCTGTGGGTGCTCCTCTGGGTAGGGATGTCCTTTGTTTTCTTCGCGGTAACGCGCTTCACGTTGCCTGTCGTGGCGGCACTCCTTCCGGTGGCGGGCGCGGGCCTCACCTTCTTCCGGCCGGGCCGTGACCTCAGGCTCCGGCTGAGGCGCGCAACTCTGGCGGGCAAAGTGGCATCGGCATTGGCCCTCATGGGTATCGCAACGGTGGTCCTCCCCCCGATTTTGCTGCCGGGCGTCGCCGGTGGCGTCGTCGCTGCCGATAGCAATCTTTCGCTGACCGAGCTTGGCATTCAACGCTGGGGCGAGCAGGAGCCTTACCGTGAGGCTGAGAGGCTGCTAAAGGTGGGCAAAGTAGATGAAGCTATCGTGCAGTACAGGAGAGCAAGCTCGGCTATCCCCGACACACGCTATGGCCTCGCGGCTGCCCTGCTGCAGAAGGGCGAGACAACTCAGGCTCTTGCTCAGCTAACGAGTAATGAGCCGCAGGACAGAGTGGAACCGTTTATAATCAAGGGAGAGGCCGCTCGCCGCGCCGGAAACCTGCAAGCCGCTCGCTCGTTCTTCAATGCGAGAACTGTGAAAGTAAGCAACGACGAGGCTCTCAATTGGGCGTGGAACCACCTGGACCCGCCGCTCACTACTAACGTAGAAATCGGGAGCGGGCTTGATCTAGGTTATTTGCGCGGCTTTTACGCCCCCGAAGTAGATGAGCGTGGCGTCGCCTACCGTTGGAGTAGTGACCGCAGCGAGATACGCAGGTTATCTCTATCACCTTCTACCCAGCTAAAGTGGAGCGGTTGGCGTCCCAGTGGAGTGCCGGTCACGCAAGTCGTTGTCTATGCTGCAAGCGACGCAAGCAGGCTCGTTCAGTTAGCGCATTTCTCATTGATCAACAGAGTTGATTGGCAGCAATCGCCGTTGCCGGCAGGGGCAAGCGTGAGCACCACGCAGGACAGCGATTTTCTTCTTGATGTAAACGCCTTCATCGGTGGCGGAAGCGACCCACGCTTGCTTGGCGTAAGGCTGTCGGCTGTGGCTATTGGAAAATAATGTTGAACGAAACAGTGGCACAGAATAACCAGCCTGAAACTCCTGCAAGCTCGCGCAGAATGCGCCTTGCAAGCACTTTGCTGCTCGTTGTGCTGGCGGCGCTCCTGGCGATTCTCCTTGCCAGGTCGGTTTCATCGGCGCTAACCTCAGCCTCCATCTTCTCTTATCCATTTCAATTTGACGAGTCGGAGGGGATGATTGTCGCCGAGACAGGCCTGCTGGATCGCGGCGTTGGCATCTACGGCCTGCCCACCCCCGATCTCTTCATCGCCGCCCCTTATCCTCCTCTATACTACCTACTCAACTGGCCGTTGCAGCACCTTGCAGGGTCTGAACCAACCTTCAAGACAGGGCGTGCTATCTCGATAGCGGCTACTCTCTTTGTGGGGATAGCTATCTTTGGTATATCTGTGGCCGTGATGGGCGACCGCCTGGCCGGGGCTATCGGCGCGGCGGCCTGGTGGTCGCTCAGTTTGGTTACATTCTGGGGCAGCCTGGTCAAGCCCGACATGCTGGCAGTGGCGCTGGGACTGGCCGGGCTGTGGTGGTTGCTTGCGCGCCCACCTTCGCAGTTGTGGGTTGCTCTCGCTTTCTTCCTGGGCGCATTTTACACCAAACAGACGGCAATCGCGGCGGCTGTGACTGCCATTGTGTGGCTGCTTCTCACGCGCTTTCGTACTGGTTTGCTCTTTGGGGCGATATACGCTGCCGGAGCGGTGGTGCCCACTCTCATCTTCAATTGGCTTACCGGTGGCGGCTATTTCTACCACATGTTCACTATCCACGACCTGCCCTGGTTTCCGGCGAGATTCGTAGAGTTCACCGGTAACTTGTTTGGCGCATACTGGCCTTTGTTCGCGCCTGGCGTTGTGGCGATCTTACTTGGTGGGCTGCTGTGGGTAGAGGCACGCTTTGGCAGGCACCCCGAGGTCTTAGGGCAGCATGCAGGGCCGTTGCTTGTGGTCTACCTCGCTATGAGCGTGGTCGTGGCCTCGGCCACTGGCACGCTGGGCGGGAATCACAACCATCTTCTTGATCTGAGTGCGGCCTCGTGTATTGGTCTGGCCCTCGGCGTCGCCTTTGCCGGGCGCTCTCGCACGTGGCAAGTGCGTTCGGCGTCGGCTGTGCTGGCCTTATTACTTATAACGCAGCTACCGCCGCTCTTCAGTACACCTTCATGGTTGCAAACAGAGTTCAATATACTTTCCGCCGACAAGCAGCATGGTATGATGGACGTCTTCCAGTATGTGACCAACAACAGTGGTGAAGCTTATTCAGACAATGTGGGCCTGCTCGTAACCGCTCGCAAGCGCCTCTGGTCTACCGATCCTTTCACGCAAACCCACGCCACCAGGTATGGCCGCTGGGATGAGAGCAAGCTTGTGGCGGCGATCAACGCCCGGCAGTTCGCTCAAATAATCCTGCGGATAGACATAAAGCAGACCGACGCAGGCGCGGGCGATGTTTCGCCCGGAATATTGCAAGCAGTGCGCGATAATTATAAACTTGACCAACGCAATGTGGAGAATATATACATACCGCGCTAGCAGGGATGCACAGTTATCTGCGCGTTGCCCTGGTTGGTGACGGGCGCAAAGGAGATAGCAATGGCAGGCAAACAAGCCTCGGTTCCTAAAGAGTTGCTCGATATACTGGTGTGCCCTGTGGACAAGGCGAAAGTCAACCTGGAAGGTGATAAGCTGGTTTGCGAGCAGTGCGGCCGCGCTTACCCAGTGCGCGATGGCATTCCTATCATGCTGGAAGAAGAAGCCGAGAGAAGACGATAATTCCGCCGCAGGCGAATACTGTGCTGGTATTCTTCTACCCACAATTCAAGAAGCTCACGGGGGCCGAGCGCCTGATCCTCAAGCTGGCCGACTACACGGCGCAGAGGCTTGGCGCAGGCAAGGTGGTCCTGCTGACCCACCGCTTTGCGCGGCAGTGCCGCCCCGCCTTGGGTGCAGGCGTTCGCCTGATTGAGACGGGCTGGCGCGTAGAAGTGACGGGTAATCATTATCTCGATGCGGCTATCGAGTACGCTGTAGGCCCTGCGCTCACTCTACTTATACCCCCTTGCGCTTTGCGTGGTATTATCTTCTTCGGGCCTCCGAGTGTGCCCGCTATGTGGATTGCCAGGCGTTTTCTCTTTCGACG